>PLIU01000513.1 GCA_003140095.1 Verrucomicrobiales bacterium | reverse complement strand
CATTTTTGTCTTGGAGGCTAATCCCTTTCGGCCACCCCCATCCCCGGCCCACGTCGCAGGTTTGAATCGGTTTGATTTGGTTTGATCCACTTTGATTGGCGCCTCAGCCGGACCCATGCGGCAGGGTCTTAACGCCGGGACGCAAATACGCAAAAACGCAGAGTGGTCAGGCTGCGTCATTGCCTCCATGAGCAATATCCGCCTTTTCGTGCCACGGACCGGCATGGTCTTTTTCAAAACTTCGTGTCCTTTGCGCCCTTCGTGGTGAAAAAGTTTCCTCAGCAATGGGCGAATTTGGGATATTGCACTGCAAAGCGGTTCTTGACCGTATGGATGGTTTTTCTTCGTGCTCTTCGTGTCCTTCGTGGTGAGAATTGGGTGGCGGCTCGGCTGCGTTGTGTCCTTGCGCCTTCGCGACTTGGCCTTGAAATCATCGCGCCTTACTGAATGAACCCGGCCCAGCAAGCTCTCGTGGTTGAGCCTCGCCCGGCCCGGCCTTAAAACTGATGAGCATAAAAGTCTCATGCCCAAATATATACCAACTCTCGAGTGCGTCTAGTGGCGCCGCGCCGCTAAAATGCCAAGACAGAACCACGCATTTCGGGAAGATTTTCCACCATGGATTTCACGGCTTCCACGGATGGGTAACCCGGCCCGTCTTACCCGTGTCATCGTGTGCTTCGTGGTGAAAATTGGGCTGTGCTGGCCTCTCCGTTGATTCTTGATTTCTCCGCGCCCTCCGCGGCTCCGCGCGAGAACCCTCATGCAATTTCCCGCGCGGCTTCGTTCACGGCCTCCACCGTATTTGCTGTGGCATGCTTGGGCTTGCCCCGTGAGACGGCGGAGCCGGCGATTGTGCAATGGAATCCCACAGAATTCCGAAAAGCACGCCGGCACGAGTTGGGCAACAGCGTGGTTTGATTTTCCGCACTTCAATAATGAAGGATCTTTGTATCCTCTAAATGTTGATTCTGCTGAAAAACCCCCTTTCTTCAAAAAGGAGCGATTTTAGCGACCACCAAAACACTCCAACCATTCAAGAAAAGTCCTCTATAAGCGATTCTGGAGAATCCTCTGGTTGACAGCTTTCGTAGTTTTTTGCGCGTTTTCAAAAATGGGGGGTTTTTCAGCAGAATCGAATGTTTAGATGCGACCCCAATGACCACCGCGACCCCAATGACCACCAATGACCATTTGTTTGGTCAGTTTTTAAGCTTGAAAAAGTGGTTCTGCGAATTGACGAGATTGGAAAGAAAAAAGGACTGCCCGGAAACACTGACTTGATTCGTAATGGCCGCCCATTCGCCCGCCACACCTAGACTGGTCGCGCCGACGAGCGAGAAATTAGTTGCCCAGGATGGCCAGGAAAGAACCAAATTGTTACGCGAGCCCGAGAACTGTAGAGATGGAATCGTCGCCAGCGAGAAAAGAGTCCCGTTGCCGTTTGCGCCGCCATTGTAGGTGGTCCCATAAAGATTTCCGTTTTGGTCCATCGTGAGAGGCCCCCACGAATTGGCGCCGTCGGTCCCGTTGGCGCTATCAAATGAGTACAGGGTGGTGCAGTTGCTGCCATTGGGGGAAATCTCAAAAATGGTGCCGTCGCCGTAAAGGCCGCCGTAGAAAGTCGTTCCATACAGGTTGCCCTTTGTATCCATCAGCAATCCGGCCTCTGGCTGAGCGCCATCGTTGCCGGTGTCGCTAAAGGAGTGCAGGGTTGCAAAAGTGCCGCCGTTGGTTGAGATCTCAAAAACGGTGCCGGCTCCATTCGTGCCGCCGCTGGTGGCGGTTCCATACAAAAATCCTGCGCTGTCCTGCACCAAACCGGCCTCCGGGAATTGGCCGTCGGCATTGCTTCCAAAGGAATCGGTTGCATTGAAGGAGTGAATCAATGTGACGAGGTTCTGGTCGGTGTCAAATCTAAAGATCGTGCCGTTGCCATTTGATCCGCCCCACCAGGTAGTGCCGTAAAAACTCCCATCCTGCCCTTGCATCAACCCGGCATGGGGATAAAGGCCGTCGGTGTTGGCTTCATCGAAATTGTAAGGCGCGCTGAATGAATAAAGCAGGGAAAAGGAATCGCCGTTGGTTGTCAAGTCATAGAGTGCGCCCCATTCGTTGGCGCCGCCGCTGGCGGTGGTCCCGTAAAGAAAGCTATCGTTGCCTTGCACTAAACCCGCTTCGGGCTGGGCGCCGTCGCTGCCAACAACCGACCCATTGAATGAGTGCAGGGTCGCAAAAGAGCCATCGCCGGCCATTTCAAACACGGTGCCTCCACTCACACCGCCAGGCACGGTGCCGCCCGAAAAAGTGGTTCCGTAAAGATTGCTCAAATGATCCATGACCAAACCGCCAAAGGGAGTGGCCCCATCGCCGTTGGCGCCCAAGTTATCGAGAGGACTAAAGGCATGCAACACGCTGAACGACCCGTTGGTGCCGAGCTCGAAAACGGTTCCGTTTCCGTTGGGGCCGCCTGCGGAAGCGGTCCCGTAAAGATTTCCCTCGCTGTCGCGAACCAGCCCCGCAAAACGCGGACCAACCCCGTCATCGTTGTAGCCGTTCGTATCCGTTTGACTGAAGGAGTACAAGGTGGTTAAGGGAGACTGGCCGCGCGCAGCCAGAGGCCACGCGGCGGCGATTAATACGGCGAGGACTGCCGCCAACGGAGGTAGTTTAGGCAAGTGCAAGGATCCGGCCACATCTCTACTGTACTTCTTCCGGCTCGTGCTGTCAAACTCAATTGTAGAATGTTTAGATTTGACAGATTTGACCCAATGACCCAGTTTGACTTGTCAAACTCAATTGCAGAATGTGTAGATATGACCCCAATGGGCCAGATTAGACTGGCAGGTTGGGCGGGCGGAAAACTGTCAATCATTTTCAAAAAAAAGTCCTGGCAGCGGCTTGAAGGCGGTAGTATTGACTGATTGATTAAGGGCGGAGCGAGGACAGAGATTTCGTGAAGGGATTTGCCACGATATGCCGGCATCTTTGGAATTGATGGGTATTTCCGCGTATTTCCAAAATTAGGATGTTCGAGGAATTTCGAGAACTCGGCCAAAAAAGGGGCGGGGCAGTTTCGGATGGAGGCGCGCGCTTGTCTTATGCCGCCGCGTGGCCCATATTGTGCGCATGATCACGCCTGCTCTGTTTTCGGTCCGCGCCTTCGGGCGGGCCTGGTGGCCGGCTGGATGGCTGTTGTTGGCCGCGGCCTCCTGCCCGGCGGACATCATCTGGAGCGATCTGGGTGAGACGCTGGCGCACGAGACGGGGCCAGGCACGGATATTCTGGGCGGGTCGGTCCAGCGGGACGACAGGGCCACGGATACGCTTTACTTCAAAGTTCACGTCAACCCGATCTCGGATGCGGGGACGGAGCCGTATTTTGCCGGGTTCGAGTTGTATGAAGGGGACACGGAGCGGCTGGCGGTGGGCAACGCGCTCAATGCCTGGGCCTACGGCGCGTTCAATGTTTTTGAGGCGCGCAAAACCAATTTCAATGTTTTTGAGTCGGGCAAGACCAATAATGAGACGACTGATTTTGGCATCGACTTTCATTCGTCCAAGCCGACGGATGCGGGGCGCGGCCGGCGCTTCGAGTATGAGCTGCCGCGCAAGGGGATTGAACGGACGATTGTTTTTAAGGTGCATTATGTGGCGGGCGGCAAGGACGAGGTGACGGTGTGGCTGGACCCAGACCTTGGGCCGGGGGCGACGGAGGCCAGCCAGTTGGAATGCCTAAAAACCAAGTTTGCCGCCAAGGCCTCGTTCAACCAAATCCGCCTGCGCCACGGCGGCGGCGGCGATGGATGGACATTCAGCGAGATGGCCATTGCGAGCTCGTTCGGCGATTTCGTGCTGGACGAGAGCGGGATCAAGTCGGGTAATGCGGGCTTGATGATCGGGCGCGGCCAATTGCCCTTCACGTTCCGGGTCTGGCAACGCGAGCAAGGGTTGCCGCAAAATTTCGTACGCGCGCTGGCCCAGACCAAGGATGGCTACCTTTGGGTCGGGAGCGATGCCGGGGTGAGCCGATTCGACGGGGCAAGATTTGTCTCCTACGGTTTGCCGGAAGGATTTNNGTGGATCGGGAGCGTGGGGCGGGGGTTGGGGCGTTGGCAGAAGGGGCAATTCACCGTGTTTACGACGCGAGATGGACTGCCGTCGGATTCGGTCAATGCGCTGGCGGAGGACGCGCAGGGGAGGATTTGGATCGGCACCGAAGGCGGGCTGGCCGTATGGCGCAATGGGCATCTGAATACTTTCAACGGCCCCAAAGAGTTGGCCGGGAAACCGGTCACTGCGCTGTTCAGCGACCACCGAGGCACGGTGTGGATCGGGGCCAAGGGCGCCGGCGTGTTCAGTTTGCAGGGCGGAAAACTGTTGCCAGTGCATGACGCGGTCTTCGATCATCTGTTGCAGGACCCGCACTGCCTGCTGGTGGATCGGGAAGGGCGTCCATGGGTCGGAGCGGGCGAGGACTCGGTCCTGTATCGTGAAGGAGGGCATTGGCGGCCCTACCGGCTTCCCCATCACCTGGCCAGGCACTACGTGAGCGCCCTGGCGGAGGACCCAGACGGCACGGTTTGGGCCGGCTCCGTGAGCGAGGGTTTGTTCCAGTTCAAGCACGGGAAGCTGGTGGCTGTCAATGCCGGCAGCGGTCTGTCGGGCAATTTGGTGGAAGCCCTGCTGGTGGATCGGGAAGGGAAACTTTGGGTGGGCACGCACGGAGGCTTGAATCGGCTGCGACCCAAAAACCTGTGCGTGATCAGCTATAACGAGGGCTTGGGCAACGGCGCGGTGCAGGGCTTGGCGGAGGCAGCGCCGGGTAAGATTTGGGCCAGCAAATCCAGCGAGGGACTTTACTTTTGGGATGGCCGATATTTCCGCCCGTTGCCGGCCGCAGGCTTGTCACCGGGCGATGACCGGGTGGGAGCGTTGCTGATGGCCAAGGACGGCAGTTGCTGGATGGGCGGCGCGCGTGGGCTGCTGCAATTTAAGGACGTGCCGGATGTGGAGAGCGTAGCTGGGTTGCCGTCGCTAACCAACCTGGACGTCAGTGCGTTGGGGCAGGATGCGCAGGGCAGACTGTGGCTGGGGACACGGCAAGGAGAGCTTTGGTGGCAGGATAAGGAGAAGTGGATGGCACAAACCAAAGGTCCGCGTGTCCATGCCATCACCGCTATTGTGCCGGAGCGGGATGGCTCCACGTGGGTGGGCACGGCCGGGGACGGATTGTTCAGTGTGGAAGGCAACGCGGACGGGCATTGGATGAAGCAGAAGGGATTGTTGAGCGATTGGATCCGCACACTTTACTTGGATGCGGAAGATACTCTTTGGATTGGAACGGGAGGGGGTGGTGGGTTGAGCNNGGTTGAGCCGGTTGCAACGAGTGGATGGCAAGGTGGCGACCTTCACCACGCGCGAAGGGCTGCCCGATAACACGATATCGCAAATCCTGGAAGATGACGCGGGCAAACTTTGGCTGGGAGGCGACCGGGGCATTGTGTGTGTCAGCAAGCGTGAGTTGGAGGATTTGGCGGCCCAAAAGATAAAGGCGGTCTATCCGCAGGTTTATGGCCGCCGAAGGCATGTTGTCCGAGGAATGCATCAGTGGATTTTTTCCGATTGGCCTTAGAACCAAATCCGGGATGCTGTGGTTCCCGACTCAGGAGGGCATTGTGGTGGCCGATCCACATCACCCAACCAAGGAGATTCCCCCGCCATCGGTAGTGCTGGAGGACACGCTGGTCGATGGGGTGCCGAATGCGGCGGACTCATTGCGTCTGGCACCCGGCCAGCACCGGCTGGAGTTTCGATACACGGGCCTGAATTTCGATGCTCCCGAACGGGTGCGCTTCCAATATCGGCTGGTCGGACTGGATTCCGTCTGGGTGGAAGCAGGTTCGAGCCGCTCGGCTCCCTTTCCTTATGTGCCATACGGGGAATACCGTTTCGAGGTCATTGCCGGCAATGGGGATGGGCGCTGGAACACGGCAGGCGCCAGTGTCTCCGTAATCGTGCAGCCGTACCTGTGGCAAACGTGGTGGTTTCGCGTGCCCGCCTCGCTGGGTTTGCTGGCCGTCATCGCGCTTACGGCGCGGGTGGTGGAAAAGCGCAAACTCCACCGCCGGTTGGAACAATTGGAGCAGGAGCGCGCCTTGGCGCATGAACGCGAGCGCATCGCGCGCGACCTGCACGACGATCTGGGTTCGTCCCTCGCCCGCATTTCGCTCTTGAGCGGCCTGCTCAAGGCCGACCGGGATAATCCCCATCAAATCGAAAGCCACGCGGTCAAAATATCCCAATCGGCCGATCAAACCGTGCGGGCTTTGGAGGAAATTGTCTGGGCCGTCCGGCCCGGCAGCGATTCGCTGCAAAGCCTGGTGGAATACATCGCGCACTTTGCCAATGAATTATTCGACGGCGGGGGGATTCATTGCCGGCTGGACCTGCCGGCCGATTTGCCGCCGCGCCCATTGCCGCCGGACATCCGGCACAATATCTTTCTGGCCGTCAAGGAAGCGCTGACCAACGCGCTCAAACATGCCGCGGCGCGCGAGGTCCTGGTCCGCGCCGAGGCTTCGGGCGACGCGCTGGAAATCGTGGTGCAGGACGATGGCAAAGGGTTTGACACCAACTGCCGGAGCCGGGGCAACGGGTTGGGCAATATGCGCCGCCGCGTCCAGGCGATGGGCGGGGCAGTGGCCATCGAAAGCCGGCCCGGCCAGGGCACGAGCGTGCGGTTGAGGCTGCATTTTGCGCCCGTTCCAGCCCATGGAAAGGCCGCCGCGTGAACTTTCTGACCGCAAATTTACGTGATGGCAGGGCGGGGCGGGCGCGAGCCACCATGAGAGCGTGACGACCGGTGTGACAGAAAAAACTCCCATCAAGGTGGCCATCGTTGATGACGACGAGGGCATCCGCGCCGGTTTGGCGGCGCTCATCCGCCGCGCGCCCGCGTTGCGCCTGGCGGGCGACTATCCCGACGCCGAAACGGCGCTGAAGGAAATCCCCGGCCGCGCGCCGGACGTGGTGCTGATGGACATTAACCTGCCCGGCATGAAGGGCGTGGAATGCGTGCGGCAATTGAAAAGCATCCTGCCCCGCGTGCAATTCCTCATGTTGACAATTTACGAGGACAGCGACTCGCTGTTCAATTCCTTGAAGGCCGGCGCCAGCGGCTACCTGCTCAAGCGGACCGCCTCGGCGCGGTTGATCGAAGCGATCCAGGATGTTCACGGCGGCGGTTCACCCATGACGCCGCAACTGGCTCGGCGGGTGGTGCAGTTTTTTTCCAGACCGGCCGGGGACACGCCGCTTTCGCGTCTGGCGCCTGGGGAGAAGGAATTTCTGGAGCAACTGGCCAAAGGCTATGCTTACAAGGAAATCGCCGACCGCATGAACATCAGCATCGACACGGTCCGCAGCTACGTGCGCACGGTCTATGAGAAACTGCACGTCCATTCGCGCACGGAGGCGGTGGTCAAATTCCTGCGCGGGTGACCGCTGCCATCAAGGCGCGCGCGGTGTTCTTCGCGCCAGCCACGCCAGATCAACGTTGAGGGTGACGCTGACCTGATCGATTACGGTATAAGTCACAGGGTGAATCGTTTCGGCATTGACCCACTTATGGATTTCCGCATGGCCGTCGGCGAAGCTTATGCCGCAGGCGTTATTATGCAGACTGGCGGGCAGTTCGGTGAAAACCCCGGTCCCGCTTGTTTCCGCCGGATTAAGGTAAAGAACTTCGTCGTCGATGCTGTCCGGATGCTCGTCAATAAAGACCCAACTCATGGACGGTCCAGGGGCGATGAGATCAGAGCCTTTGATGGCCCACCACATCTGGTCGCCCCCCCAGTTGGAAAACGTGTATTTTGTCCCGTCACCCACGGCCCCGTCCATCGAGATGCTCCGGCAGCGGTTATTCCAGCCCAGCGCGCGCTGCGCTGGACTCAAGAAAATGTCCGCCGGACAATGATAGATGGAGTAGGCGTTGGCGTTGTAAGATCCCATTGATGAGACGATGGGATTTATTAAATAGCCAAAGTTGGTGTTTTGCGAACTGCTGGTCCAGTCCATGATGCCTTCGCACCAGTCGTGCATCACGACGCCGCCAACGATGAAATCCTTCGATTGATCGGCGTTGATCGCGAGATGATCATTAAAGTCGTTTGCGTACATGGTCCACGCCAACTGCATCTGCTTCTTGTCGCTCATGCATTGGGCCGAAATGGCCTCCGTCTTGGCGCGGTTGAGGGCGGGCAGCAACAGGGCCGCCAGGATGGCGATGATGGCAATGACCACCAGCAATTCNNATGATGGCAATGACCACCAGCAACTCAATGAGCGTGAATGCTTTTGGTGTGGATGCTTTTCGAATGTTCATATTATTTACTCCGCTCCCCGGCCCGGCAACCCATTCGGCGCCCGGCGGGGAACCTTACCTACTCTACTCTGGTCCGATCAATCTGTAAAACAGATTTCCTTGCCCGACGGGATAATTGGTGCCGGCCATGCCTCCGGGGGCGACCAGCAGGTTTGTCCCGTCCGTCAGATACTGGTTTGTCCAGACCGTGCCGGGATTCAAAGTGGAGGCCGTCTGCAGATGAACGCCGTCCCGGCCGAGCCAAGCGACGTGGATCTGGTTGTTGGTGGCCTGGGCGATGGCCAGGTCGCCAAATGCAATCTCCGACTGCGTGTTGGTGCCCTGGCTGCCGAATATATCAACCGGCATGGTATAGTTGGGCAGGCTGCGAATCCACCGCTCGTGATTGTCGGCGAAACCCGCTTCGTCATCGATGCCGTTGATGCTGTATTTATAGAGCAAGTCCATGTTCTGGCCCTGGTTGACCGGCAGGGTGATACTGTAGAGATCGGTGCCAGGAATGTTGGTCATTTCGTAGGTGGTCGGCTGCAACGCGCCCCAAGTCCAAAAGTTATTGTTGATTCCCCCATTGAGTCCGTTGAGGTAAACCGGATACCCGGAACCGTCGAACACGACGCCGTCCGTCCCGACCGCGTTAGTCATGTTGACGGTGAAGGTCACCATGCAGTTGGTCACCGAGACGAAATCAAAGGGTTCGGGCGGCTGGTCATTGAAATAAACCGGGCCGAAGGTGAAGCTGCCGTTGGTCTCCAGAAGATTCAAGGTGCGATTGTTGGCCAAGTTTTCATAGACCTTGCCCGGCTGGATGACGAATTTGAACTGGAGCTGCGTTCCGGGCGGGTTCACATTAGTCAACGCCGTGCTGTAAATGTTGGGCGTGCCGCCGGCCGGGTTGTTCGACATGATCTGTGCTGTGGTGTTCCAGTCATTGAAGTTTCCTGCGAGAATCACCGAGTCGTTGGTCGTAAAAGCTCCAACCTCGATTTGCGCCGACATGTCCACTTCAAACGTGATAACGTTCGTGATCGGAGGGACAAACGGCTGATCGCTGTAGAATACGAGTGGCAGGACTTGAGTCTTGTTGATGAAGAACCGGTTGTGGCTGTCGGGATCAGCATTAGCCGCGCTCACGTTCTCATATTGATCGCCACCGCCGGTTTCGTTGTTGTAAACATATTTAAACTCCGCCTCGGCGTTGGCATCGGCCGACCAAGTGGTGTAAGTGCCCTGATAAGGCAGGGAAGTCGGGATGCCCTGACCGTTGGTGACGTTGAGGGCTGGATTATTGGTCAATTGGAAGCTGTCGTTCCAGCCTTCGAATGAACCCTGGCAAAAAACGCTGTCACTGGTGCTGAATGTCCCGAGTTGGAGCTGCTGGGCCATATCCACCTGGAAAGTGATGCTGTTGGTCACGAGCGGACCGTCATCATCCCAAAACTCCGAGGGTGTCACCAGGCTGGCCCCGCTGTTGGTGGGCAGAGCCGCGCAATAATTGTCGCCATCATTCTGGGAACTGTACGTGTCGATGACCCCGTTGGTGAGGATCACAATTTGCCAGGCCGTCACTGCGCCGTTGGCGTCCGTGGTGTCGTTGAAGACGCCGGTGTACAGATTGGTGTTGGCGCCGCTGGGATTATTCGTCAAGCCGAAACCGGGAGTGGCCCAGCCATCAAATGTCCCGCGCACGGCTATTGTTTGAATCGCCGGATCAAAGATTGAGTTTGAAATGGCCTCGGTCATATCGATTTGAAACGTCAACAGCGTGCTGCTGGCGGAAGCGGCGGCGGCGCTCAAGAGCAAGGCGCCCACGCAGAGGCCGCGCTGGATGGCTTTGGCAGAGAGTTTTCGATTCATATTATTCTGTATCGTGACATATTGGGTCGTTGCCAGCAATGTAGCAGACGTTCCAATTCCCCTCAACCGCATCTTTGTGCGGTCAACTTTGCCGCTAAAACAGCCGGTCTAATGAGGAATTGCCCCGGACTTCCGACCAATAGCTCTCCGCGGCGCCCACCGGGTGGCGCAGACGCAATGGGTCTTTTCCCATCATCCGCAGGGCCAGCCCCAGCGGCGTGACGACGATGAAAAAAAGGAGCACAAGGACGATATGCCCCGCAATCTGGCTGAGGACAAATCCCACCTTTGCCGAAAAGCGATAATATCCCCGAAACCATCGTGGCCGCCGAGCCGCGGCCACTGCCAACGCGGCCAGCGCACACAAAATCAACCCCCATGCCGCCACCGGCAGCACGCGCCGCCAGCGCAGCAGACTGCTGAGAAGCGCCAACCCCAACGCGCTCATCCATACCGCCTTGCGCCATTCCTTCGGTTCCTCTTTAAGTTTCAGCTTCATTTTTCAAATCTTGCACTCTCAACTCTTAATTGCGCATTTCATTGGGTCAGTCCCGTTGCGGCGCCACGCGCCGATCGGCCGGACGCGCGGGCTGCCCGGCGCGGTCCAGCAAAAAATTCCCCATCACCAGGTAATCCATTTCCGTGTGGACGAAACACCGGTAGGCGTCCTCCGGCGAACAGACGATCGGCTCGCCCCGCACGTTGAAGGAAGTATTGACCAACACTCCGCACTGCGTGGCGGCTTCAAAGCGCAGCAGCAGTTCGTGAAGCAGGGGGTTGTCCTGCCGCGCCACCGTCTGGATGCGCGCCGAGTAATCCACGTGCGTGACCGCCGGCAGCGTGGATCGCGCCTGTTTCAACAACTCCAATCCCTTCGCGCCCGCCGGCACGGGCAGGCGCAAGGCCGGAAGAACCGGCGCCACCAGCAGCATGTAGGGCGATTCTTCAGTCAAGTCAAAGTATTCCGAGGCCCGTTCGCGGCGCACGATGGGCGCGAAGGGGCGGAAGGATTCGCGGAATTTAACCTTCAGGTTCATGACCGATTGCATTTGCGCCGAACGGGCGTCGCCCAGGATCGAGCGGTTGCCCAGCGCGCGCGGCCCGAATTCCATCCGCCCCTGAAACCAGCCGATCACTTTCCCGGATTGCAGCAACTGCACGGTGGCCTCCAGCAAATCGGCCGTGGGCAGCCTTTGGAATTTGGCCCCGTGACGGCGCAAGGCCGCTTCGATTTGCTCGTCCGGGTATTCCGGTCCCAGGAGCGCGCCGCGCATGGCGTCGGCCTTTTCCGGCAAGGGGCTGGTTTGGTTTCGTTGTGCGTGCCAGGCGGCCAGCGCGGCGCCCAAGGCGCCCCCGGCGTCGCTCGCGGCCGGCTGGATCCAGATGCGATCGAAAATATGTTCCCGCAGCAGGCGCCCGTTGGCCACGCAGTTGAGCGCCACGCCGCCCGCCAGGCAGAGATGCTTTTCCCCGGTCAAGGCCCGCGCGTGGCGGGCCAGGCGCAAGACCACCTCCTCCGTTACCACCTGAATCGAGCGGGCGGCGTCCATGTGGCGCTGCTCGATTGCTTCCTCCGGACGGCGGGGCGGCCCGCCCAAGAGCCGGTGAAAGCGGCCGTTGGTCATGGTCGTGCCACGCAGGAAATTGAAGCAGTCCAGGTTCATCCAAAAGGAACCGTCGGCCTTCAAGTCTAACAATTCCCGCAGGATCGCCTTCGCGTAGATCGGTTCGCCGTAGGGGGCCAGGCCCATGAGCTTGTATTCGCCGGAATTGATGCGAAATCCGCAGTAATCCGTGAACGCCGAGTAGAGCATGCCCAGCGAATGCGGAAAGCGCAGTTCCTGCAGCAATTCAATAGCGTCGCCGCGCCCGCGGCCAATGGTCGTTGTAGCCCATTCCCCCACCGCGTCGATGGTCAAAATGGCCGCCTCGGTGAAGGGCGACGGATAGAAGGCGCTGGCGGCGTGGGCCTGGTGATGGGCCGTGAAGAGGATCGGGCAATCCGGTCGCAGGCCCGGCAATTCCTCGCGGATGGTTTTGCGCAGGTCCAACTTCCCTCCCAGCCAATTGGAAACCACTTCGGGAAATGTCCGCCATCCGCCCGGCGCCACCGCCAGATACGTTTCCAGCAGGCGGGTGAACTTCAATACCGGCTTGTCATAGAACACGACGCCATCCAGGTCCTTGGCGTCCAGCCCGCCGTAACGCAGGCAAAACTCGATGGCCTGCCGCGGAAAATCCGGATCGTTCTTGATTCGCGTAAATCGTTCTTCCTGCGCGGCGGCGATGATCTGGCCGTCTCGCAGCAGCGCGGCGGCGGAGTCGTGGTAATAGGCGGAAATGCCCAGCGTCCAGTTCACATGAATGGATAGAGCGCCCAGGCAATGCCCGAGGTGGCAGTAAAGATGAGAATGGCGCCGAGCACCAGCAATAGGACAATCAGCGGAATGAGCCACCACTTCTTCTCCTGCCGGCAAAACCTAAAAAACTCTTTGAACAACGGCCACATGCTTGCTTCTTGCGCTAGTGTAATATTCCGCCTGCTCCCTTTCGAGCCACGCGATGACGCCGCGATGGCCGCTAGTCTTGACAGGCTGGCGGAACACGTTCATATCCACCAGGCAACTCATGCATTGACCATCTTCGCCAGTTCGCGGCTTCGTGGCGGCACGGCATCCATCGGAACCGGGCATTTCTTCCAGATCTCCAGCCAATTCCCGTTTCGTTTGACCCGACGGAGCGTCACCGTGTTCTCATCGGCGTCAAAAGTGGCGTCGAATTGGTCTCCCGGACTGGCTGGCGCGAGCGTCGCCGGAAGGCTGAGCCGTCGTTTGGCGTCGAGGGTGACTATCACAGAAGGATAATCCCACATTGGCCGGACGACGTCAACCTCTTCAACCCCCAATCAATTGCCTGTTTCCGTTATATGCCCAACACAGGCGTTTCCCGGCGGCGGACCTGTTGGCTCTCGTTTTTCCGAAAGCCGCATCCACGCTTGATTTAAACTGATTTGCGGGCCATCGTAATTGCAGACATGAGAAGAATCCAAGCTATGACACTTCGCCTGTTGGAAAAAGAAGTCTTGGAACTGCCGCCTCGCTCGCGAGTGCGGCTGGCGGAAAAAATCATGGAAAGCATTGACGATTACGCCACGCCTGAGCTAGAGGCAGCTTGGGACGATGAAATCGAGCGACGCGTGAAGGAAATTCAATCCGGCGCGGAAAAGGGGATTCCAGCCGAGGATGTGATGAAAGAGGCCCGCCGCGCATTGAATGAAACCCGTCGCTTACCATCGGCTCGCCGTAAGTGAGTTGATCAAATCTGCGAAATTCTACGAGCGTCGGAATCCAACCCTGGGAGAGGCCTTCCCTCTCCACTGTGGAAGCAACGCTGCCGAGAATTCAGCGCAATCCCGAGCTCGGCAAAATCGGCAGGATGGGAACGCGCAGTCGGAAGACAAAGCGATTCCCGTTCCGAATTGTTTATCTGGAAAGCCGCGTTCGTGTGATCGTGTTGGTGCCGGACGCGGAGGACATTTCGGAGGCGGCTTGGACGAAAGCGGTCTCGGCCAGCCCGGCGTTCGACTTTCTGAAAGACGCGGCGGAGGACGTTTACACCGCCGCCGACGGCAAACCCTTCCATGACCAAAGGTAAAATCGTCGCAGTTCGTTCTAAATGAAGCCGCTTTGGGCGAGGCAACATCGGTTTGTGACGAACAGGCTTGCCGCAAACCGATTTGCCTGATACTGTACATGGCATGAGTGCGGTTGAACTTGCAGTTAAGAAAGTCAAAAAATTGTCCGCTCCCCAGGCGCGTGCATTGTTGGGCTGGCTGGATGCCCGGCACGCCAATGGAACGGCTGTGAAGAAACGGCGCTCCCAACCCTGGTGGCGCAAAGGCACGGCCCGCCAGCGCATGAAGAAGTTGAAGGAGTGGCAGGATTCAGTTCGGCTCACCACCGATTGGGAGCCGCCTCGGATGCCGGACGATTTGGTTAAACCATTTCGGCTGTGAATTTCGTGCTGGACACGAATGCGGTCAGTGAAACGGAGAAGCCGCGTCCCAATCGCAGTTTTATCACTTGGCTTGACGCCCAGGACCCGGCCCACCTTTTTATCACCACGATCTCGGTCGCGGAGGTCTGGAACGGTTTTCATAGCTTGGAGCCGAATCATCGGGACTATAATCGCGTCAAGATTATCGCAACAAATCTGCCACGAAAATACCGCGTGTTGAACTTTGATCTGCGCGCGGCGGCGATATGGGGAGAATTGACCGCCAACGCGATCGTCCCATTGCCGTTGCGCGACGCCTTCATAGGCGCCATCGCCCGCTCACGCGGCTATCAAGTCGTTACGCGCGATGTTGCGCCATTCGAGCGCATGGGCTGCAAAGTGCTCAACCCGTGGCAGTGACGGCCGGTTTTGTTGCGGAAATTCACGGATTTGGCCTTTGACGGGTCGGCGAAACGACCAGGCACTTGTCGGGACGGAGCGGTCGCGCGTTGGCGTTGGCTTGGCCTTTGTGTTTTCAGCAAGCCGGATGATCCGCCTTCGCTGTAGCTACGGCGCGACAAGTCCGCCGTCGTCAAGATGATGGCGAGACAGGCAACATGGCAACGCGGGAGGATTCTAAGCAAGCCGCGTTCCTGCCGCTCTGCTCCTCAGCCCGGCAATGGAGGTGGGTAGCCGGGCGGCAATTCGTCGCCGGGCAGGGGTGGGACCTCGGGCACCTTGTCCATGATGCGGTCAAATTCCGCGAGGTTCGCCCGCTTGGCTCGCGCTTCCATGTCGTCGCTGCCCCTCCAAGCGGCAAGCTGGGCGGAAAGAGCCAAGGCAACAATTTGGTCTATTGGAACGTGTTCTCGTTCCGCCGCCGCGCGCGCCTGTCGCGCTAAATAGTCCGGCACGTTTGCTTCAATTTTCGTCATTTCGCTTGCCTCAAGATTTCCAGGAATTCAGCCGGCCGGACCAAACGGATTCCGAATTGCACGGCGCGGCTCACGTCCCGAACATTGTGCGTCACAAGATACAGAACTTGCGCTTCTCGCGCCAGTTGAATAATCGCCTCGATTGCTGATGATTCCTGAAAAGAGTGTTGAGAATTTTGAAGACTTCTCGTTTCGGAGTTCACTTGCTGACGGAAGCGAGGTAGTTGCGGGCCGATTCGTTGGCGGGGTCCAGGCGCAGGGTCTCGGTGAATTGCTGGCGCGCGCCGGCGGGGTCGTTGAGTTTGAGCAAGGCGACGCCCAGGTTTAGGTGGCCCATGGCGAATTGCGGCTGCAAACGAATCACTTGCTCAAATTCCGCTTTCGCCTCCGCAATCCCCCCGTGCTGGCCCAGTTCTCCGCCCAGCGCGTAATGCGCCTCCCAATTGGCCGCGTCCAGCGCCAGCGCGCGCCGGAAATTCCGCACCGACTCCTCCGACCGCTGCAAAAGTGAGAGCGCCTTTCCCATCTGCAGATAAATGCGGGCATCGTTGGGCATGAGCGCCGCCGACTGCTGATACTCTTTGAGCGCATTCTCCAGTTTACCTTCAACGGCATCGAGTTTGCCCAGTTCAAACCAGGCCTCGGCGTAGCGCGGATGAAGCATGGCCGCTTGCCGGTAGGCCTCCCGCGCGGAAGACAAATCGCCCTGCGCCTCCCACAACTGACCTTCGATCAGGAACGCGAACGGGTTGCGCGGCATCACCACGCGCGCTTGCTTCCATTCCAAGGCGGCTTGCTTGAGGTCGCCCGTCCAGGCGAGGAATGCGCCGTAGTTCTCATGCAGCATATAATCGCCCGGGGCGCGCGCGATGGCGTCGTTGTAGAGCGCGCGCGCGTTGGCGGCCGCCGTGGCGTCCCGATGCCGCATGAGGCGGTCGATTTCGGCGGCCACCTCGGACACGCGGCGCTGATTGTTGGACTGGCTGTTGAGCGGCGGCTGCTCGAGGCGCTGGCGGACGGCCTTGAGCACGTTGACCCGGTTCCAATCCGTCAGGCCCAGGCGCGCCTCGCATAGTTCCTGCGAGGCCCAGCCGCCTTTTACTTTAGACTTGACATCGCCCGGCAGGAGCCGCTCGGCCTGGGTCGCCCACAATAGGGCCAGCCGGTAATTGCCGTCGAAATTGAAGTGGACGTGTTCGTAAAAGGTTTCCTGGCCCGGAATATGCCCGGCTGCGGGCAGTGAAGCGGCGGCGTCGCATAAAACGAGGCCCGGGGCGGCCCATTGCTGTCCGGTCTGCCGGATGATCCCGTTGATGCGGGAATCGGCCCGGAACGGCAGGGCATCGCAATCGCACGCTTTCTGGAGAGGCCCGGCGGCGCCGGCGGCATCGTTCAGGCGCCAGAGGCATTCGCCCTCGCCGAATTGGGCATCCGCCCGTTGCGGGTCCAAGGCGGCGGCCGCCGCGAAATCAACCGCCGCCGATTTCCAGTCGCCGTTCAGTTCCGCCGCGCCTGCGTCCGCGCACAGGTGGTCGCATTTCTCGCGGCCGGCCGGGGCGAGACTGCTGGAGGGGAGCGAAACAAAGGGCGGGCAATCTTTGAGGTTCACCGCCACTGTATTGAGAATGATGGCGGCGCCGGCGTTCCGGCCCGCCCGCAGGATGTCTTGCAGGTTTCTCTGAAAATTTTTATAGACGACCTCCTTGCGCGGATCATCGGGCGCGAGTTGATTGGCGAGAAACATTTGCAATCCGCCCCAAATGCCCGGGCCGCCCGCCTTGCCTTTAATTCTCCGGTCAAGGTCCATCAGGAGTTGGCCCACGCGCGTGGTCTGGAGAGCCAATCCCAGGCGCACCACCGGCCAGGGCGGAGCTTTGGCGCCGAAAACGGTGGCGGCGCCAAACGGCCCGATCATTTCATTGTTCCCCATGTAGACGATCCAAAGGTCGCCCTGGTAGCGGGCGCATTCGCGGGCGATGGGCACAATGACATGAGAATTGATGGCGGTGATGGCCACGTTGACCACCTCGAAATTCACGCCGGGATAGCGTTCGCGCAACAGGACCTCCAAATACCGGCCCGCCCCGAAGGCCGGCTCCGGATCACCCTGCGCGGCCGATTCGCCAAAGATAAAAATGCGGCACGTGCCCGCGGGTTTGACCGGTTCCATCATCAGGGGATTGGGCCAGCGGGACAATTCCGGCGGGAAGAAGCGCAGGCTGAACTTCTCATTGTTGAGCAGCCAGTCGCGGCCTTCCAGGCGCACCTTTTCGAAGAGGCCCGTCGGGTAGCCGTAGCCCGCCAGGCGCAGCGCCGCTTCCAACACCGACAGCGCCAGCAACGGCACGATCAGAGGCGCGGCGATGCGGAAGAGCCACCGGCGGCGCGGGGCCATCGCCGGGGAGGCGGCCGGCTGTATTTTGGGGCGCGATTTCAATCGTATCAAGTAGGAGGCACGAAACTGGACCCGGTCGCAACCACATAAATCTGCGGGCTTGGATCCGTAAAAGGTTGGACTCAAGTTTGATTCCCCAAAATAGCCAATCCGGAGCTAAAAGACCAAATCCAAGCCCAACGAACCTTCGACCGCAGAACCGGCGAGCTGAATGGCTCGCTACCGGATCTGCTCGTTTTACTTTGCTGCTGGCCGATTATGGAAAACGCTGGATTTTCGCCGCGAATCAGCCACATTGACCATATTGTTCTTTTATTTAAATGCACGAACCAGCCGTTGCTTAATAAAAAGCAGGACGCACCAAAACATGAATTTGAACAAGATTTTGTCAGGTCTGATTGCGGCTGCTTATATCGTCGTCTCGTCTGTTCATGCTGGAACCAAGACGGCGTTTGCGCTCGCGATTTTTCTCATTCTGCCGCTTTTTTGCATTTGGTTTTCGGATGCGATGGGCGGATATACGGGCGAGCTTCCGATTGGCTCTCCCATAACTATCCAGTCGCCGGGGAAATTGATTCGCATTTTGGGGTGGGGATTATTGTTTTTGCCAATCATTCTCGTAATCATTATGAAGGCTTCAGTCTGACAGGTCCGCAGCAAAGAAGCGCCGTCCACGGTACGCTTTAGGGTGCTGCGCCCGCAGAAATGAAGTAAACGAAAAGCGCCTTGTTTGCATCAAGAAACTTGATATGAACAAAGCACCTCAGAGTGGCCGGTTGATTCGACCCCGGCTCAGGGCGAAGTGAGGTTGAAAAACCATTGCGGGCTGTTGGCAAGGGGAACGGTGATCTCTTGAAGGTAGCCATCGCCGAGCAAATTGGTGAATGCGACCCAGTTCGTTGCCGCCAAATTGGCATTGGCCCAGACCGTGTAGCTTTGGTTTGAAACGGTGCCAAAATCGAACACGAAGTTGGCGCCGACGTTCGGAGTTGGGTTGATGGTGATGGTTCAGTTTTTGGGGTGGCTGGTTGCATGGTGACTGCTTTTGTGGCTGATTTATGGACTTTAATCGTTTCGCTTTTCCTTCATCCGACCACGATGCAGACTGACCGGTTCCGATGCAAGAATGAGTTGGAAATACTGGCAACTGGAGGTTTGGCAATTCCTTCTATGTACACTGAGAATTTGCTGTGCTCAACGACACCGCCGCGTTACGCTGCCAGCCATGAACTTTCCCAAGTTCTGGGCAAAGGGCACGCATCAGCAATTCACGTGCTGGCGGTGGTCAGACTCCAGTCTGGCCGAGGCCGCGTCGCTGGCGCACGAAGGCGCGCGCCGCCTCGCGGAACGGTTCGCGGCGGGAGACAAGTTGCGACACGGCTATGGCTACCCCGACCGCCAGTTGCGGGAGCCGGTGCTGCGCGAAATCAAGGCACCCGGCGGCGAGATTGCCGCCGTCATCACGCGCAATTCCTACGGCGCTCTGGTCTTGAACACGGCCCGCATCATGTTCGTGGACGTGGACTTGCCGGAACCGAAGACCGCGCTGGGCGGCTGGCTAAAGAAGCTGTTCGGCAAGCCGGAGCCGTCTGCGGCCCTGATCACGAATGACAGTGTTATGGCGCGGGCCGCGGCGTGGAGTCAGAGGCATCCGGGCTGGGGTTGGCGCGTGTATCGCACGAAGGCGGGCCTGCGCCTGCTGGCCACGCACGCCCTGTTTGAGCCAGAGAGCGCGTCCGCCGAGGAGGTGTTTGACGGGCTGGGCGCCGACCCGCTGTACCGGCGGCTTTGCCGGACGCAGAAGTGCTTCCGCGCCCGGCTGACGCCCAAGCCGTGGCGCTGCGGGTTTAAGAATCCACCGGGACGGTGGCCGTGGCGGGACGCGAAAGCGGAGGCCCGATACAAGGATTGGGAGGCTGGCTACCAGAAAGCCTGCCGGGACTACGCGACCTGCGAACTCGCCGCTACGCCGGGCAGCCAGCAGATTGATCCGACGGTGCAACTGATCCTCAAGACCCACGACGAAACGACGCTGGCCGAGTCCAAGCTGGATTTGGCATGAGCAAGACCAGCACGGGTGCGTTCGATTTTTAAGTGATGGATTTGTTATCCACGAAATGCTTTAGGGAGGAAGTGGAAAGGTCGTTGACCGCGGTGCTCGACTTGACCTCGATGATGTCCGACGCGTCTTTGCCGACCGGGTTGAGGATGTCGACGCGGGCGAATCCGCCGTTGTGTACAAAACCAGCATCGAACAGCGGCTTCCTCAGTGTTTGGTTGTACTGGTATCAAGAGGCGGTGGCAGTGTACGGCTCGGAACCTTTCGAATTGATTTCGCACGATTGGCCTTCGCAGTCTGGCGAGGTAACTCGGGGCCTGGAGCACTGGCCGAAGCAGAATGAACCCCGCGTCGAAATCGACTTAAGAGCTTATCCATAAATTGGAAGATCCTCCGCGGCAGTTGATTTGGGATGAAGGACCAATAGCGTGACGTCTTTGTCCCGGACCAAAGCCTGGACAGCCATGGACATGATGAAGATGGAGGTCAGCAGGCGCATCATGTTTGTCGTCATACTGCTTGCAACCTATAAGCAGGCCGCGCTTTTTCGTAAAGAAGATTCTGCGCTCGAATCATGGGTGATGTACTTGCAAATCTCCGGGCCCCGTTTAGGAGGCTGCCGCGCCATACTGACACGGCACGATAGGGATTGTTCAGTTGACACCGTTTCCGCGAGGAGCGCGGAACTTGATCCAGGTACTGCCGTTCGTACCCCAAATAGGCTGCCCGTGCCAGTTCTTGGCCAAGCCTTTCATTTGTTCGAGCCCCTGGCCCCAGAGACGAGCAATCGGCCGCACACGGTTCGAGGCCAGATAATCGGGAGCGGCGATAAACTGCGCGGCGTCGGCCGGGTCATCGCAACAACTCCATTGGCCGTTCTGCAATTCCGAGACGAACCCAATCGCTCCGCTGCGGCGCATCCCTGCGACGACAAAACAGGATTGGCCATCCCAACGGAATCGGTTTTTCACGACATTGAAAACGAGCCAATCGCCTTGGTGAACCGTCACCTCAATTTTTTCGGCGGCGGCACCATACGTGTCGTTGATCAGCTTGCGGTGATCATCAGGCACCCGTTTTCCGTTCTGAAAGACATCAACCACAAAATCATCCGCAACGGTATAAACATAGTCGGCCAATATGTATCCGGGCGTAATGGGAGCCTGATTTCGTTGGTTCGCGTCTGCCTTGTTGGATGGCCCGGGTAACATGACGGGCAAGATCGGGGCTGGCTTGGCCTCGCTCCGGTCTGGCGTGTTTGAGGCCGTATTTGAGATAAGTTGCGCGGCAGGCGGGAACGTGACTTGGCTGTGTTCCGGCGAGGGCAGCGTCGATTCTGCTACGACTCGCGCGGGTGGAAGCGGGCGGTCGAGGTGCCTGGCGTACTTCCAAACCAGTCCCCAAATCACTGCCAACGAAGCCAAAACGATGATCAAACACGTCCATACGATGCTCCGCTTGCTTGCGGCGGCGGGGGGGTTCTCGGCGGGAGTCGGCGGAGGCGGAGATGAAGCTGTCGCGTCCGGAACGGCTGGGCTCTCCGCAAACAGATTTGCCAGGAGAATTTCATAGGCCCCATTAATTTCCCTCAATTTCTTTTCGGCCAACTGCCGCAGCTTCTCATCGTGTTCAAAACGGTCGGGGTGCCAAACCTTCACGAGGTCGCGATAGGCCCTTTTGAGCTCATCCTCAGGTACCGGGCCTTCCAGTTCAAGAATCCGAAGAGATTGTGACAAGTCGTCCATACCCGGCGAAGAGCCTATCACAGCGGGACTTGGGATGCAATTCGTGTTCTCCAAATTCTTGGCGCCCTGATTGACGCGAGTCACCATACAAGACCGTGAGATCCTGGGCGTTACGGAAACGCAAAAGGCTAGTGGGGGGAATACCCCATAGCACGCATTCCATCGGCGGAGCATTTTGTTGCAGTAACATCAGATGAACATAACAAATATGCCGCGAAGGAGTTCGTCGCCCGGAGCGGTAAAAAAGGAGGACTGGCGGTTGTGACGGCAGAAAATGCGTTGCCTAAAACTCGACACAGCGAAGCAGCCCGATATGACCGAGAGCGCCATAGCAAACGGGTGCATCGATTTTGTTCTTTCACTGGAGGATATCGCTCAAAAAAATTGCACAAATTGCGCACACTGTGTCACGGGCGGAGGAAGGCAGCCCACCCAGTCGGAGTAAAAAGGATCATGTATTGTGACGGAGGAAATTCTTCAGCGCGATTCATTCAGCTATTTTACGCATGAGACGAATCCCGCTAACGGACTGGTGATCGACAAGACATCGCCGGATTGTCCCGCCAGCATTGCTGCCACCGGCCTGGCCCTGGCGGCATACCCGGTGGGGGTTGAACGCGGATTCATGGCGCGTCCCGCCGCGGTGGAGCGCACGCTAGTGACGCTGCGATTTTTTTGGAACAGTCCGCACGGCCCGGAACCCGATGCCACCGGCTACCAGGGCTTTTATTATCATTTTCTCGACATGCGGACCGGGCGGCGCGCCTGGCAATGCGAACTATCAACGATAGACACCGCTTTTCTGCTGGCCGGCATGTTGACGGCGGCAAGTTATTTTGAGGCGGATACGGCCGACGAGCATGAGATCCGCACCCTCGCCGACGCACTCTACCTCCGCGCCAATTGGCACTGGGCCCAAAACCAGGAAGCAACGTTGACGCAGGGCTGGAAGCCTGAAAGCGGCTTCCTTCAGGATCGTTGGAAGGGCTACGATGAAGGACTCCTGCTTTACATGCTTGCGCTCGGCTCTCACACGTATCCGGTATCTAGCGACAGTTACGCCTTGTGGGGATCGACTTACCAATGGCAACACAGTTACGGGTATGACTATCTTTACGCTGGACCGCTTTTCACGCACCAGTTGTCGCACATTTGGATCGATTTTCGCGGCATCCAAGATGCGTTCATGCGGGAAAAAGGCATCGATTACTTCGAGAACAGCCGTCGTGCCACCTATGTACAGCAACAATACGCGATCGATAATCCGCTCAAGTTCAAGGGTTACGGCAGCCGTTGCTGGGGGATCACGGCAAGCGACGGTCCCGGGCCTGACATCATCAAGGTGGACGGTATCGAGCGGCAGTTCTATGATTACCTGGCGCGCGGAGTGCCGCACGGCCCCGATGATGGCACCATCGCGCCTTGGGCAGTAGTGGCGTCGTTGCCGTTTGCGCCCGAAATCGTGCTGCCGACCATGGACTACTTCATTGACCACGTGAAGCTAAAGAACCGAAATCCTTACGGTTTTAAAGCCACGTTCAATGCGACCCACCCGGATAGATCCAACAATCCTTTCGGCTGGGTATCGCCGTGGCAATACGGACTGCATCAAGGGCCGATCACGCTTATGGTCGAGAATTACCGTAGCGGCATGTTGTGGCGATTGATGCGAAACTGCCCCTACATTGTCAGCGGCTTGCGGCGAGCGGGTTTCACGGGAGGCTGGCTATGAGGACGGAGTTCAATTATGGTCAAAATAAGTTTCGCAGGGCCAAGGAGTATTTAGTATTGACTTCGTGATTAAGGACGGAGCAAGAACAGAGGTTTCGTGAAGGCAATTGCCATGATATGCCGGCCTAGCGGCATAGATGGATAATTTCGCTTATTTCTGGGTTTTCCAAAATTAGGATGCTCCAGGAATTTCGAGAACTCGCCCAAAAGAGGCGGGGCAGTTTCGGTCGCGCCCCCAAAAAGTCGCTCATGATTGGGGCGTGGCGGCGGAGATTTGCTTTTTGTTGGACAGCTTTATGGTGGCTTCACTATGATTGCGGCCAAGGACATTTATGAAAGGAGGCAAACTCATCGCGGAGTTGGCGACGTTTTCTCTATTCCTGGCTCCGCTGGCGGACGCGGCCCCTGTGCCGCTGACCGGCGATGGGCCGATGCCCGCTGACCAAATCCGAGTGCGCAATCCAAACGTCCTGCCACTGACGGGCGCTTGGAAATTCGAACTGGACCACGGGAAGATGACACCGGTGGGATTCCGCCGCGCGGGCAGCGCGAGGATCGTCTCGGCCTCCGGCAGCAGGCAGGGCTGCCAGCCTGAATACGCGTTGCTGGGCGATTTCTGGCGCTGGTCGGCCGAGAACGACCGTTCGCCCCAGTGGTGGAAAGTTGATTTGGGCAAACCTTTTCTTTTGAGCCGGGTGGCCCTGGTCTGGGAGTCGGCCAGCACGACTTACAATTACCAGATTCACGGCAGCGCGGACGGCGCTGATTGGACGACCCTGGCGAACGGGTCGATGCCCGGCCAGGGCGGGGAGGTGGCGCTGAGCAACGCGCCGGCCCAATGGATGCGGATCAATTTGACTCCGCCCAAAGAGGGCCGGAATAACTTTCGCGCAGGCTTGCGGCAGGTGAAGATTTTTACCATCGAGGACGGCGTCGAACGCGAGTGGAAACTCCCCGGGCCGACGGACAGCGACCTGCAAGAGTGGAACGCCTTTACGCAACCCGGGTTTGATGATTCGGCCTGGGACACCATTTCCGTCCCTTCCAACTGGGAAATCCTCGGCTACTCCAAGCCCACTTATGACGATCCCGATTCGGCGGTTGGCCTCTATCGCAAGTGGGTGGATGTTCCGGCCGGCTTCGCCCAAAAACAGGTGCTGTGGCACTTCGACGGCGTCAACAACGGCGCGGAGATTTTCGTCAACGGCAAGCGCGTCGCCTATCATGAAAGCGAATTCACCGCCTTCGATGTGGATTTGACTGACGCCTTGGCGCCGGGCAAAACGAATTTGCTGGCGCTACGCGTGAGCAAGAACACCCCTTCGGTTGATTTGGACACGGGCGATTTCTGGTGTTTGGGCGGAATTTTCCGGGAGAATTACCTGTTGGCGCTGCCAGCCACTCACGTGCAGGACATCACGCTGGTGACTGATCTTGACGACCATTATCATGGCGCCACGTTGCAAGCGGCGGTGCAGATTCAGGGGCCGCCGGCCACGACGGTTCAGGTGGCGGGGAAGTTGTATCATTATTCCGGAGAACCCGCCTACTCGGGCTCACTCTCGGCCTCCGGCACGACCGACAGCGATGGGACCGTCACGCTGCATCTGGCCGCGCCGGCGGGGACGCCCGGGCTTTGGTCCGCGGAAAAGCCCAATCTTTATTATGTCGTCTTCAGCTTGGAAAGCGGGCACAGAATGGTGGAGCGGGTGGAGGAGAGGTTTGGTTTTCGCAAGATCGAAATCAAGGAGGGCGTGGTGTTGTGGAATGGGCGGCCGATCAAATGCACCGGCTGCTGCCGGCATGAAATCTGGCCCACTTTGGGCAACGCGCTGAACGAAGAAGCCTGGACCACCGACTTGACCCTGATGAAAGCGGCGAACATCAATGCCATCCGCACTTCGCACTACAATTTCGCCCAGCGCTTCCTGGAGTTGTGCGATGAACGCGGTTTTTATCTGCTGGACGAAATCCCCTTCTGCTGGTGCGACGTGGATGATCCTGCGCTCAAGCCGGCGTTCCTGCTGCGGGCGCGCGAAACGCTGGCCCGGGACAAGAACCGGCCCTCGGTGCTGGCCTGGAGCCTGGGGAATGAGAACGGCGCCGGCGCCAATGTCAAGGCTGTGGCCCAATACGTCCATGCGGCCGATCCCACCCGCCTGCAATTCGCCTCCGAGCACGGCCCGCAGGATTGTCCCGGCGTGGATCTGAGCGACCACCACTATCCCGGCTTTCAGGAAATGCAGCGCATCGACCGTAGTTCCGTCCGCACCAAAGTGCCCGCCATCATCACTGAGGAGCCGCATACTTACTACAAAACCGAAGCCAGCGAATACGACCCCGGCTGCCGCGATCTTTGGGGCGAGAGCCTGGCGACGGTGTGGGACATCGTGTGGCCGTCGCGCGCCATTCTTGGCTCGTTTATTTGGGAGTGGCAGGACCAGGGCATTGTCGAAACCCGCGCCGATCTGGGTTCCGACCGGGAAGCCAAGGCGGTGTTCCAGGAACCCGTCCACAAGGGGATCGTCGATTCCTATCGCCATCCCAGAACGGATGTCTGGCACGTCAAAATGGTTTACAGCCCCGTCATGACAGGCGCGCGCGAGGTGGAAATCAAAGACCGCAAGTGCGCCGTCGTCCTGACCAACCGCTACGATTTCACCGACCTTTCCGAGCTGACCTGCCACTGGCAGACGCTGGCCGGCGACAAGCCATTGGCGGAAGGCAACATGCATATCGCCTGCCCGCCGGAGTCTTCCGTCCTGGCCCGGTTTCCCGCCTCTTCCGGCATGGACGCGTTGCGGATCGAGTTCGTGCATCCTGATGGACGAAATATTTACAGCGCGTTGCTCCGAGTTAAAGGAACAACGATCCCCGCCCCCTGGTCGCTGCTGGCCGATGGCGGCCCGCTACAACTGGAGGATCTGGCGTCGGAAATCCGCGTCAGCAACGCGCTCATGCAATTGACGGTGGACAAAACGACCGGGCTCCTGCAAACGTGGCAGGTCAACGGGGCCACGGTGCTGAACGGCGGGCCGATTCTCAACTTTGGCGAGAGCGGTCCTCGCGACGATCATTTTCTTTACAGCGCCCGGCCGCCGCGGCTGAAGAATCCAACTGTCTCGGCCGCCAGCGAAGGGAAAAGCGTCCGCATTAATGTGGCGGGAGACGCCATCCTCGGCAATTCAGAGGAGCCGGCCGCCTCGGTCTCGTACTCGCTTTTGGTCGACGCCAGCGCGCAAATTGATTTCAAGTGGACGTTGCAATGGCATTCCAAAAACGCCAACGCGCGGGAATTGGGCCTGAAGCTGCCCCTGCCGGACAACTTCGACCGCATGACGTGGCTGCGGAGGAGCCAGTGGACCGATTATCCCGCCGATCATATAGGCCGGACGGAAGGGATTGCTTCCAGCGAGGACATCGCCTTCCGCGCCAGTCATCGCAACGTGCAATGGCTCTTGATGTCCGGGGACAAAGGCAACGGCTTGGTGCTGCTGGATTCCGGCCAGCCGCTCCAAGCCCGGGCCCGGGCCAACGCGGACGGGACGATGCTTTTTGCCAGCGAGAACGCGGCGGCGCCCGATGAATTGGCCATGGATTTACTGCCGCAACACGAAATCAAGCTCACCGAAGACATGCAGGCCAGCGGCGGGTTCCGTCTGGCCGCGGCCCGTGTCGTTCCATCGCACATGAAATAGAGCCTGTCAAAGAATTCAATCGGTCACGACACGGTTAAGATGCCTTACATTGGATACGGCTGATGGACCACGCTGCGAAATACATAGTGCCTCACCACACAGGTCAAAACTAATGTGCGTTTTCTTGTCACCTATGGCACCTTTTCGGGTACTTATGCGGTGATATGACGACAACCGAAAAGGAATCTGCCGCCCAAACCAACGATGCCGAGTTGGTCGCGGAGAGCCTGGCGGGCGGCCGCGATGGCTTCCGTCAGATTGTGGAACGGCATCAAACGTTGGTTTGTTCCCTGGCCTACTGCGCCACGGGCAGCCTCACCCAAAGCGAAGACCTGGCGCAGGAGACTTTTCTGGCCGCGTGGAGGCAATTGGCCGAGTTGCGCGAGCCCTCGAAACTGCGGCCGTGGTTGTGCGGCATCGCTCGATTTGTCATTGGCAAGGAACTCCGCCGGCAAGGGCGCGAACATGTCCATGCCGCCGAGATGCTGGAAACGGTGAATGAATTGGCCGCGCCGGAACCACTGCCCTCGGAACGCGCCATCAGCAAGGAGGAACAAGCCATTCTCTGGCATTGCGTGGCGCGCATCCCGGAGATTTATCGCGAGGCGCTAGTGTTGTTTTATCGCGAACAACAATCCATCGAGCGCGTGGCCGCAGCGCTGGAGTTGAGCGAGGATGCGGTGAAGCAACGGCTGGCACGCGGACGCAAGTTGTTGCAGGAACAGACTTTGGCCTACGTGGAAGGCGCGCTGCAAAGCACGAATCCGGGCAAGGCATTCACTGTTGGCGTCCTGGCGGTTTTGCCGCTGTCGGCCACCTCGGCCAAGGCTGCGACAGCGGGTATGGCGATTAAGGGAAGTTCCACCGCCAAGACAGTCATGGGTATGGCGACGCTGGGTGCGATGATTCTTTTTTCGTCGTTGCTCACATTCCTGGCCTTCGTGGGCGGGTGCGCGGGCTATTGGATGAGCCGGGCCTGCGCCAGGTCGTTCCGGCAATGCGAGAACGTAATTCGGTTCTGGCGCACGCTGGCCGTGGGCTTCGCCGTGATTCTTGTCATCCCACATCTGTTTTTAGCGTCGTTCTCCTCGTCGAATTTGGCGTGGCGCTTCGCGGGGCATTTGCCGGACTTCGTGGTGCGCTGCTGGGGCTGGACGATTATGAATTTTCAACCGAAGTTACGGTTGGACTCGTTTTGCACGCTGGTGGTGGCCGCCCTGGCAATATGGATGCGGAGTTGGTGGCGTGATTTGTCCCGCCAGGAGGCGGACGCTCAGGAACATGGGAAACGGCTGAAACGGAGGTTCGTCCTCTGGTTATCGCTCGGGATGGTTGGGCCAGCCGGCTTGCTAGCGCTAGTCATCGGCCTCATGTGTTGCCCGACGCCTGGGCCGGTGGTGCAGCAGCATGTCTCCGATGCCGAGGTCCATGCCGAGGTGCAGAAGATCCTCGCCGGAAGCAAGGTGGGCGAATGGGGCACGCAGGTGAGAATCAATTATTTGGCCGGAACGAAGACTCTGAGCATTCTTCCCGCTATTGGCGGTACGCGCTCCGAAGCCAAAATCCAATCCTGGGTGCAAGATATTATCACCAAGGAGAAAGCTGTCGGGTGGACCGTGAACAAGGAGGGAACCAAGGCTCTGCGTCTCTATCCGGATGGGATTGGACGCATTGCCTTTTGGGCGGTGGAGAACGAGTCCCGGCTGATGGAGCAAGATAAGAACCGTGCAGTTCGCCCGGCCATTGCTTCGCTCAGGGATTCGCGGGAAACATGGCCATTTGAATGGATGTTGCCTTTCTTCATTGCTCCGATGGGCGCGATGATCCTGCTGCGTCAGATCAGAAAGGGCCAATGGAAAACGACCGCGCCGGGGATCGCCGAAAGCTTTGAACAAGATTTCTCCAAGTACGGCAGAATGCAGCTGGAACTTCGCACCGATGCGCTGGCGCGGAGAGTTTTCGCCAGCGCGTTCGCAGCGGTCTTTTTGCTGGCATTCGGTGCGAACGCGATCACCGCGATGGGACTCTATGTCGTGATCTTTGTCGGATCGGTTAAGGGTGCTTTCCTGGGTCTGGTTGCCGGGATCGGCGTCTTATACTTGCGAACCCAGCGCAAGGTTTCGAAGGCGTGCGTGAATCTTTGAATTTATTTCGCCGAGTCCGCTTTCTCGGCAATGAGTAACTATTCACGTCCTTCGTTTTGACTGGCAGAGAGTATGAGGGGCGCGGGGCGTGGAGGCGAGGAGGAAAAGATCTGAGCAACGATGAGTTTCACGTGAAGCTTGGTAGTGTCCAGG
>PLIU01000233.1 GCA_003140095.1 Verrucomicrobiales bacterium | reverse complement strand
ATCCAGATGAAATGACCCTGGTCAAGACGGTCCACGGCCAAATAAAGGATTGGCAATTTCCGGCGTCCTCTGCTAAAGTGAAAGCCGAAATTGAAAGTCGCATGTGCTACCCATCGTCCAAACAAGAAGAGATGAATCGCCCGCGGCGGAGTGGTTTCACGCTCGTGGAGTTGCTGGTGGTGATGGCCATCATCGGCATTCTGGCCGGTTTGCTGTTGCCCGTCCTGGCCGCCAGCAAAGCCAATGCGCGGGGCATTATCTGCCTAAACAACAACAAGCAATTGATGGCGGCCTGGTTGATGTATGCCGATGACCATGCGGAGCGGCTGGCTTATAATCTGGGAGGCACCGCCGCACGCACCAACATCAATTGGGCGGCGGGCGTGCTGAATTGGGAATTGAGCACCGACAACACTAACCTCGCCAACCTGACCGAGGCGGCCCTTGGCGCATATGTCGCCAAAGTGTCCCAGATCTATCGCTGCCCTTCTGACTCGGTCGTCAGCACGCTGCAACGGGCGGCGGGCTGGGGCAGCCGGGCGCGGAGCTACTCCATGAACGCATCGGTGGGGGACGCGGGCGAACTGACCAGTTCCGGTGTCAATGCCAATAACCCGGGCTACGCGCAGTTTTTCAAGCTGACCTCCATCCCCGTGCCGGCGCGCATTTTCGTGTTTCTGGACGAGCATCCGGACAGCATTTCCGACGGCTATTTTGTCAATCGCAGTTATTATCCGGAATGGATCCGGTTGCCGGCTTCCTGGCACAACGGCGCGGCCGCTTTTTCCTACGCCGACGGGCATTCGGAAACATACGTTTGGAAATGCGCCAGCACCAAACCGCCCCCGGTGCCCGACGCCGCCGGGCTGCCCATCGACGTCGCCGACGACCCGCGCGACTTCAATTGGGTCATCGCCCACATGAGCGTGCCGCTGGGGCCGCCGGCCCACCATGGTTATTGAAGGTATTTCCGAAGAAGCGCCTCATTTCCCACTACCGCCAAGAGATAATCGTTTTGGCCGTCGGACCAACTGGCGGTGATCGCCTTGCTGACGCGGTCAACGCTCGGACTGGCCGGAGGAGAGGCACGGGCCAGGGTCTGACGGCTAGTCACAAAGAGCCAGACATCACTTTGAGCGGCGGGGGGAAGGGGGCGGCCGGATTTGAAACAGATCATGGAAACCGGGTTGCCTTGCCAACTGGAAACCGCGCAGCCGACGAGAGGGGCTGTCTTCAATCCGGCCGGAAGAGAATAGGCGGCTGGCGCATGGTGCTCCTTTAGGTAGTCACGGATCTGGAGCGGATCTGTGGTTGTCACATCCATGTTATAACCTTTCAACGCGGACTCGACCATGCGCTTGCTATAGGCCGCGTAACGGTCCTTAACGCCATGGAACGGGCTGAAGACGAAATCGATGCTCACCAGAAACACCACGACCGCGGCCACCGCCAGCAGCGGACGCCAATATCTTTGGAAAAGCGGGCGGTGGATTTTTCGTTCGGAGAGTATTTGCTCCTTCAACCCCGGTGGAATGGGGATGGATTGAAATTGCCGGCGCAAGAGGAGATAAGCCTCGCAATGGGCGTCGAACCAGCGAGCCAGCTCCGGGTCGGTTTTGGCCATTTGCCGGGCCTCGTGGAAGGATGGGTCCGCTTCGTCCGGCGAGCCTGGCCGGAAGAGCGCAAGGATGGTCTTGGCTTCCTGGTTATTCATGTTTGCCTCGTGGTTGACTCCGGGAAGGGTTGCTCCCGGCGAAGATGTGTTTAAGTTGCGCCAAGCCGCGGGCCAGGCGGGATTTGACGGTGCCGATGGGCACTGCCAGAACATCGGCAATCTCCTGGTAAGAATAATCCTCCAAGTAAAAAAGCGCCACCGGCGCGCGGTAAACCGCATCTATCTGGGCCAGGGCCTCCACCGCCTGCATGGCGTCCAACTGGCGGGCCGCCTCCGGCAGGATGACCGGCAGCTCAGGATCCGTTTCGATCAACTCGGAATGTGGAAAGCGGGTCACGGTGCGGCGCGATTCCAAGAAGGCGCGGTACTGCGTGGTGAAGAGCCATGATTTGACCTTCGCCGCATCGCGCAATTGGTGACCTTTGGTCGCCCACATATAAAAGGTTTGTTGCACCAGGTCGCAGGCATCTGCTTCCGAGCGTGTCAAACTGATGGCGAACCGGTAAAGCGGCTCATGATAATCAGCCACCACCGTTTCAAAATCCGGGCCTGGCATACAACTTTCTGTGGTTAAGGGTGACGAACCTCCAAAAAGTTCCTATAAAGATCAATTAAAGGCACGATTTCGACTAATTACCCAAGTCGCCTCCAAAAAGTCCAGATTTATTATGGAACAAATCACGAGGTCGTCCGTCGTAGAGAAGACTTGGTGATGATAAGGAGCCAACAACCAGTATTGGGGGCGCATGCGGGGCTGCGGCGGAGCGGCGGGCATCCGCGTTTTCCCGGCGCATGGCGGCCGCGGACCCTGCGGGTTCATCTCAGGTTGGGCGGCGTGATTTGGGCCGCACCGCGCCGGCAGGTGCCGATCACTCACTGGATCACTCCGCGATGGGCAACGGCGATCAATAAGGAAGTGCAAAAAAAGTAATCAAAAGCTATCAACCAAAGACCCGCGATTTGAGTTGGCATCACTTTTTCCAAAGCTCATGATCGAGGGAACAAGATGACGGGCCGTCTGTTTCATTTTTGAAACAGGTGGCGGCCGCGATGGATGATTCATGAGCCTGTCCAAACCGAAGAACCTGCGTTGGCTTGCGGTGCCCGCTCTGGCCTTGGCCGCCGGGACCCTTGGCCTGTTGGTGAATTCTTGTTCCACGGCGGATCGGACGATTGATGCGGCGCCGGTTATTCCGGGTGCCCATGAAGTCGGCAACAAAGCTTGCCTGGATTGTCACGCGCCCATTGTCCAGCGCTTCCCGTCCAGTCCTCATGCCCGTGTTCATCTGGCCGCTTTGGGGAAGGACGGCGATACAGGCTGCGAATCGTGTCATGGACCGGGCAGCAAGCACATCGAGGCGGGTGGCGGCCCCAAATTCATCATCAACCCCGGCAAAGATCCGGCCGCCTGTCTCCAATGCCATCTGGAAACGCGGAGCGAATTTCAATCTCTGCACCATCATCCGGTCCTCGAAGGCCGGATGAATTGCGTGCAATGCCATGATCCTCACGGCAACGACATCTTCAAACCGGCGGGCGGGCTGGCCATGGGCCGCCGGAGCGAGAGTTGCGCGCAATGCCATCGCAAGCAAACGCGGCCGGTCGTCTTCGAGCATCCGGCCCTGCGGGAAGGCTGCACGACGTGCCACAACCCGCACGGCTCGTTGAACCGTAAAATGCTCACGCAGAGTGATCCAAACCTTTGCCTGCGCTGTCACGCGGAGGTGCCCGCGCCCGGTCTCAGTGGGCAAATCTACATCGGCAATACCGACCACACCGGCTTCTTGCAAATGGGGACCTGCTGGACAGCCGGTTGCCACACGGCCGTACATGGCTCCAACGTAGATGTGCGTTTGAGGTATTGACCCAGGGCCATGATGCAAATTGGCAAACCCCATCGCGCACCAGCCCCATCCTGGGTTCTTGTGCTGTTGTTGGGCATCGGGTCGCCTGGCTGGGCGGCTGACCCGCAGGATAAAAAACCGCCGGCGGATCAGGGGATCATCGATTTCGACGACGACATCCGCCCTATCTTCGAGACTAGCTGCCTGCGTTGCCATGGACCCGAAAGACCAAGGAGCCACTTTCGCCTGGATAACCGCGAGTCCGCGCTCAAAGGGGGGAATGATGGCGTCGATATTCTCCCCGGCCGCGGGGCCGGAAGCCCGTTGTTGCAGAGGGTGTCGAGCGCCGATGAAAACATGCAGATGCCGCCCCCTGGCAAGGGAGAACGGCTGACGCCCGCCCAAATTGAGCGGTTGCGGGCGTGGATTGACCAGGGCGCGGATTGGGGTGCGCCCAAGGCCACGACGTCGATCCAATTTGATCTGGAGCCGCAATTTGGCGCAATCGGAGTTCATGGTGACAAGGCGAAATTTCGCGAAGTGGAAGGGATTGACGACGGTATTTCCGGCGGGCTGAAACACTTTTCTCTTGAAGACCAAATCAATCCGGCGGAAAAACTTTCGCTCGAAGGACACTTTCTTTCCGCCGGCCAGAGTTCGGGATTGCAACTCGATCTGACGAAAAATGATGTCGGCTACATCCGCGCCGGGTTCGAGCAATGGCGGCAATACTACGAGAACTTCGGCGGATATGATCCTGCGGTGACCCCGCCGGCACTGGGTCCGTCGGGAAGTCTTTACCTTGACGAAGGACGGGCCTGGATTGACTTCGGACTGACGCTGCCGCGCGGGCCGCAATTGGTGTTGGGTTATGAACAACAATTCCGCGTGGGGAACGAATCCGAATTGGACTGGGGCCCGCTCGCGGGCAACAACCCCAAAAACATCGCGCCCGCAACAGAAGCCGTGAACGAGCACATTCATATCATTAAGCTGGACGTGAGCGGTGAATGGGGGGGATGGCAAGTGGAAGATAACGCGCAGGTGGAAATTCAACGGCTCAAGGATCAAAACGACGAATCCACCGGGCCCGGTTCCTCGTTCCAAACGCATGACAACTACAATGCGGTGCAGGGCATGAACACGCTGATGCTGGAAAAACAGGTCCGGGATTGGTGGCTGGTCTCGGTCGGTTACTACTATTCGCACCTGGAAGGAAACGATTCACTCAACCAAACAGGAGCGCCACCACCCCAGTTTCCTCAGTATTGGCAAAGCCCGCAAGTGACGCTTTCGACCGCCTCGCACATCTTTAGCTTGAGCAGCCTGTTTCGGCCTCTGCCGTCCCTCAGCCTTGACTTCGCAAGCCAAAACGAATGGACGCATGAGGAAGGTTTCGGCGAGGTTCTCAACACCTTCGGGTCTCCCCCCATGTTTCTGCCGCCGGTCTTGGAGGACGCCTCCAATCTCGAGGAGTTCAAATCAAGGCAGAACGCCGCTGTGCGCTGCACCAAAATCCCTTGGACCGTTCTGTTCGCTGATGCGAGCTTTGAGCAAGACACCGACACTAGCTTCGAAGAAGGCACCATTGACGGTCCTAGCGATCCGTTTCTCAGCAAATCCGACGCCGAAAACACGGAGTATGATGTGCGCACCGGTTTCACCACCTCGCCGCGGACGTGGCTGTCGCTGAACGCACAATATCGATTCGATGCCAGCGACACCTCTTACAGTCCTTACAATCCGTTAATCGATTCCGAGCCGCAGCTCGGGTATCCGGGGTTCATTCTCGGACGGACCATCAAAACGGAGGAAGTGGAGACGAAGTTGGTGCTGCGTCCGGCCAACTGGCTCAGAGCGACCTTGAGCTATAAAATCGAGGGCACGGATTTTTCCACGCGCACAGCTCCGTTAGTTGATGTGACGCCGGGCGGTGCGCTGCTGGCTGGAAGATACGAGGCGCATACCTATGGCGTGAGCGCCGCGTTAACGCCGGTTACCCGGCTGAATTTGACCGGGACGCTCACCTACAGCGATTCACGGACATCGACTTTCGATAATGGCGACCCGTCCGTAGTGCCCTATCAAGGCGGAGTTTACATGGCGACCGGTGGCGCCGGCTATCGGCTGAATAGCACCACTGACTTGAGCGCCAGCTATTCATTCGCCCAAGCCAATTACGGTCAGAACAATGGCGCGGCAGGCGTTCCGTTGGGACTGAATTATACGCGACAGAGCGCGTCCGTCGCATTCGTCAAACATTTCAGTCAGAAACTTTCCGGCTCCCTGCGCTATACGTTTTATAATTATGCCGAACCCAGCTCCGGCGGCCTGACCGACTACACGGCCCAAGGCATTTTTGCGATGCTCACTTACCGGGGGCCGTGAACGCGATTTTAAGCGGCAATAAATGGAGAAAAAACCGGGCGCGGCGGCGCTGAGATAACCGCCGCCCCGGTTGCGCGGACCGATCCTCCTGCGCCAGCTTCTCAACGAGCCTCGGCTCGATCCAAAATGACAACTGGAACGGGTCACAAAAGTGCTACAGGTTAAAAAGCCCAGGCCGGCGATTCTTAAGACTTTCCCATGCTTCCGTGAAAGTAGCAATCCCATGCCGGATTTGAAAATCCTTGACCGCGTCCTCAAGATCCCCACCAGGCAGCGGCGCGCCGGATGAAGGGGGCCGCGTCGCAGCGGCGCGCAATCGGTTTTGCACGCCGGCATAATCGCGGCCATGAAAAATTTGGGTCGCCGTGGCGCCGGGGCCGGTCGGAGCTTCAACTTGCTCGCCGCCCTCGATTTCCGAATTCAGCACGGCGAACAATTCGGGCTTCGCTTGGCGGATCGACCGCCAGCAATCATCAAACGGCCTCCCTGTGGCGGCGGCCAATTGCTCTGCGAGTTGGCGGGCCTGCGCGCTCTTTCGGGATTCTGTGTTCAGCATGATTGGTGCGGTATTCATATCTTCGCGGTTCGTAATGGGCTTTTGCCCCTTGTTATTGTTGGCGTTGGTCAGAGTGAGTCCGTCCAGGCGCAGCGGGCGGACATGCCGCGGCCTTTTTTGCCCGTTCAACACTTGCAGATCCGACGGATTATATTCCGTCGAAAAAAACCGATAGTCCCCGCCTTCGACCGCTTGCCGCCCTGTCTCGGTCCATCGGATTTGCCCATAAATGCCATCAGGCCGGTTTTGCAAGCGCATGAGCCAGCCATACGCGCGCGTCTCCTTATCCTGGTCGTGCTTGAAATGCTCATGGTCGATCAGCATGCCGGGAAATCCCGCCTGGTCCGCCTCGGCACTGAAGCGGTTGACGATCGACCGGCAAGCTTCGTCGTCAAGGACTTGCACGACGCCGGCCTTCTCGTTGGGATGAACTCCTTTATTTTCGATGTGGAACCAGCCATCGGCCGGAAGGGTGAAAGAAGTTTCGCTTATTGTGGAGGTTGTATTCTTCATGTCGAATTTCTTGTAGTGAGTGGTAATTTTAGCGAGTGTTATCCCCGCCCCCCAATGGATGCCTCCGTCCGCTTCTTGCTCGTGGCGCCAAGACGCCGGCGGCATTCGTGGGCTTCAGCCCGTGATGTTCCATATATTCCTGTGTAATGGTTCGTCGTGGCTCTTGTCGCGGCGGCAGGGGAGGCGTGGCTGGCTTGTCGTATTTGGCGAGAAGGTCTTTAAACAGTTGCATGGCGGCAAGTTGGGTTAAGTCGAGGTCAAGCGCTGGTGTATTGGGGAACTGCCGCTGGCATTCGCGTTCATTGGCGGTTCAAAATGTCTGGCGCTGCCCTTTTCACACATCATTTATTATGTTGTATTAACATAGTATGTGTAATATGACTCACCTGCTCAGTGATTGCAACATATTTCGCAAAATATTTTTTGACTTCCAAAAAGTTCCGATGTTTAATGCCGTTGCATGGCTATAATCCGCTCTCATACACTATTGGATTACGAACGGCAACTTGCCGGCATCGCCAACCGCCTTCGTCAGGCGCGCGAGGGCCTCGGAACCTCGCAAACCGAGTTTGCCGCCCAAATCTCGATCAGCCGCGACCGTCTGGCCAGCTATGAAGATGGCCGGGCCGTCTTGCGCTGCGACGTCGCCCTGCGCGTCTGCCGGCAATTTTTCATCAGTGAATTTTGGCTCGCCACCGGGGCCGCCAACGAACAGCAATCCAAGGCGCAACGAACCGTTGATTTTTCCGATTTGGACGCGCGCCTGACGATGGCGCTGGCCGTTGAATCCGCCGCCTTGGCCTGTCCCCCGGGCTATTCCTTTGCCGACGGCTTCGATCCTTTTTTGCGCCAGCCCTATGCGCGTTTAGTGGCGCAACAGAAGGGTTTTCCCCGCATCAAGCCCCTGCCCAGCGATGGCCCGGAGTATTTCAGAAACGCCGTTGATTGCATGATGGCCTTTTGGAAGCGTGGCCTTTCCCCGCAGCAATGGGAGACTTTCTTCTCCTCCTGGGTGTCATCGGGGCAATCCCTGCACGCAAAGATCAAAACCACAAATCCGGAAGGTGCGTAGCCATATGGTCTTTTCCCAAAAGTTCGTGTCCTTCGCGCCCTTCGTGGTGAAAAAGTCTTCTCCGAAACGAGTGAATGTGGGATAATTCAGGCAGACACCAAACTCCCCAACCCATGATATTCAAAGCCGCCATCACCGCTGACGATTCCAGAAAACAGTATTGACGATTCTTTATATTGAGAGCCCGTCTGAAAATTTGCCCGGTCGGGGGACCGGCCCTGCAAATGATTTGATTTTTGGGCGCATCCTGTAGGCCGCGTGCCCTCACGCGGCGCTCGGTCCGAATTTTCAGACACGCTCTTGGATTCTAAAATGTAAAATCTCATAATCAACCCCAGATTTTCAATGGCTTTTCTCTGCTCGCTCCGCGCCTCCGCGCGAGAAACTCCGAATTTTTGCATCCGGCGCGGCTTTTCAAAAGTTGGGTGCAAAAGGTGCCGGTATTGAAGGACGAGACGCTGCAAAGCCCGAAGACCTCCTCCAGCTTTCCACCTCAAGGCCATCCGCCGCCCGCGTCCTAAAGGTTTACGCGTAGAGGTCCAACGGTTGGATCTCGAAGCTGGGGAAGACTTTGTCCAGGGTGTCTCCGGCGCCGTGGCGTTGCAGAATGGAGGCCAAAATGTTGCGATAGTTGGTGACGACGGGCAAGTCGCCAGGTCCTTCGAGAACGTCCTGGGTCAGTCCGGGCCATTTGCCGAATACTCGCCCGCCTTTGATGCCGCCTCCCATGACGAACATGATGCTGCCTCGACCGTGGTCGGTGCCAAAAGCGGAGTTCTCGGCCACGCGCCGGCCAAATTCGGTCATGACCACCAGCGTCGTGGAATCCATTTCCCGGCCCATGTCGCGGTAGAAGGCTCCCAAACCCTTTGCCAGTCGCGCCATCAGCGGGTCCATAACCGTGGATTGCCCGAAATGTGAATCCCATCCGTTGAGGTCAATCGACGCCGCCTCCAGGCCGACCCGCGATTTGATCAGCCGCGCAATTTGGAGCAATCCCCGTGCAAACTCATCGTCTCCGTAAATTGCCCCATGCGCGGGTTGATAGGACGCCGTCCGCAACACTTCGATGCGGCGGACCGCTTCCAGAGTGGATTTTCCGGCCGCGCCAAGCTCATTGGGTTGAGCCTGATAAAGTCGCGCCAGTGAACTCATTAACCGCGCGTGATTTGCGCCCAGCGTAAAGTCCTCCAGAGACGAAAAAACGGTGGCGGCCGGAGCGCCGCGGAGACACTCGGGAACTTCTCGGCCCAATGCGACAGCGGAGAGCGGCCCATTTGTCCCGGCAGTGCGGGCCCGCAGAAATCTCCCCAGCCAGCCGCCGCCGACTACTCCGCCGTGTTCCATGAGGTCCTGGGCCTCGAAATGAGAGCGTGTATCATCTTCGGAACCGGCAGCATGAATGATCCCGAGCGCGCCATCCTTGTAGGCCGTTTGCAAATCGGACAACAGCGGGTTCAGCCCGTAAAAACCATCCAACGCGACGGCCCTGGCTTTCGTAATGGCGATGCGAGGCCGCGCCCGGTAGTAGCCATCATCCTCCAGCGGCGCGACCATGTTCAGGCCGTCAGCGCCGCCCCGCAGGAATACCACCACCAGTGTCTGACGCCGGTCGCCGTCCCCGTGCATGAAATGTTCGATCGCAGCCATATCAACACCATTGAAAGGCGGGTGAAGCCAGCATGAGCGCCAGGCCGTCGCCCGAATCCGCGAAGGCCTGCGCTTCGGCCCGGTTTGGTTTGCGGCCCAGCAGATGCGCCATGAGGCGCTCGTCTCCGCCGGCGGATTCACGCAACGCATCCACCTCTACCCGCGTGCCTTTGATTTGGTTCTGGCTGAGTGCGACGGCAAAATTCCAGCGCCAAAGCAGCGTTCCCATCCACGGCGCGGCCTGATCGGGGTATCCCTCCGGCGTAGGATAATTAAACGGCGCGTGCCCCATGCGCTTGAGGTAATCGATGATTTCCGTGCCGCAATCGGTCCGGGCGCCGGTGGCGCGCAAAGCCGAAACCGCGAACGAAAATGGCCGTTTGAATTTGTTGCCACGAGTCAACAAGAACCCGTCCGTCTGGTACAGCGCGCGCAATGTCTCCCGCACATCCCCGCCGGATTTCGTGAATGCGTCCGACACTGTGGCGACCGCGGCAGGGGGAGGATTGTCCGCGATAAAATGGCGGCAAAGCTTGGTGCTGATGTGGAGCGCGGTGGCCGGGTGGGCGGCCACGATTTCCAGCACGCGATCCAGTTCCTGACGCCCGCGTTGTTCGAGTTGGTCTTTGGAGAGCGTGGTGTCGGTCGAAGGCACAGTTTGGGACAGAATTATCTTCGAGCCGAAATCATGCAGGGCCGGATCGAATTCCACCTTGCCGATTTGAAAATACGGCGCATTTATCGTCGAACGCACAGTCCATCCGGTCAGGCAGCGCGCTACTTCCATCACGTCCTTCTGTGTATAGCCGCCGTGAACGCCCAGTGTGTGCAGTTCAAGAAGTTCCCGCGCGTAATTCTCATTCGGCTTATCGGCGAGGTTGGCGCGCCGGTTGACGCGTCCATCCAAGTACCAGAGCATGGCGGGGCTGAGTGCGGAGGCGCGCAGCAGGTCGGCGAACTTGCCCAGCGCGTGTTTGCGAATGACTTCCCGATCATCCACGATTTTCAGCCACTTGCAGTCGCCCTTGGAAGGATCGATGTTGAAATGGTCGGACCAGAATTCCGCCATCACCTCGAACAACTGCCGTTCCGACAGCACGGCGCGGGTCAGCGTAGCCCGCATCAATTCGTTCTGGAGAAGGTCCGGCTGGTATTCGAACAGTTCGCCCGGCGGCTCCTGCAGGGTTTCAAAACGCCGCGCCGCGTGCTCAGCGTCCTCGTCCTGGATGGTTTCCGGGTGGAGTTGTTGTTCCAGGTAAGCAACGGCGGCCTCCTCGGGAGTCTTGGCCAGTTTGCGCGCCATTTGATAGTCGCCTGGCCGGGGCCCAAAACCGGCACGGTTAAGCGCGTGGATGATGGGATCGATGGTGTCGGCAGCAGGTGCTTGGAAAGGTCCGCCGCCCGGATTAACCAAGGCCAATAGCTGCCTTAGTTCGCGCGGCATTCTGTCGCAGCCTGCGGTTGCCGCCAGGGCGATTCCGCTCGCTCCGACCTTCAGGAACTTTCTCCGCGCCAATTTCATGCAACCTTTGCCGCGACCGCTACCAATTCGGCAGGCGGGGCCGACGGCATTTGGGCCTTTTGCTCTTTAAGCCCCAGCACAAACGCCCCCAATCCGCTCACCAGGACCCACAGCGGCAGAATGACCCAGCCCACCACGGGCAACAGGAAGGAGCACGACAGCACGACACCCCCGCGCAACACGCGACGCCACGGCTGGGTCGCGTCCAGGGGGGAATTAAGCCCGAGCCCAATGCGCAGAGCCAGGCCCGCTGAACCGGCCAATCCGATCATGCCGGGCACGATGACGAGGCTCAGGCCGAAAATTTTTGTGAGAGGGTTGGCCATATTGGCGAGAATCAAGCCCACGACCACAGGGACAATCGCCGTCGCCAATCCCACTAGCGTGAGTTTGACGGGATTGGCGTATTGCCGGCTGGCCCGCTCGACCAAATCGGGAAAAAGCGCTTCGGCCAAAAGCCAGTAATTCACATAAATGGCAAGAATGCCGATGACGATGAAAACGATCTTAAGAATGTCGGCCATTATCATAATCTCTTATACTTTTGGTCAGCTTTAACTGCTCTTTCCGCAGCCTGGCAAGCGTTTTTCAAGCGCCTGACTGTCATCCACCTTGTCGAACCGACGTCCCTCACACTATCCTCTACCCTAATAATACGACTCTGAGGACGATTTGGTTACAAATTTCGGCTCCGTGATCCTGGAAAGTTTGTTTTTGGTCCGCCGCTGCTTTCTTGCATGCAAGACGAACGGCGGTCTGCCATCCCAACTCGCGCTCGCGCGCGGAGAGGTGGCCGGTCTTTCCTGTCACGAAAAGGACTTGCAAATCAGTGGACCGGAAGAAAATCATATGAACAGAATGAATCCTAAGGTTGAGTTTTTTTTCAGTAAAGCCAAAAAGTGGCGGGAAGAATTTGAGAAATTGAGAATGATCATTCTTGACTGTCCGCTGACCGAAGAATTGAAGTGGGGTTGTCCTTGTTACACGATTCAGAAAAAAAACGTAGTTTTAATACATGGATTTAAAGAATATTGCGCGCTGTTGTTCATGAAAGGCGCCTTGTTAAATGATGCCAATAGTATTCTAATCCAACAAACGGAGAATGTGCGGGCGGCACGCCAGATTCGGTTCACCAAAGTTCGAGAAATAGTTGAGATGGAACCCATCTTGAAAGCCTATATTTATGAAGCCATGGAAGTGGAAAAAGCCGGTTTGAAAGTGAATTTCAAAAAAAATACGGAACTCATATTTCCTGAAGAATTTCAAAATAAATTAGATGAAAACCCCGCCGTGAAAACTGCTTTTGATGCATTGACGCCAGGACGGCAAAGAGCATACAATCTTNNGCAAATTCTCAATGGAAAGGGATTAAGTGATCAGTAACTGAACTGATAGAAAATTGCCTTTTTTCATTAAACTTTCGACTGTGAATGTCGTGCTCGACACGAACGCCGTCAACGAAACCCGAAAAGCTCGAATCGCGACAATCCCGGTGCCTTTCTGCCTTTGACTTTACGCAACTGTCTGTTTTTAGGACAAAAAGACACTTCCACCTTCACAGTCCCATCTATGTGGACAATATTCGGTCAAAGCCGCAAAATAAAAGCCCTTGACATACTTCCGCACATGACGTAAATACATTGTAATGACGAAAGTAAATACATTGTAAATACAAAGCATGGTCAATTGATTTACGCGTATGGAATTCGATTGGACAAATTTGCCTTTCAATATGGACAGCTCTCTGACGCTGCAAGCAATTGAGGAGTCTTTCGAAGACCCCTTCGCGGTGCGGCTGCTCCCGGATTCGCCACGGTTTGCCGTCCAAGCCCGGTTTTTCAATCTTGGCGTGGCGGCTGATGGCGCGGGGATTTTCACTCTTTACCGCACCAATGGCAGACAGGCCCGCGTAATTTTCGCCCGCCCCTTCGAGCCGGAGGAACGGTTTCTTTATCAACGCAAACTTGACCAGGCGCTCGCGCAATAACTTCACCCTATGAATTCAATTTCCAGTTGGGAGGAGATTCCGCTTTTTGACCGTGAAGAGGCGGAGGCGGCCTTTTGGGCCGACAACCGGATTGACGTGCGCTTGATGGACTCCGCCGTTACAACCATCGGCAGTGAATTGGCCGATTCGGTCACCATCACCTTGCGCATCGACCCGCGCATGCTCGCGCGCATCAAGCGTCTGGCCCGCTCGCGTTACCTCAATTACCAGAGCATGATCAAGCAGTGGCTCAGCGAGCGCATGGAACAGGAGATGCGCGAACAAAGGTTGGGAGCGCGTTCGGCCAATGGATAACCAGACCACCATGAACACCAAAGGAAACACACGTCTGGCTTTCACCCTCATCGAGCTGATGACGGTCATTGCGATCATGGGCATTATCGCCGCCATGGTTGTCACCATGGGCCAGGCCGCCTCGCAGAAAAAGTACATCACCGCTGTTCAGGGGGACAAAAACAAACTGATCACCATGATCGACAGCTACCACGCCAAGTTGAATTACTACCCTCCTGATAACGGTTTGCTGGCCGCATCCCCTCCCAGCCTCTACGATGGCTTGGCCGCCACCAACCCGCTGATCTATGAACTGTTCGGCGCAAGCAATATTAACAGCGGCGCCAATTTGATTGTTTTCAATTCTTCCTCCACCGCGCCCGACATCGCGGCATCGGATTATAACAAGGTCTTCAATCGCGGCGGCATCGCCAACGGCGATGCGGTCGAACCGCAGAGCTTTTTTCAACCCGGACCCTTGCCGAAGGAATACGCCCCGTATTCCAAGCCCCAAACCGGTCCCCCGATTTGCGGCCTTATCGTCCCGGCCCTTTTGGTTCCGGGCAACACGAATAACTTCTGGCATTTCGATTCTTCCAGCGCCAATCGGCACAATATGGGCAGCTACGACCTCTGGGCCGAGTTTTCCATCGGCTCTAAGAGCGGCATCCCGACCATCATCACGAACGGCAACTGGTAACGCGCTATGAACTCCACTGCAAAAAGCAAACCCGGCCCACAGCGCCTGGCGGTGCAATGGCTCGATGCGCCCGCGTTTGGTCCGCTGCTGATTTGCCGGCGCAATGCCTGCCACGGGTCGGGCCCGGTGGCGAGCCGCTGCTCCGCCGCCGCGCACACCAGGGTGTGGGCGATTCGCGACCGCGGTCCTTGGGGCGGGCTGCGGGCGTTCACGCTGCTGGAACTGATGCTGGTCATTGCCATCATCGGTTTTATCGCCGCCTTGACTCTGCCGCACGTCGCCGGATTCGGCCAGGCCAACTCCATGGTTACCGCTACCCGGCAATTGCTGGATGACGTGGCGCTGGCCCGCCAACGGGCCATGGTCAACCGCTCGACGGTGTACATGGTCTTTTTGCCGCCCATGTTTTGGAACAGTCCACCCTTTTCTCTCATTCCGTACAGTCAGCAGGTGAGCAATAGGGTCATGCACCAATACAGCGCCTACGCCTTGATCAGCCTGGCCACCGTCGGCGACCAACCGGGACAGCATCATCCGCAGTACGTGACCGATTGGCGAGTCCTGCCTAGCGGCGTGTTCATCGCGCCCTTTGGGTTCACCATCACCAACGAAACCGCTTATATCACCACCACCAATACCCTTGCCGGGACCACCGTCGTCAGCGCCATTCAACCTTGGAATTGGCTCAACATGCCCTTCCCATCGCTTTATTCAACCAACACCTATATGCCTTTGCCGTGCATCGGCTTCACGCCTCAAGGGTCTTTGACGACTCCCTTTACCAACCAATACATCGCCCTGGCGCGCGGCAGTATTTTTTATCCCACGGACACCAATGGAATACCTTTGTTCGAGGCTCCCATCGTGACCGAAGTGCCGCCCGAAAATGACGTCCGGAACCCGAACCTGATCGAGATCGACTGGATGACGGCGCGTGCGACGCAGGTGCAGAATCAATTTCAATGAGAATTTACCCGCCAATTCAGTCAGCAGACGCCAAGGAAATGCGCCGCCAGGGCGAACTGGCCTTCACCATGGTTGAGATTGCCATCGCCATTGGTGTGATCGGTTTCGCCCTGGTGGCCATTATTGGCATCCTCCCGGCCGGCATGAATGTGCAGAAGGACAACCGCGAAGACACACTCATCAGCCAGGACGCCCCTTACTTCCTGGACGCCATTCGCAACGGCGCTGTCGTCTCCAATTCTAGTGGTGGAAATTTCGTCTATTATAATTCGTCCAAGAGCCTGGATTTCCTGACCAACTACGTCCAATCGATCCAGTTTGTCTATGTGGTCAATGGCGTCAACACCGCCACCAACACCTACCCCAATCGCGAATTCACCCGTCTTACCGGCGCGGAAATCATCGGTCTGTTGTCCACGCCTCAAACCAATTACAACTCGCAATTTTTTACGTCCAACTACTTCGACACGATTGCCACCGTGCGGGCCTTGAGCGGTCCGGCAACGGAACAGAACGGGCTGAACAATGTCATGGCCTTCACCTACCAGATGGAGGTTTTCATCTCGCCTTTTAACAGCTTCGCCCCTTTGACGGTCACTCCCGGCCTGGCATCCGATAGCAATCAGGCCGTCCTGGCCACTTACCGGAATGTGGAAGCGTACCCTAATGCTCAGTTGCCCCAATCCTCGCTTCCAATCCAGCCTTATCGCCAAGCTTTTATGGCTGCGCCGGGCGGCCTTTCGTATAATCTATTTGAGGTGCGCCTGCGGTTTAGCTGGCCGGTTTTGCCGAACGGCGGCGTCGGCCCGGGGCATCAAACCTATCGCACGCTCATCGCCTCGCCCTTGCTTCAGGCCGAGGTCAGTGTCAACGAAGGCAACGGGCGGGACGGCGGAATACTCGGCTACTTTTTCCAGCCACAAGTCTTTGCCAACTCCCCTCCTCCCGGCCTATGACGACACGCCTGCCCATCCCAACCCTCTCCAAGCCGCCGCGCCGGTGGGCGGGCTTGACCATTTTGGAGATGCTCGTTTCCACCGCCATGCTCTCGCTCATTGTCGTGGGCCTGACGGCGGCGTTGATTCAGGTGCAGAAAGCCTTCAAGACCGCCATCAGACAAAACACCGTCACCGACGCCGGCCGCTCCATCGTCGAGATGATCTCAAGTGACTTGCGCCAGATGGCCGACGCGCAAAACACCAACTTTTTCAACGCCCACGTTTTCAATTTGTGGTGGGGATCCCCGCCCCTGTCGAACATCGTCAATTACGAGAACGGCGTGGCCATCCGCACCAATGAGCTCAATGACATTTTTATCCTGGTCCACACCAACACCACCTGGGTCGGCGTGGGTTACGCCGTCAGCAATTATCCCGGCATCGGCGTGGGCACCTTATATCGCTACGAAACCAACTGGAATGCTCTGGCCCCTGAGTTCACCAACAACCTCTGGTCGCAGTTCGACAAAGGTTTGGGCTATTTCCCCTCCAGCTACTGGCATCGGGTCGCCGATGGAGTCATCGACCTGCGCATCACCCCCTTTGACCAGTATGGCAATACGAACTATTTGAATCCATTCGAGCCGAGCGTCTCGTACTACCCGGTTGGCTATGCCTTCCCGTCCAACACCCTTCCCAACAGCGTCGAGCTGGAATTCGCCATTTTGGAGCCGGACGCCTTGGTTCAGGCCCGCGGCTTGGCGGGCAACCCGACCGCGCTGCTGAATTTTCTGTCCACTAACAGCGCGCCCAAGATGGAAGTCTTCCGCCAGCGCATCACCATCGCCGCCGCCCCACGATGAACGCATACTCACGCATAGTCCGGTCCGAAGCTCCTCCGGCCCGCGGGCAGGAAGTCCAGGGCGTGGCGCTGGTCATCACGCTCCTGTTGCTTTCGGTCATCACCTTTCTGGCCATTGCCTTTCTGGCCATGTCCCGCCAAAACAAATCCGCCGTCAGCGCCAGCTTGGACGTGGCGACATCCCGTGCGGCGGCCAGTGCCGGCGAGGCGCGCGCCATGGCGGAGGTCACCGCCTACATGCTGGCCCACGGCGATGCGCTCGCCTACGACATCATGGTTTCGCAGGCTTACCACAGCCCCGCATTTAACAACGCCGAGAAGGATTACGACCCAACCAACGTCAATTACAACTACCTCGCCAACACCACGACACCCTTCAGCAGTGCGAACAACCCGACCGGCTGGGCGCAAAACATCGCCAACCTGTGGTACGATCCCTGCCCGCCCGTATTCGTCGTGACCAATCCGTCTTATCCCAACAAATACGACTTTCGAAACTCTGTCGATATCGACCGCAATGGACGATTCGAGACCAACGGCGATCAACCTACGATTTTAAACGAGACCTACCCTTACCAAATTGGCCCCAACGAGGTTCTGACTGGGGAACCGGAGTTCATCGGGCAGCTTAGGAACCCCTTGCACCACCATTCCGGCACCAACACCTTTATCAGCCGCTACGCCTACCTGGTTTTGCCCATCGGCAAGACCCTGGATTTGAATTATATCGACAATTTTCTCAAGAGCACTTACATGAACGGCTTCGGCACTCAGACCCCGCAGCCGGCCAATTCTCTTGCCGGCTTGCCCGACGGCTTCGCGCGTGATCAAGGCATCGGCTCATGGGAACTCAATCTGGCCGCGTTGCTGGACGCCGTCAGCCCCTGGGCTTACGAGAGCAACAACGCCAGTTACGGTCCATTTCACTACACCTACAACCCGTACGCTTACTGGCCGCCCAACGCCAACGGCAGCCCCAATTATGGGAATGCCTTTGATGATGCCCAGGCCATCCTCCATTACCGTTACGGGACCCCTTCTTACGCCTTGGGTTCACTCTTTTCGGATTTCCCGACGAACACCCAAAATTTCGGCCCTAACAACATCGACATCTATTGCCGCTATGCCCCGGAGACGGCGCCCTTCGACTATAGCGTGACGAATTTGCCACAGCCCAGTGTCAGTCGCCCCTGGGCGGGCAGTTACGGCACCAACAAGTTTTACGATCCGCAGGATTTGTTCGATATCACCAAGACCTCCGAGTTTTTCACCAATCGCATGATCTTGGCCTCCCAGCGGACCAATACGTTTGATCGATATACCTTCATGCGCTTGCTTTCCTGCATCGGGATGGACTCCAGCCCGGAATACGGCGTGTGGGTCTATGGCGATAGCTTCAATCAGAATCCACAACTAATTATCAATCCGCAACCCACGCTGCGCACCAAAGTCAACATCAACTACGACAACACGGCGCAAATTACCAACGTCAACGCTCCTTACGCCCCCATGCCCACCAACCTGGCGCCGTGGAACGCGACGGCCTTTTTTAACCATGCCGCCGAACTGCTCCTGCGTTCGAAGATCTTCGCCTTTACCAATTTGGAGGGCACCAACTCGCTCGTGAACGCCAACTTGTATGGGCCTACGTTCGTCACCGCTACTTTTGGCGTGACCAATATCCCCATTTACCGGATCAATAATCCAGGCATTCGCTATGATGAAGGCATCCATCGCATGCTCCAAGTGGCGGCCAATATCTTTGACGCTACCCAATCCAACAGCTTCGCCTCTCCCTACGGACCGGTCCGGCATCCGGCTATTTTCCGTCCCCGCTTCGGTCTCGTCAATTTTGGCACAACCAACCTCGGCCTCAATATCATTGGTTATGTTCAGGTGACAAACGCGACTATTGCCTACAAACAAATTCTCAGCCACGGCGGCTTCAAGGAACTGCCCGTCGTCCTCAACGACTTCCTCAGTGGCGTGCCGGACGCGGCGGATGACAACGCTTGGGGAATACCATGGGTGGTCGCCGCCGAGAAGGGCCTGCCCCAATTCAACCAATACAGCTACAACAGCCGCGCCTTATTTACCCGCAAGTTGCTCTTCGTCAGGCATGGAACCGAGGCCGCTCCCATCACCAACGAACCTCCTCAATACACCAACCAGTTTTATTGCATGGCCATTTCCAACTGCCTGGGCATGGACTCTTGGAACCCGTATCCCTCCAATTTTACGGGTGCCACCGCCAATGGCGGCTACACGACGTGCTATATCTCAAATTACATCACCCTCCAGGTTACGAACAACTACGACTACGGATTCACCACGGTCATGACCAACGTCATGTTGCCGAACCCCGGGACGGGATTTAATTGGAGAGCCTGGAACGGGATCATCGGCCTTGCCGCGGGCACCAATGCCAATGGTTTCATTTCGTTTTTCCCGACCAACATTGTCTCATTGGAAGCGTGCTATTTCTCGGAAGCCACCAAAAGCCTTGTGTTCTTCACCAACGGCATCATTTCATCCAACGGATTTCTGCTGGCGGACATGGCTCAGTCGCGCTCCACCGGATGGCCGGTGCATAACTGGACTTTGAACATAACCAATCATCTTGTTTACGTATTGTTCGATGGCTCCTACACTGGCGCCGTCCTCGACTTTGTGAACCTGGGCCCATTTGGCAGTTCCCTTTCCTTCAGTTCGCCGGTGGTCAGCGAAAACGAGGGCCTTGGCAACACTGCAGCGACCGAGGATTATTGGACGCAGGGCAATGCCAACGACTTCGTTGGTTCTCCGATGTCGATCGGAATGCTCAACCAGATCATGAACGGCAGCTATAATACCCTTTCTGATCTCCCTTACCGAAACGCTCTGCTCGGCTCCAGCAACTCCTCCATTTCCACTTGGACCTTTGGTGCTCCCGTTGACCCAAGCAATATCGTCGAACAGCTTCAAACCTGGGTCGCCAACGACCCTCTGGTTCATTACTCTATCGACGACCTGACCTGGCCGGGGCACACTTCACCCCAGCCGACCGCCCCCCCAACGATACTGTACCCCTTGACCAACAACCTTGGCACGGTGAGCGCGCGTTACACCCCATGGGGCGCGCAGGACTCCATCGGTCCCAATATGCTCTTCAAGGACCCGCTGGTGTACAGCCCGACCAATTGGGCTTTCCCGACCAACAAATTCCCAGGCGTCGGCTGGATTGGCCGGGTCCATCGCGGAACGCCCTGGCAGACGGTGTATTTGAAGGCCGATAGCACGCAATCCCTGATCTCACAAGCGCTCTGGACCAACACCTGGGTCAAGTCGCCCGAAACTTATCCCACCAACGACTGGTCGTTGGTGGACGTATTCACCACCGCCCCCAACGACAACGCCGCCCGCGGTTTGTTGGCCGTCAATCAAACCAACGATGCCGCCTGGGCGGCCGTTTTCGCCGGCGTCATCGCCCCCACCAACCAGTTCGGCGGCGTCCCGATTATGCCCAACCCCAACAATGGCTTCGACTACGACTTCACCAACCTGATGGATGGTCCCAATGGCATCAACGCGCAACGGACCAATTATCCCAACGGCATTTTCCACAAGGTGGGAGACATCCTGGGGGCCTCCGCTCTGACCACCGCTTCCTCCTTCCTGGTTGAAAACTCAGGCGGCGCCGCCGTTTACCCCGACGAGATCGTCGAGCGCATTCCGCAGCAGACGCTCTCGTTGCTGAAAGTGGGCGAGCCGCAATTTGTCATTTTTGCCTGGGGCCAGGCGATCAAGCCCAAAGGTCAGCCTTATCTGGTCAGCGGCCTGAACTACGGCATGTACACCAATTACGAAATCACCGGTGAGTGCCTCACCCGCACCGTTTGCCACCTGGTCCATACCAACGGCTTGAAAATGGTCATCGACAGCTACAATGTTGAATCAGGAAATCCATGAAACGATGCCCACCCGAAACCAGGATGCCTCTTTGCTCCGGCACCGCTGTCGATTCCACTGGCCAAAGTACCCTTTCGCTGCTAGACTTGCGCTCGGCTTCATTATTTTTTGGAGGTCATTATGCGCTTTAGGCCGCGAACTTGGTTGTTGCTCAGCCTGCTGCTCTTCGCGGCGGCGTATTGGGTTTGGACTTATGCCGAGAAAGTCAGCGCCTCCCGCCGCGCTCGCGTGGCCCAGTCCGCCGCGGCCCAGCGCAACGCCCCCGCTTTGGCCAAAATCGCCGACACCCTCGATGTGGCCCAATCCAAGTCCTACCGCCTCAGCAACACCCGGCTGACCGACAAGGAGTTGCGTTTCAGCAATCACGCCATCTTTCTGCGCAATGCGCTCATTGACACCGACCGCTCTTTGCGCCTGGACATTCCGGCCCATCTTCGGGCCAAGGGAGCGCCGGGCAGTTATATCGTGCAGTCGCAGGAGGGCTTAGACCAGCGCTTTCGCCAACGCTTGCAACAAGTTGGCGTGGCGATTGTCTCCTACATCCCCAACAACGCGGCTTTAGTGCAGGCCACGCCGGAGCAAGCCCAGCAAATGGCCGCCGACGCCTCTTTCCAAGCCGTGCTGCCTTACGAACCCTATTACAAACTGGCGGCCAGCTTGTTGCCCTCGGCCGTCGCGCAGGAGCAACCGCAATCCGGCGCGCTGAATGTGACGACCTTCCCCGGACAGCGTGATGCCGCGCTGGCGGCCTTGCAGGCCCTGGGCGCCCAGTTGATGGGGGAGGAGATCGGCCCCTTCGGACCGACGCTGACGGTCATGGCGCCCCCGCAGTCCTTGGTGGCCATCGCGCAATTGCCCCTGGCACAGGAGATCGAGCCTTATGCGCCGCGCCGCACGCTCAACGATTTGACCCGCGTGGCCTTGGGCATCTCCACCAACACCCTCTACACGACTCCCAATTATTTGAATCTGACCGGCGCTAACGTGACCGTCAATATGAACGACACCGGGATCGATTCCTCTCATCCGGATTTTGCAGGCCCCAAAGGAATTCGTCTGACAGGAGCGCCTGGCGCGCTCATCGACCAGAACAACGGCCATGGCACCGCCGTGGCCGGCACCATTATGGGCAACGGCAAAATGTCCACCAATGTCACCAAAGCGGTGCCCGGCTCCATCATCCCGGGCGCCGGCTTCCAGGGCAAGGCCACCAACGCTAATTTGTTCGTGCAATCCCTGGGTCTGGTGGTCGGGTCCACGGTCGCCGATGCTTTTCTCCAAGGCGGCTCCCTCGTTTCCGACGCCGCCTTGCAGACCGCCGCCTCGACCAACCTGGGGCCGACTAATTTGATCTCCAACAACAGTTGGGGGTACGATGGCGTCACGACCTACGACATGCACGCGGCCAGTTACGACCAGGCCACGCGCGACGCGCAACCCTCCCGCCCGGGCGAGCAACCGCTGCTCTTCGTCTTCGCCGCCGGCGGCGGCGGCAACGGCGATGACTACGGCCTGGGTGGAGCGGCTGGTTCGATTCTCTCTCCGGGCACCGCCAAGAATGTCATCACCGTCGGGGCGGTCGATTCCGCGCGCTTCATTACCAATCAAGTCGATTTAGGCGGCCAGACCAACGATGTCTTTTTCAACTGGACGGACAATGATGACTTGGTGGCTTGGTTCTCCAGTTGCGGCAA
>PLIU01000431.1 GCA_003140095.1 Verrucomicrobiales bacterium | reverse complement strand
GCCGGCGAGCAAATTCGTGTCCAGGATATTTTCGGGCGTTCCCTCAATGCGCGCGGCCTCACGCTGGTGGATAGGGATGGTTACATGGCCAATCCACTCATCAAGTTTTACTTGCTGCCGCCCATGGACGCCGCGCTGCCCGGATCCGTCACGCTTTCGGCCAATGGAGCGCGGCTATATTTCAACAATCCCGGCCAAATCAGCCCCAATGGCCCCACCGCCAGCCGCTCCCTGGCCGATGCCGACAAGCCCGTCGCCGTCGCCCTCTCCATCTTTCCCGCGCACTCTGGCCCGGACGGCTCCACTACGCTTACGCTAGTTTTCACCGGGGCCGACAACGTGAGGCAAACCAACACTCTCCCCATCAGGGTCATTGACCAGGGCGCCCATCGCTCGAATGATTTCATCGTCACCGCCAATTATGACCGTGACGCGACGCACTTCTTCGGCAACGCCGTCGCGCGCCTTCTCGTGGAACAAGCCGCCAACGATTGGACTTATTATTTCACGGGCATGAACCTCGATCAGGTCCTGGCCGGAACCGAGAAAACCTGGATTTGGTCCAATAATTTCAACGGCGGCTGCGATTTCGTCAACAGCAACACCTATACCGGCTACCAACTCTACGCCTACGGCACCACCAACTCCGAACTGCGTTCCGGCGGCGAGGCCAGCCACCAAGGGGACCGGCAAACCAGCGGCGGCAAACCACTGGCCCTGCACCGTTCCGGCGGCTTCGAAGCCAACATCGCTGGCAACTGGAACGCTCTACGCTGGCTCTTTCTGACCAACGACAACGACTGGCTCGCCACCCGCAATCTCGGCCATGAGACCAACGACTTTTATTCCATCGCCCATCACGAAATCGGCCACGCGCTCATTTTCAACCGTGGCCATCCCGGCTATGCCAAGGCACTCGCACAGCTCGCTTTTACGAGCGATGCGGTCAAAAACTATTACGGACGACCGGTGCCCATCGATGCTGCCAACGATCACCTCACCGGCGTTATTGACCCTGAAAGTGGCCAGGGCGCATTCGGCTACGAGTATCACGGCGACATTCCGCGCTGCCGCTGGACCATGACGAAGCTGGATGTGCTTTGCGCTCAGGAAATCGGCTACACCCTGCGCTCCAATGCCGCCTTTGCGGCCTTGACTTTTCCCAGTGTCGGGCTGCAGGAGGCCAAAATGGTCGTTCCCTACACCAATGCTTTGACCGCCACCGGCGGCATACCCATTTACAACTGGGACATCATCGCTGGCGCGCTCCCGCCCGGCCTGAGCCTGGACCCCTTCACAGGTGTGCTCAGCGGTATCCCCGCCGCCAGCGGGGTCTTCAAATTCACCATTCGCGTGATAGACTACCACGAAAAGAGCGCCGGCCTCACGCAGGACTTCAGCTTGCTCGTGAGGCCACAGGCCCGCGTGCTCATCAGCCCCCCGCTGCCATAATGAAAAGTGCGCGCCGCCACCCGCAACATAAACGAGGATCGAGCATGGAGAAGGCCGGAATGAATGCCTGCCTTAATCTCTGTTCTTCTGAACCAGTCGAAACCGGCAGGCATACAGAAAACCAATCCGGAGAAATCAAACTATGAAAACGTACATTAAGAAGCTATTCATTCTGCCCGGGCTGGCAGCCGTGCTGGGCTTGTTAACGGCTGGCCGAGTGTTGGGGCAGTCTTTCACGAACTTATATAATTTCACGGCTAGGTCGGATGCTTCTCCTTTTACCAACAGCGACGGAGCCTATCCATCTTCCGCATTGGTTTTATCAGGCAATACCCTGTATGGGCTGGCAGGTGATGGCGGCAGTGCGGGCAATGGAACCGTGTTCGCCATCAACACCGATGGAACAGGATTTACGAATCTGTATAGTTTCACACCAAGCTCCGGTGCAATAAGCTCCAATAGCGATGGAGCGAATCCGTTTGCCAGTTTGATTTTGTCGGACGACACGCTTTATGGGACGGCGTTTGATGGCGGCAGTGCGGGCTATGGCACGGTGTTCGCCATCAACACCACTGGAACGGGATTTACGAACCTGCATACTTTTACCGGCGCCGCCGAAGGAGGAGGCAAAGCGGATTCCAGTTTGGTTTTATCGGGCAACGCCCTGTATGGGACGGCGGAGTTTGACGGCAGTGGAGAAAGTGGGACGGTGTTCAGGCTCTCGCTGGGACCACTCGGCCCACTCGGCGCACCGCAGCCTTATATCCTGGAAATCAATGCGTCCGGGACTAATCTGGTGATTAACGCAAGCGATGGACAATCCGGTGAGACCTATAAAACGTTGGTGAGCACAAACCTGGGGCTGCCGCTGAGCCAGTGGAAGCCACTCGCCACCAACGTCCTGAATGCGAGCGGAGATTTCACCATCACCTTAACAAACACAGTGAATCGCAACGCTCCGCAATTGTTTTACGTCCTCCAAGTACAATAGAATTGGAAGTCCAAAGAGACAGTCCTAAATGGCGCCCAGTTAAGACGTTGCCAGGCTCAATTAATGGCATTGCGTTGATGCCGAGTTCGCGCTTTTGAATTCACTGGGTGGTGCGAATTCTCAGAACATGACCATACCGTTCACTTCCCTTTCCTTTCCGAAAATTATGGGATGGATGTGGATGGGGTTGATCTCAGCAATTTGTCTTCCAGCTTTCAGTGGCCGGTGTCATGCCCACGAGTGTCTGCGGGGTTTGAAACAGGATTTCCCGGGCGATGGTGAGCGCATCGTTGGATGAGTACTGGCCTTGCGCCACTTTTTCGGCCAGCACTCGAGCCATCTGCTTGCGCACGATGATCGCCTTGGCGTATGCCCATTCGACCGTGTAAGCGTCGGAGAAGAATCCCACTTGCTTGTTGAGCGGAACCATATCCAGCCGTTCGGTCATCAACTGGCGGATGGTATCGGGGAAGAAATTGTGCCACCAAAAACCCGCCAAACTGAAATTGGGAAGTTCACGGCACATCGTGCAAAGAGTTTGATTCGCATGGCGGCTGGAAACAAAGCATTGGAAGCGGAGCCCGGGATGGCGACTGATGATGGTGGCGAGTTGTCCCAACGTTTTCTGCGACAGGCGGCTTGCTGTTTCAAACGGCAACGGTTCGGCGCCAAGACTAAACTGAAACAGGATCCGGTCACCCCGCTTCTCCAAAGCCGCCAGAAACGCTTCGCCTATGTAAGCGGCGTAGATGTCCCGATCCTTGGGGCCGGCATGTGCGCGCCGCGAGAGCGCGTCCGCCATGTCCGTGTCACTTGGCAAGGTGTAATCAATGTCCGTTGAAATGCCGGTGGCGGTCGAAATGACCCGGTCATAAGGAATACTGTCCGTGTAGTGCTGGATGGCGGCATGCACGTCGTCCAGCGTTTTGATGACGCGGTCTGGGGCCGGGCGCAACCCAGCCCCAATGGTAACCGGCTGCTGTGGGGGGCGGCCCCAGGTGCGCTCCAGATCGTACACGGCGGTGTCAAATTCCCCCCATTGTGAGCGCATGAACATGCCCCACTCCAACGAGTATTGAAGCACGTCATCGCCTTCTCCTTCGCCGCGCCGGCAATACTCGGCGCAGGAGCGTTGAATGTTCACGCGCCGCAAAATGGAACGCGCCCAACTTGGGTCGCCAGAACGTTCTCGAATCAGGTCATCGAGCCGCCGCCAACTCTCCGCGGTGATGGATTCGCGCCATCCGTACAGATCGCCCAGAATAGTGCGGACGCCCCACCAGCCGCTGGTGTTTTGAATGAAGCGCAGATAGGGCAGCGCCTCCAGGATGCGTTCATGGGCCTCTTTCCTGGAGGGCCAATTGGGAAATTGGGTGAGGCGCGCCCCGCTGGGACAACCCGCCGCATAAAGTTCGCTCACGATCATGTGATAGAGCAGAACATCATGCAATCCCTGGGCGCCAAGTTTAGCTCCGCATAAATGCGTGTGGACGTCCAGGACCGGCACTTCGCTCAGGGCGTCTTCCATTTGTTCGACGGTGGTGGGGGAGTTCATTAGTTTTGACAATATTCTTAAGGGGAACTTTGGAATTTTTCACTCGGCTCCAGTGAGTCCTTCGGCATTGAGCGCCTCATCCACACTCTTGCCATCCAGGAGCACGGCTTTGAAGGACCTGACGGCTTCGGTGGTTTTGGCGACACCCCATACATTGCGTCCAATGGTTGCGCCGCGACCACCGGCTTGGACGACTTCCGCCATCGCGCAGAGCGCGGCCCGCAGGTTTTTCGCCTTGGGTCCGCCAGCGGCGACGACCGGCACCGGCGAACTCTCCACCACTTGCCTGAACGAATCTGCATCCCCCGTATAGCCGACCTTTATCACATCCGCGCCGGCTTCAATGCCGATGCGGGCCGCCCACATGATGCCTTCAGGATCGAAAGTGATTTTTGGCGTCGATCCTGAAAAATCGCGCGGGTAAATGTGGGCTATCACCGGCAAATCGTAGCGCGCAGCCTTGGTCACTTGGTCCATCAACATCTTGATGAAGCGGCCCTCATTCGGCCCGAATATGCCGATGGCGATGGCAATGGCGTCGGCGCCCAGACGAACGCATTCTTCGGCATCCGTGACTGTTTCGATGATGCGATCATCGGCGGTGAAACAGCCCGATTGCACAATCAGGGGAATCTGGCCGGCGTAAGGCGCCCAACAATTCATGGCGGTGCCTTTGGACATGGTGACGGCGCCGGGCTGGCCGGCCGCGATCTTGGCCAAGGCGATGGACAGATTGGAGAGACCACCGCCAGCCGTCAACTTGCCGTAACCGACAAAATGATCCACGGCCACGGAGCATAATCTTCCGCTGGGGTGCGCGAAGATGCGATTCATTCGGATTTGTTTGCCGATGTTCATCGAATTAAGAGGCATCGTCAGGCTAGCCGCCAGATCGGTGCGTTCATTAAGATTTTATCCTAACGGAGACATTCGAATTATCCATGTCTTTTCATGAAAACTTATTCCAAACATGGGACTGCAATTCCCGCTTGACACCACCAGAGCCGAAAGGCAACTCTCGCTTATGAAACTTTGGCTACCGATAATTATTTCTTGCTCTTGCTGTCTGTTGGCTGGGTGCGCCTCGAGTCCTCCGAAGAACGATGCCGCCCGGAACGTCTCTGCGGCGCCACAGGCGGCAGGGGATTACGCAGGACAATGGACTGGTTCCGACGGCGGCACGGGCAACTTGCGCGTCTCCCTGAAAAAAACGGCTGATTCCCCGTGGGAGGCCAATGTCTCCTTCACCTATGATGGGGACACAGCGTCCACCACTATGAAATCCGTTGAGGTGAATGGAACCCATGTCCTGTTGGCTTACGAATATGAAGTTAGGGGAAACAAGGGGGGCGTGGAAATGACAGGCGAACTGGCTGGCGACAGCTTGCAGGGCAACTACAAAATCACGCAGGGCGACGGGAATGGGGGTAGCTGGAAAGCGAACCGCGCGCCGTGATCTGCGCGATCGCCCGCGAAGATCACGAGGAGACCGTTGGCGTTGGAGGCCGGCAAGGGCCATCAAGCTCCGAAGCTTGTGGGTCATGCCTGCGCCGGTGTCAGGATTAACACCAGGCCGCCGAAGCCCCTCCCGACGCATAAAAGCAGAGGCGCGGTCTTGTGACCGCGCCTTGTGATTAACAAAAAACTCGAAAGAGATCTAGATTTTGCGACGGAGCAAGCCCATCAGCCCGAAGGCAACTCCCAGCATGGCCACTGCGGAGCCGCCGTCCGGGACGGCAGCAGTAAGACCTTTCAGGGTGACATCGAAAGCCCCGACATTGTTATACCAGCCATACCCGTCAACGGTGCCCAAGTACAGGCGGGTCGCTCCCGCTGGCACGATGAGGCTTTCCACCGAGCCGTCGCCCATGTAAAACGGTTGGTCCACGCCAGGAGACAAGTGGGTGTAGGTCAAACCGATGGATGAGAAGTTCAAAGCCGCTGGCGCCGTTCCGGAAGGCGTAGCAGGCCCAAGGAACAGGCCCACCAGGCCATCAACCGGGACATTATTCAGACCTGCGATGCCGTTCTGAGCGGGGTCGCTTAGGAGGTAACCAGTCTCGCCATTGGGCCCATCTGAGGGTGTGCCCGGTCCATAGAACACAAGGCCTGACGCGCTCCAAGTAATAGTGTGCCCGGCACTAACGGCGCCCGCGTAAACCGGGGATTGGGCCGGGGCGGTGTCGCCGGAACTGGCCGTTGTGCCGCTGGGTTGGCCAGCCAACCAGGGATCGGATGAGCCTGGCACCACGACTTGCGCTTGAGCGACCAAGGCCAGACCCGAAAACGAGCCTGCGATGATCGCAGATAAAAAGAATTTCTTCATAATGGTTCTAAAACTATCAGTTCATTGGTTTATGTCAGTTGACACCCGGGTTCTAGCAGCAATCGTGCCTTCTCTTTCATTTGCTTCAAGAATAGTTGTTATATGCTTAACCATAACACTATACCACACTTTCCGTGCCTTGCATCCGTGGAGATTTTCAGATCGAAACTGTAAACTTTTCCGACAGTTTGCAGCCAAGATGGAACCACCCCGCAGGGCCATTTCATCTGGGA
>PLIU01000374.1 GCA_003140095.1 Verrucomicrobiales bacterium | reverse complement strand
TCCCAGATGAAATGGCCCTGCGTAAAGAGCCTTTTTCGGGTCTTCACTAAATTCTCGGAAAGCGCGACCTCCACGTCATCTCCGGTCTCGACCCACCCTTCATCGCCCTCGTAGCGAACAGGGCAAGTGCCGGTGGACGTGCGGTACTGGGGAGCGCGGTCCCCGAATGCGGTTGGGAGAAAATCGCAGACCAATTTCACCCCGTTGGCGTAAAGGGCATTGACGGAGGTCGGCGTGGCTTCGTACTGGATCGGCATGGTGTGATCGGCCTGGTTGGCCCACTGGCATAAATCCACCGTGTGGGCGCCCCAGTCCAGAAAGTTGCCGCCCGCTTCGAAATCATGGTGGCCCCGCCACCCGCCGGACACATACCGACGATTGTAGGGTCGCCACGGCGCCGGGCCCAGCCACCGGTTCCAGTCGCATTCATCCGGCACAAGCTCCGGCTCCCCTGGCAGCCAGGCGTAGCTCTTTTGCGGAACGTAAACCGAGGCGTGGAGAGTGTGAAGCCGCCCCAGCTTGCCACTCCAGGCCAGTTGGGCGGCATATTGGAAGTTCTTGATGCTGCGCCGCTGTGTTCCGGCTTGAAAGACGCGACCGTAGCGGTGAATGCCATCCGCCAGGGCCTGGATTTCTCCAATCGTCAGACCGCAGGGCTTTTCACAATAGACATCCTTNNGCCAGCAGCGCGGCCAGCGCGTGCCAATGGTCCCCGGTCGCAATCAGCACCGCGTCGATATCCGGCCGGCCCAGCAACTCGAACAAATCACGATACATGACGCAATCCTTGTTGCCATAATGCTCATCCGCCATTTGTTTGACGCGCTCGCGGCGGCTGCGCTGCGCATCGCAAATGGCCACGAACTGAACGTCTTTTTCTGGAAGCATCACGCTCAAGTCATACTGCCCGCGCGGGCCAAGACCGATGCCGCCCAGCACAATCCGCTCGCTTGTGGCCACGGCGCCATCGCGGCCCAGTGCTCGTGCCGGAATGAACCACGGCACGGCCACGGCTCCTGCGGCAGCAACGGTGCGTCCCAGGAAATCACGCCGGCTAAGATCCGTAGTGTTAGGGTGATTTTTCATGCGTTCTTGCGCATACTAACGTCGCGCCACGAAGCTGCAACGCAAAAGCGACACCCTAAAGAAGCGATTGCCTAGCGCTTTTCGGCGGCCGCAATGAGCGGTTCGATCTCAAAGCCCAGCGGCTTGCCCTCGGCGATCTTCTGCCGGGCGCTCACGATCGCCGCCTCGAGGCCGGGCGGGGTCTGGTCCTTCCACCAGTTCATCCGTTCGCTGTAGCACCACACGAATTCGTCTGTCGTGTAGAGCGCCCAGTAGGTATTGTGCTCAAACCACTTGGCCCGCTCTTCCGGTGTCATGCGGTAGCTCAGGTAGTGCCCGGTGTTTGGCTGCCGCAGGGCGAAATCATGGTCCACATAGAGCGCTTGCCCTGCCTGGACTTGCCGTTCGTACTTCTCCCGGAGTTCGGGTGGCACCAAGCCGAGCGCCCGCTGGCGCATGGCATGGTACGCGCGAAAGTACTGCTCGCGCGAAGTATAATAGTAAGAGCTCTCGTTGCCGTCGATGAAGCGCGCATTGGGGCTGGCACTCTCCAACATGCCGACGAAGAAGTCAGGCATCAGGCCCCAAGACTCCGTCGCCAACTTCTGTGCTAGTTCGGTCTCGGAGAGGATCGCAAAGCGATCGAAGCGGCTGACATGGAAAAACGTCAGAATGGTGGCGCCGGGCATCGGCTTCTCAAAGGCGCGCATAAGTTGGGCTCCACGCTCTCGCACCATGGCTCGGTACTCAGCGAACGTGTGGGCCTTGGCCTTGGGCTGCTTGGCGTAATCCCAGAGACTGAAGTCATAGGATTCGGGGTCGAAGCAGATGCCGCGAACGCGTCCGGCCTGCGCATTACCCACCAGCATTTCTGCGTTGGCCTCGATGACGTGCCACTGAGTGTCGTCGAACCAGTCGAAGCCGGCCGGCGGCGAGCCCCAGATGAGCACGAAGTTATCGGTGAAGCGCGTGAACTGAAGGCGGCGAAGGCTGCGCGCATCCTCCGCGAAGCTGGCCTGCTCAAGCGGTTTGAGCACGAACGCGTTGTAGCCTCCGCCCAGCCGGAAGATAAGCCCGTCGAAGGGTCGCTTCTCCATGCTTGCAAGCTCCTGATCCATCTGTGCGGGCGTGGGCACATCCCAACCGTATTCGATGAGTTTCTTGCCCGGAGAACCCGGTGGTGCTGCGCTTGGCGCCGGCGATGCCGCGAGGGCCGCCCACACGAGGAGGGTGGTAGCCAAGAGGCGCCGGATTCTTGTTCGCCGCTCCGGCACTGGCAGGCATCTGGCATTGGACGAATCGCAGGGGAGAGAGAATGGGTGAAAGGGCTTGCTCATACTTCTTTGAAATGTTCGGCGGACAGTGTTGGAAGCCTTGGAAGATGGAACGGGTCAAAGGTTTCAAAGGTTGGCGGGCTACTGGGCAACCTGCTCAATCCCAAAGTGGCGCAGGACGGGTTTGCGGCCCTCGTCAATCTGGCTCTCGAACTCCGCGATCTGCGTGTCCAGCTTGGCAAGCTCCGCAGCGCGGCCATCGGCTGTGGCGGAGTTCTCCGCCCAGGGCGGCAGATTGAAGAGTTGCACATCGCGCCAGCGGCGGAAGAACAAATCATTCTTCCGAAAGACCAAATCCAGGACGGCGCGGCCTTGCTTGGTGACCGGCCCGGGAAGATTGCTCAGGTTTAGTCCTTCGGCCAACTTGTCGTTGCTCGCCCGTGCCACCGATTCGCCGTCGATCTTCACCTCGTAATTGCCGGGCGCCAGGCCTGTCACCCGCAATTCGTAGCGGCTGAGATCATCAAGCACTGGCGCGAGCTTCAAGGCCGGCTCGGCACGGGCATCGATAGGCATGGGCAGCGCCTCATCCAGGCGGTCGAAGGTCAACCCGCTGTTCGCAACTTTCACGTTGCTGATCGCGCAATGTTCAGCCGCGACAACAGTCCCGGCGGGAGCGGCAATCTCCGCCCTTGACACGGCCGCCGGCGCTCCCATGCCTTTCAAGATCGCCCAAGCCATCAGCGTGTGTCCGGCAGGTCCGGGATGAACCGCGTCTCCTCCGCCAATGAACGCGGCAGGATTCGCGGCCCGCTCGCGCAGCATCAGCGACATGTAGGGGGCGAACTCGTCCACGAACAAAGCGCCTTGTTGGACGGCCACTTCCTTGAGTCCGTCGGAAAACCGCCGCAATGACTGATTGCGCTCGTCCTGGTCCGGATCGGGCCGTTTCTCTTCGATTGGTTGCGGTGTCAAAAGAACGACCCGTGCCCCGGCGCCTTCGAGGACTTTCGCCAACTGCGCCTGGCTGCGCACATAGGCGCGGAAAATGTCTTCGCGGAACGGCTTGTAGGAATGATCGTTCATGCCGAAGTCGATCGTCACCACGGTCGGGCGCAGCGGCAACACGTCCCTTTCGAGGCCGCGTTTGACTGCATCCTCCACCATCGCCTGTTGTGGCGACTCGGCGGCGGCGAAGAGAGCGCCTTCATCCGGATGCGAGCGCTGGCGCAGCCAGGAGGTGTCGCCGCCCCAGCCGACGTTGCGGAAGGTGAGCTTCCAAGCCGGAAATCGAGTCAGGGTGTAAGCCTCGATGTAGGTCGTGTAGAGGCGCTGTTCGGTGATGCTGTCGCCCAGGAAGACAACCCGGTCGCCATCATGGATGGGGAAGTCCACGGCCTGTGCGCGCGCGGCCAGCATAATCGAAGCGAGGCCCGCCGCCACAAGTTTGCGATGAATGATTGACATGGAAAAACTATGCGGCAACCGCCGCTCCAAGGATAGGAAATAAATTGCTTTTCTGGGTGCTGATCGGCCGAGCATCGCACTTGGCCGCATCTTCAACCAGGTCATTGCCGGTCAGGATGAGAGATCGAACCGGCTCTTGTCTTCCAGCGCGCGCTTGAGGGCATCTTTGACCGCATCAAGGCGGGCGGGCAGGTCGATCGGCTGGTTGGCGTACCGGCAGGGAAAACCCAATTCCTTCTGGTGATATTTGACTTTCATTTCCACAAATTTCAAACCGTGCGCGGTCGAGATCACGACCACGCGCTCGGACTTATCGATTTTCCCCGCCTTGAGCAGCTTGATCAGCACGGCCAGCGCCACGCCGGTGTGCGGGCAGTTGAACATGCCGGTTCTGTCGCCCAGCGCCGCGGCATCGGCCAGTTCCTCTTCCCCGGCCTGCTCGACAATGCCGTTAAGCTGCTGCAGCGTACGCACGGCTTTGGCGTAACTGACGGGGTTGCCGATCTGGATGGCGCTGGCCAGGGTCTTCCCGGCCTGCATCGGTTCGAAAAAATCGAAGTTACGGAGGTAGGCGCGGTAGAGAGGATTGGCTTGTTCTGCCTGTGCCACGACGATGCGGGGTAGTTTGTCAATCAACCCCAAGTCGCGCATCATGATCAGCCCCTTGCCGAGGGCGGAAACATTGCCCAGGTTGCCGCCGGGAATGATGATGACCTGCGGCGCCTCCCAGTCGAACTGCTGGACGATTTCGATGCCGACCGTCTGCTGGCCTTCCACGCGCAGGGAATTCATCGAGTTGGCCAGGTAGATCGTTTCGTCTTTGGTAATCTCCTGCACCAGGCGCATGCAGCCGTCAAAATCGGTGTCCAAGTTGAGCACCAGCGCGCCGCTGGAAAGCGGCTGCACCAGTTGGGCGGTGGAGATTTTGCCCCGCGGCAGCAAAACGATGGACGGAATGCCCGCCGCCGCGCAATACGTCGCCAGGGCCGCCGAGGTGTCGCCGGTTGAGGCGCACGCCACCGCCTTGATGGGCGCGCCTTCGGAGATCATCTGCTTGACCTGCGAAACCAGCACGGTCATGCCAAGATCCTTGAAGGAGCCGCTGTGGGTGTTGCCGCACAGTTTGATCCAGAGGTCGTCCACGCCCACTATTTTCCCGAAGCGTTCGGCCCAGAAAAGGTTCGTGCCGCCCTCGAAGAGCGAGACGATATTGTCGTCCTTGATTTCGGGAAGCACCCATTCCTTTTTGGCCCACACCCCGGAGCCGTAGGGCCAATGATTGCTCTTGTAGCGTGCCTCAAAGAGTTCCTTCCAACCCTTCGCGTCGCGTCGCTTTAATTCTTCCAGGTCGTGCCGCACCTCCAGCAGTGAGTTGCAGCGCGTGCATTGATAAACGATGGTGTTGAGCGGATAGGTGGCTCCGCATTGAGGATTGATGCACTGAAACCAAGCTCGGTATGTCATCGTTCAAATCTCCTGTGCGGCCGGCGCAAGCCACCCGAGGCCACGCGCTCAGGACGGCACACTTTGTTCAGACTTAAGAATGGTATCCAGACCATGCTTTCCAAGGAAAGGGAAAAGAATTGAGCCAAGACGATCGAAAGGAATTGTTGCCGGAACGCATACGAACTGCGATGCGCGAGCACCCTATTCCGCGGTTAAGAACTGCTTGTCTTTTGAGAAGTAGGTCTTGAAGAGGCGCAGCAGGGGCGTGTCGGAATGGTTCAACTTATCCGCGGAGTCGGCGGTGCGCTCAATGTTCCCCCCCCTTTTCCTTTTGGCCGAGTACTCGAAATTCCTCGAATATCCCCGAATTGGAAAACCCGGANNCTATGCCCCTATGTCGGCATATCATGGCAACTCCCTTCACCAAACCTCAACAAAGAAGTTAACACATAACACACGCCGTCGCCAGGATTATTTTGAAAATAATGAAAGAATACTCCCTTATTTTGAAAATAAATTACATTTATCTAAAATTATAGTGACAGTTTGGGTTCATCGGCGCCCTATGCTTGGTTCAGCCCAAAACCTCGTCTCATGCGGAAATTTTCGTGGCTTGGGGAGCACACGCGCCCCCACTTGCCACGTAGAACGCGGAGTGTCGCAGTCGGCGCCCTCGCCCCATGAGATGACGCAGGCTATCTCACGGGGCCCGCCGACCGCCTTCTTTCTGGACATATATCATCTCCCAGGCGCGGCGCGCGCGTTAATTTAGTTAGGCGAGCTTTGGGTTCAGAATGCTTGGGAGCGCGGTCGTCCCGTCCTAATTTTTTGGCGTCCCGCCAAAAAACCTTGGAGCATCGCTTAGCCGCTCGATCCCTTTTAGGGTAAGTTCGCGTCAAGTTTGCACATATTTGGTGTTAAGGGGACGTCTCTTAAAACTTCGACGCCGTGGCGGGATGAAGTCATGTTCTGGCATTGACTTGCCCTGGCATTCCCTTCCAGGCATATTAAGCGAAAGCCTTTGTATGGAGGTGGAACAGCGGTATTTTGGGGAATTGGGCGGATCTGATGACCAGAGCCTGGCCACGCGGAGCAGTCTTCTGGACCGGCTGCGCGACGCGGGCGATCAGGCCAGTTGGCAGACCTTTTTCGACACCTATTGGCGCTTGATTTACAACGTCGCGCGCAAGAGCGGCCTGGATGACCAGGACGCGCAGGATGTCGTGCAGGAGGCGGTCATTGCGGTGGCGCGCCGGATGCCGGAGTTTCGCTACGACCCCGCCAAGGGGTCCTTCAAATCATGGTTGCTGCTCATCACCCGCAGGCGGATTCACGACCATTTTCGCCGCCGATATCGCCTGTCATTCGCTGCGCCAGGGGAGACGGAGGAACGCGCGAACCCAAGCGAGGCCATACCTGCGCCGGTTCAACCGCCGGACGAGCAAATTGACGAGGCCTGGGAACAAGAGTGGCGGCGAAGTTTCTTCCAGACCACGCTGACCCGTGTCAGGCGGAAAGCGAACCCAAAGCACTATCAGGTCTTTGACTGCTGTGTCCTGCGGAATCTGCCTGCCGCGGAGGTCGCGCGCATGCTGGGCCTCGGCGTCGCCCAGGTTTACTTGATCAAGCATCGCATGTGCCGGGCCGTCAAACGCGCTGCTCGGGAGCTCGAGGCGGAACTGGGGCGCGAGGCCGGAGCGTGAAAGATTTCTCGTGAAGACGCGAATTCAAAGCCGTTGACCCGGGCCAAATGATGCACCACAGCCATGATCCAGGGCGAACCGGCGCACCCGGGCGCGCTGCCGAGCCAGGACGCGCCCTGCGCGCCTCCATTGAGCACGAGCTTGGGCGGGACCGCGGGCGCACGGCTGGAAATGAGCCGCCAGCGATTTCCGACCACACCCTGCTGCAACGTATTGGCGGCGGCTCTTACGGAGACGTGTGGCTGGCGCGCAATGCCCTCGGCAGTTTGCGGGCCGTTAAAATCGTTTACCGCGCCTTTTACGATGATGAGCGGCCTTACCGGAGGGAGTTTAACGGCATTCTGAAGTACGAACCGGTCTCGCGGACGCATCCCTGTTTGATGCAGGTGCTTCACGTTGGGCGGAACGATTCGGCCGGGTTCTTTTATTACGTGATGGAGTTGGCGGACGAGGCTTCCGCGAACTCCCCGGCTCCTGATGCGGACACCGAGAGGCGATCCGGCGGGCAAGAACAGAAGGTGCCGCCATTCCGTCCGAGGACGCTGCGCTCCGAGCTGGCCAAGGGCCTTCGCTTGGCGCCCCACGAGGCGGCTCGAGTGGTGCTCAAGCTGGCCGACGCGCTTGCCCAACTCCACAAGCATGGGTTGGTCCATCGCGATATCAAACCCGCCAATGTTATCTTTGTGGGAGGAGAGCCCAAACTGGCCGACATCGGTCTGGTCACCAGCGTCGGCGACTCACGCAGTTTCGTGGGCACCGAGGGTTTTATTCCGCCCGAAGGTCCGGGCACAGCCCAAGCCGACATCTACAGCCTGGGCAAGTTGCTCTATGAACTGGCGACAGGCCGCGACCGTTTGGAGTTTCCGCAATTGCCCTTGGGTGTTCGGGAATCGCCGGAAGGCGAGGCGCTGCTGGATCTGAACGAAGTGATGACTCGTGCGTGCGCGCCGGAACCGAAGGATCGATACGCCACCGTGGACCAACTCAGAGCCGACCTGCAAGCGTTTCTGGCGGGCCGCGGCCTTCGGGAAGCCCGCAAAGTGGAGCGGCATTTGGCCTGGCTGAAAGCTTTGGCGGCAGCCACACTCTTGCTGCTCGCGGTGGGCGGAGTGGTCGTTTGGATCGCCAAGACCAACGAGAGGCAGGCCCTTCAGCGTGCGCGCACCGAAGCCTCCTTGCGCGCGCGCGCCGAAACAGCGGAACGCGCCTTCGAGCAGGAGCTGTATGCCGCGCTCGTTGGCCAGGCCCGGGCCACCGTGGGCAGCCACGAAGCCGGCCAGCGGGTCCGTACGTTGGACGCTCTGCGGCGGGCCGCGGCCATAACCAACGCCTCGGAACTGCGCCCGCTGGCGATGGCTGCGCTGTCCCTGCCCGACTTGCGGTTCGAGCGCGAAGTTGCGGTCGGTCGGGATTACACGGTGAGGGAAATTGACCCGGCCTTCGGGCGGATTGCCCTTTGCAACAGCAACGGCCCGATCGAGATTCGCGCGGTGACCAGCCAGGACGTGCTGGCCACACTGCCGGCCAGCGCCGATTTGCCCGCCTATCTCGCCAAATGGAGTTCCGACGGCCGGTTCTTTGGAGTCAAACGGAATCGGTCGTCAGCAGGCGACAGCTCGGCCGTTGAGATCTGGGAGGTCAGGAATAAGCGCCGCGCACTTCTTCTATCGGAGGCGGCCTTCGGGGTCTTCTGCTTCGACCCGCGCTTGCCACGGTTGCTCGGAAGCTGCGGCGGGGGCGCTGTGGCCGTTTGGGATTTGGAGGATGGGAGCCAGTTGGCAAAATTTCCGTTGGGAGGCGATCCGGTTTGGCTGACCGTATCACCAGACGGGCGGCGGTTCGCCGCGGCCTGCCGAACAACGGCAGGTTGGGTGGTTTCGGTGCATCGAATGGAGGATGGCGCGCGCTTAACATCCTACGCCGAGTCGGACGCCGTCAGTTCATTGGACTGGCATCCGGACGGCCATTGGATCGCGGTCGCGGATGAATCTGGCGCGGTCTATCTGCTGGATTCCCGGACGGGCGCGCGGCGCTCGCTCGGGCGCCACAAAGTCCAGGCGGTGCTGGCAAGGTTCAGCCCTGACGGTGGTTACCTTTTAAGCGGCGGGTGGGAACGCGAATTGATTTTCTGGGATCTCAGCAAGATGGAGAGGTCTCTTACCCTCCGCCTGGGCAGCTTCTCCGCGCGGTTCAGTGCCGATGGGCGCCACTGCGCTGTCGCAACGACATCCGGCGTGCAAATCCATTCATTCGAATTACCCGCCTGCGATCGGGATTTTGCCGAAGATCTTGGAGGCCGGGTGCATTTTGCGGCGTTTTCACCGGACGGTGCATGGCTCGCCGCCGCAGGTCTGCAGCGGCTGGGAGTATGGGACCTCACCCAGTCCGGCCCCGGGACTTTGGCCGACGCGGGGGCGGACTCCCGCCTTTATTTTGCCGCCAATGATCAGCTTTTTGCGAACGACAAGGACACGGCCTTCCGATGGCGCCCAGGCCGCGCCGTCCAAGCCGGCACGGCGCCGGTTCTGGAATCCTTGCCGTTGGCCGCGCCGAATGGCCTGACGTCCCTGTGCGTGGTTTCAAACCGCATCGTTTGGACCACTTCGGGAGGTTCCCGCGTTTCCGGCCTCCAGCTCGCGGAGGCGCGTGACGGGAATTGGACGGCCACGATCCCGGGAATCAATGGCGCGTCCCCCGACGGGCGGTGGCTGGCGGTCTATCAGCCGTTTACGCCCCGGCTTTATGTGTACCAATTGCCTGGTTTGGAACTGGCCTGCACTATAACCAACACGCAAAATATCGCTGGCTTCGCCTTTTCCCCTTCCGGCGACCAACTTTCTGTCATGTCTTCACAACGGGTCCAATTGTGGAGTACGTCGGATTGGAGACATCTGCGCGAGGTTGACCATTGCCATGACATTCTTTTTTGCCCGCAAGAACCGTTGGCGTGGGTGACGCGCGATTACAGCGAGGCGGGCCTTTACGACTTACGCACGATGGCGCTATTGCTTCCATTGCCGACTGGCTGGCTGCCGCTGGCGCTCAGCCAGGACGGACGCCGCCTTGCCGTGAGCATTGACGCCCAGCGCGTCCAGGTGTGGGATCTCGAACAGTTGCGCGATGAAATCCGGGCCTTGGGCCTGGATTGGCCGGGCGGCGTTCGATAGCGGGCACAAGGGCGCCAAAGGATCTGCCACACTCCGGATGCGTATCGGCGCACCTGGAGAAAAAACTGCATTTCTTGTGAAAGATTTTCTCCCTTCAAGCGAACTCAGGAGCAATGAAACCTGACTCTGTCTCAAGCAATGAGCACTCACTATTCAACCTACACTGAACCAACACTGTTGCGAGTATGAAATCAACGTTCTTCCTTTTAAGGCACGGTCATGTGGCCCGGACCTGCCGAATATTCTTGGCGGTCGCTTTGATGATTGTGGCTTTCAAAGCCCAAGGCGGGGTCGTTCTCACAAGCCTGCACTCCTTTGGCGTCATCACGAATGGCGAATATCCCAAGGCCGGTTTGGCGCTGGGCAGTGACGGCAATTTCTACGGCACGACCGCGGAAGGCGGCACCAATGGCGGTAATGGCACGGTGTTCGAGATCAATGGGATTACCTGGGCCTTTTCCAGCCTCTACTCGTTCACTGGGGATAATGGCGCAAAACCTTATGCCGGGCTGGTGCAAGGCAGTGACGGCGATTTATATGGCACAACTGAAGAGGGCGGCACAAGCAACATGGGCACGGTGTTCAACATCAGCACAAATGGAGTCTTGACCAGCCTGTACTCCTTTACGGGGGGCGTTGATGGCGCAAATCCTTACGCCGGTATGGTGCAGGACCCCTTCTCTGGCATTTTCTACGGCACGACGTACCAAGGCGGCAAATTCAACACTGGCACGGTCTTCGATATCACCCCCGCCGGGGATTTGAACACCCTCTACTCCTTCAGCGGTGGCATTAATTTTGACGATGGCGGGTATCCGACTGCTGGACTGGTGGAGGACACCAATGGGGATTTCTGGGGCACGACTGAAAACGGCGGTACAGACAACAATGGCACGTTGTTCGCGTGGTACCCCGACGGCTTCCATGCGGGTTATTTGGGCACCCTTTACTCCTTCACCGGGGGAGATGATGGTGGATTTCCTATTGGTGGCCTGGTGCAGCCTAGCGGCGGTGGCAGTTTCTTCGGGACGACCCAAAATTTCGGTCAAGGCGGCGTTGGCACGGTGTTCCTGTGGGACGGCCCGAATTATATTGTGGACACCCTTTACTCCTTCACCGTAAGCCATGACGGCGGACTTCCTTACGCTGGCTTGGTGGAGGACACCAATGGTAAT
>PLIU01000144.1 GCA_003140095.1 Verrucomicrobiales bacterium | reverse complement strand
GTTGACTCTTATATCCTCAACGCCGCGGCGGTTGATTTCCCCGCGACCATCGTCGCTATTCTCGATGAGTCAAAAGGCGGCGACGCCATGGTCGCCTATACTGATGTTGTGTCCAATCTTGATTCGTTCAAATCGTTCACTGCGCAGACGATGCCAAAGATCGCTTACACTCCGGCGTCGCCCAGCCAGCACCTTCTCAAATCCATTAGTTCGCACTTCAACGTTCCGGCCCTGAAAAACATTGGCCGCAATCAGCGGGTGGAGACGAAGGATTCGCAGGAAGCGCTCAAATTACTTCTTGAGAAAAAGGTTTCCGTGGCCGTGCTGTGGGAACCCAATGTGTCCAAGGCGCTGGAAATCCCCGGTGTCGCAAAAATCCTGGGGACCGAAAGCACCAGCCGGCTGATCGTGGATATTCTGGTCGTCAACCGCGAGTTCGCGCTCAAGAATCCTGAGAAAGTGGACTTGCTTCTCAAAACGTACTTCCGAACGCTCAAGTTTTACGCGGACAATTCAGAAGAACTTGAAAAAGACATCAATACCGAACTCAAGCTGCCGCGCGATTCCATCAAGAAGATGCTCAACGGAGTCGCCTGGGTCAACTTGAGCGAGAATTGCCAGGAATGGTTTGGCATCAGCGGCCCCGGCCAAGTGGCGGAGCAGGGACTGATCGATACGATTCAATCCACCGTTGAGATATTAGTCGAGAGCGGCGATTTCAAGGAAGATCCGCTGCCCGATAAAGACCCGTACCGGATCGTCAATAGCAGCTTCATCCAGCAAATATATAACGTTGGCATCAAGAATGGCTTTGCCACCCTGGCGGGAAACGCGGGCAGGGCGACCGATATGGGCGACGCGTTGAACAGGCCTTTCAAGCCGCTGACCGACGCGCAATGGGAGAAGCTGCGTCCCGTGGGCAGCCTGAACATCGAACCGATCATGTTTCAAAGCGGCATTGCCGATCTGGATGTGTCGGAAAAGGAAAAGCTCGATGTCATGGTCTCGCGCCTCAAACATTATCCGACTTTTCGGATTTTAGTCGAAGGCCACACCTCGTTTCTCGGCGATGCTGACGCCAATAAGGCGCTCTCCCAGGAACGCGCGGACGCGGTCGTGCGGTATCTCACCATCACCTACGCGATTGATCCTAATCGCATTCGGTCCGTCGGTTATGGCGGGACCAAGCCTTTGCCCATGCAGCCGGGTGAGAATGAGCGCGCCTACCATACTTACCGTTTGCCGCGCGTTGATGTATCGTTGCTCTCGGAATCCTTTTGATCACAGGATAGACTGACACCCATGACCACAAATCAAACAGACACCGTCCGCGAGAAAACGATGTATCCCCTGGGCCTGGCCACCGTGGTTCGCGTCCTCTCTCGAAGACCGGTTCCTTCCCCGGAAAAGCTCGGCAGGAAAGGGACTCTGGTCAAAATCAAAAAGGACAGCAAGTATTTTGGCCTGCATCCCGAAGCGGCCGGCGTCGGCGAGGTCATCGGCTCGAAGGAAGAAGAGGTCGGATGGGCCTACGTTCAGTTTCCAACAGGCTATAAAAATCGTTATCGGATTGGATTGCCCTTAGCCCAGGATGGAACTTGCGATCTCGAACTGACGGAAGAAGAAACTGAAAAATTTGCCATGGCCATCTACGGTGGCCAGTTCATGGAGTTTTGCGTAATCGGGTTCGCAGTCGAACCGGGCGATATGCTCAAACTTTCGCGCGATCCTCTCTCCGTGGTGGATGTCGAGAAGGGCGTCGCTTCCGGCAGTATTGCTTTCGTCGCGCAGGCCCTTGACGGCGATATGGCTTTGGTGGATTTCCAGGGCAATCGCAAGACCGTGTTTGCCGGGAAATTTGCCGGCAAACTCGAACCTAGCGGCAAAGTGGTACTCGACGCCAGCGGGACGGTCATCATCGGCAACTTCGGTTTGGAAGATGATTCGTTCTCGGTTGACCAGGCGACCCAGGTTTCCTGGGATGATATCTGCGGTCAGGAAGAGGCGAAGAATCGTTTCATGGACGCGCTCGAAAAGCCGATCCGTTATCCGGAGCATTACCAGTTCTTTGGCAAGAAGCAGCCTTCCGGCGTGCTGCTCTACGGTCCGCCAGGCTGCAGCAAGACCATGTTCGGCAAGGCCATCTTTTCTTCCATTACCGCAACCTGCGCAGCTAAAGGGGCCAAGGCCTCTCAGGGTTTCATCCTGGTTTCCGGCCCGGAAATTCTGGATAAATATGTGGGCGTTCCCGAGGCGACCATCAGGCATATCTTCGCCCGGGCCCGCAAGTTCTTCGAGAAGACCGGCATTCGTCCCGTGATTTTTCTGGACGAGGCGGAATCCATCCTGGCCAAACGGGACTCCGGCATCAGCAGCGATGTATTGCGCACGATCGTCCCGGCCTTCCTGGCGGAAATGCAGGGAGTGCGCCAATCGGGCGCCATCGTTATATTGGCGACCAACAAGCCCGAGTCTCTGGATTATGCCGCGATTCGTGAAGGCCGCATTGATGTCAAACTACGCATCGGCCGGCCTGATCGAAAAGCGGCCCGGGAGATTTTTCTGAAGAACATGAAAAATGTCCCGATTTCAGAAACGACGACCAGCGATAAACTAGCCGACACCTTCGCCGAGGAGTTGTTTTCGGAGAAACGGGTCATTTACGAAATCCAGCGGGAGGGAGCGGCGGGCGAGAACACGACCGTCCACTTCACCCTGGCTGATATCGTGAGCGGGGCGATGGTCCCGGTTGTGGTTGAAGAAGCCAAACGACTGGCGCTGGAGAGGGAACTCTCCAAGCCCCAGGCCACGGAGGGCGTTCGTCCTGAAGATGTGGTTTCCGGCGTTGAAAGCATCTATCGGCAGAGCTTCGCTTCCGATCATAATGAAGCGCTTCGTGATTTTACCCATGATTTCGTGGACAGCATTCGCGGAGTGAAAAAGCTCACTCAAGCGCAGCTTTGACGCATGGCCTCACTTGCCAAACCGCTTTTGCTCGACAAAAGAGCCAATTTCTGGCTGGCTTGGCAAGTAGCAGAAGCTTGGAAAGTTGCTATAGCACGCACAAACAACGTCAAAAGGCGAACCATGAGCACCTATGAAAAGCGACCCGGTTAGCCGGCAGCTCGATTTCAGCGAATCGGCCGCCCGGCGGGCCGCCCTTTTCGACATAATCCAGCATCCGCTGACTCTGTGGCCTCCGGCCCTGGGCACGGCGACGGCTGTCGGATTGACGTTGTTTTCGGTTGCTTCGGTGCCGTGTTCGGCGGCCATCGCCGCCGGTGGCATCGCGCTGGGAGTTGCCAATTGGGCTTATCGATATCTCGGGCGGGGCGACGCCTATATGCAAAAACATTACACGGAACTGCACGAGCAATTCGAAAAACTGAAGCAGCAAAAATCAGCGGAGCTTGCGGCCGATCTCAAAAAGCTCGGATGCAAACAGGGCCAGACCCAAGTGGCGCAATTCGAGGATAAGTTTCAGAACCTCCTGGCCGTGTTCCGCAGGGTCTTGTCGGAAAATGAATTGACCTTTTCCCGAGTCATGGGAACAGCGGAACAAGTGTACCGTTCCGGCCTGGAGAATCTCGAGCGCGCGGTCACGTTGTTGCTCAACATCAAGGATATGGATCGGGAGGACATCACGGCACGCATTGCCGCTTTGGAACAGAAGCCCAAACGGACGCATGCCGACGACACCAATCTCAAAGCATTGCAGGATCAGGCCGGGGTCTATGATCAGACCGAGCAGGAAGTTGATGAACTTCTGGCCGGCAATGAAGAGGCGCTGGCCACGATGGACAAGGCGGGCAATGCGGCCATCCGGATCAAAGACCGGTCCGCTTCGCAGACGCCGCGCGAGATCATGGCTGAAGCCATGGATCTTCTCGATCAGATGATAGTGCGGGCAAATAACAGGCAGGTTCCGGCCATTTCGCTGGAACAGGATCTCAAGAAATAACACAAAACGAAAGGAAATCAGTTTATGCCAGAACAACTACAAGCGGCCCCGACGCAGAATCTGGGCTTGTTGGGGCAGCAGCAGTCCGCTCTCAGTGAAGGGTCGCCGCAGATTGCCGATCCCGGCAAATTGAAAAACGATCTCGGCCTTCTTGGGCCGGAGGAGATTACCAGTGCAGTCAAACAGAAAAAAGTGGACCCTGAACTCGACCGCCAGGCCAGCGAGTTTGTTGGCAAGCTGCTCAAAGTCCCGGCCGCGGATGCCGAAGCCCAGGAACAGGCGGCGCTTTCCGTCGAGAATCTCGGCGTGGTCCAGCAACGCAAGGCGGCGACCGCCAATCAGCTTCTCCAGCAGCCGCTCAAGCGGCTCGGACAGATTGGCGGCGGCGAGGGACAAGGCATTGCCGATGCGTTGACCAACTTAAAAGTCCAATTCGACGAGATTGACCCGTCCCGGTTTAATTTTGACTCAGGCTGGGCGGGGAGGATGGCCGGCCATATTCCCGGGATCGGCAGCAAACTGAATCGTTACTTCACGCGCTTTGAATCGTCGGGAAAAGTCATCGAGTCGCTCTTTGATTCGGTCGAGGTCAGCCGGCAACAGCTCATCCGCGACATTGATACGTTGCGAGATGAGCAGACCACCATGCGCCAGGCCACGCGCGATCTCATGCGGTATATCGCCACGTGCCAATTGATCGACGAGAAACTTTCGGCTGAAGTTGTCAAACACGATCCGCAGAGCGATGAGGCGAAGTACATCAATACAAAACTTATCTTTCGCCTGCGCCAACGCATCACGGACCTCCAGCAGCAGCTTGTGGTCAATCAACAGGGNNTCATTGGCATCACCGCCGCCCAGGCGCTGGCCAATCAAAAGATTGTTCTGAACAAAATTCAGGCCCTCGATGACGTTGGCAATAGAACCATCGCCTTCAACGCGAAGCTGCTCGCCACCCAAGGTATTGAGATTCACAAGCAAGCGGCTTCGGCCCAACTTTCGGATGCGGGTTTGGCCCAGGCCATGAAGGATGCCATCAAGGCGCTGGATGACGTGGATTCGTTCCGCACGCGCGCGCTCGAGCAGATGGGCATGGCTATCAAAGAGAGGAACACGCTCACGGCCATGGGCGAGCAGGCCATGGCCAGGATGGAGCGCGGCAATAAAGCCGCCGTGACCTTGAATCTTGACCAGGATCTCACGGCCACAGGGAAAAAGAACGACTAATCCAACAGAAAGGGAGATAAGAATATGAAAATCTGGAAATCACTCATTACTCTCGTCGCGGTCGCCCTCGCAAGCTTGCTGCCGCTAAAGGCTGGCGCCACCGATCAAAGTCCGGCGGGCAAAACCTACCGGTATCTCTGGTCCCACTACACCGGCTGGGAGCCATGGCAGTACATTGCCGATTCCGGGATCATGAAAAAGTGGGCTGACAAATACGGCGTCAAGATCGAAGTCATTTTGATCAATGACTACGTTACCAGCATCAATCAGTTCACCTCCGGCGAGGCCGTCGGCTGCGCCATGACGATCATGGATGCCCTCGATATGCCGGCCTCTGGCGGCATTGATTGCGACGTGCTCGTAGTCGGAGATTACTCTGATGGCAACGATGGCCTGGTCCTCTTTAATGGTAAAACGATCAAGGATGTCAAGGGCCGGCAGGTTCTGATCGTCAAGGACTCGGTTTCATCCTATCTTCTCTCGCAGGCTCTCAAAGCGGGAGGTTTGCTTGATGCTGATGTTACGGAAGTCAACACGTCCGACGCCAATATCGGCGCCACTTTCGCCGCTTCGGGAGACCGCGGTGCGACGGTGACTTGGAATCCCATCCTCATGCAGGTGCGCAACTTGCCCAAGGCGACTCTCGTTTTTGACTCATCGAAGATTCCTGGAGAAATCCAGGACCTTCTGGTCGTTCGCCGCGACGCTCCCGATGCCGTCAAAAAGGCAATGGTCGGTGCGTGGTATGAAGCGATGGCAATCATGTCGGGGCAGGGAAAGCAAGCTGATCAGGCCATTGAAGCCATGGCGAAATTCGCGGGCGGCACAGTTCCTGAATTCAAGGCCCAATTGCGAACGACGCGGATGTTCTACACGCCACAGGACGGAATCGCGTTTATCGAAAGCCCTGTGCTGGAGAAGACAGCGAAAACGGTCGCCGGCTTTTGCTTCGATCATGGGCTTCTGGGGCAAGGCGCCAAATCGCCCGACTTCATCGGCATTGAGCTGCCGGGCGGAAAAGTTGTTGGGGATCCACAGCATGTCAAAATCCACTATAACAGCGATTATGTGAAAGCGGCGTCGGCAGGGAAACTATAGCAAAAAATATGACCGAACTGAAACGTAGTATCCCTGTTTTTTGGGGGCTGCATGCGCGGCCGGGCATGGTGTTTGGGCGCATCCTTGGACTTTTGCCCGTGGCCCTTGTTCTCGGATTGTACATGTTTGTCTCTCATGCGCGCCACCTGGTGAATGCCGATGACAAATTGATGCCCACCTTGCATCAGATGTCCGATGCGATGAAGACAATCATGACGGTGCCCGACAAGCGATCGGGCAAAATTCTTTTCGTGGAGGACACCAAGGCAAGTTTGAAACGCCTTGGCATGGGCATTGGTATCGCCGCGGTGGCGAGTTACTTTATAGGAATCATGATGGGTATGTTCCCGGGTTTTCGCGCGCTTCTTGGCCCCCTGGTAGTGGGATTGTCCAATGTCAACCCGTTGGCCCTGCTGGTGATCATCCTCGTGGCGTTGGGAGTGGGAGAAAGCTCCAAGGTCTTCCTGATTGCCTTTGGTATTGGCATACCGATGATGCGGTCCATTGCAGGAATGGCGGAACGCATGCCGAACGAGCTGACGGTCAAAGCACTGACATTGGGAGCTTCCCAGTTTCAAGTGTTATATAAGATAGTTGCTCCGCAAATGCTGCCGCGGCTGATTGACCTCATTCGAGTGTCGCTCGGCGCGGCCTGGATGTTCGTGCTTGCGGCGGAGTATGTAGCCGCAACCGAAGGCTTGGGCTTCAGAATTAACCTCCAGCAAAGATACATGAACATGGCCTTGATCATACCTTATGTGATTTACATATCCCTCCTGGCCTATACCGGCGATCTGCTTCTGCAGGGCATATTGAAGCTCCCGTGCTTCAGGTGGTACGGGAAAAGCGAAGACTAAAAGGACTGGTGGAATCATGGATTTTATTCCAAGACCAAAACCCCCAATCACCGGGAATGAGTCCATCCATCTTGAAGACGCTTATCATGGCTATTTCGATTTGTCCCTTCGCCGCACACGAACCGTACTCAATGATATCGACCTGGTCGTCAGTCGCGGCGAATTCGTTTCGCTGGTCGGACCTTCGGGATGCGGCAAATCAACGCTGCTCAAGCTATTCACCGGCCAGGAAATCGTCCAGCGGGCCAAGAACTTTGAAGTGCTCGGGCTCCTGCCGTCTTTTCCCGACCGGACGCGCGGAGTTGTTTTCCAGAACTACGGTCTTGCCCCGCACCTGACCGTGCTGCGAAATATCCTGCTGGGCCTTGAGTTCCAAGCCAGCTTGTTGCAGCGCTTTTCGCCGAGTTGGTGGAAGCGAGCCAAGGACATGGCGAGCAAGTATTTGGATGACATGCGCCTCACCGACGCCAGTGATAAATATCCCCCGGAATTGTCCGGCGGCATGAGACAGCGAGTGGCGATTGCCCAGACACTCATCACCATCGATCTATTCGGCATGCCGGACCTGATCTGCATGGACGAGTCTTACGGCGCTCTGGACGCCAGCACGCGGGAGGATTTGCAGATCTTTATTCTGAAGTTATGGGAGAAATACAAAAAGACCATCGTTTTTGTGACCCACAACCTCGAGGAAGCAGTATTTCTTGGCACCAGGGTCGTTGTTCTATCGCAGTTCTGGACTTCAGATCAACCGGCGGCACAGCAGGAAGGGTCACGCATCATCATGGATATTCCACTGGAATCTCATGCCATGTCAACGGAGGTGAAGCAGACCGCCGCGTTCAAGGAATTAACGAAATACATCCTGGACCGGGGTTTTAACCCTAAACAGCGTCTGCACGTGGCGCAGTTCAATGCCGACCTTCGGCACCCGAATTCCTTTTCGTCATTGACCCGCGAACAGTGCGCCACAGCCTTCGTGGACGGCTCCGGGGCAACCTCCCCTCAGTCTTTGGATGGCAAGACGTGAGGCTCGATGATGCCGACTCCGCAGATTTGGGCGCAGGCGCCCGCATTCTTGGCGCGGGTGGATTCCGGGCCGTCCGCTGCTCGCCGCATTTGGGATACGTTCAACGATGTCATCGCCTTCACCGCCAATGTCTGGCAGAACATCGATGGCTTGGTCTTCCTGGGGGTCGCGGTTTACTTGCTCATTCGCCTGGCGAAATCAGTATTGGGGCATGACGAGAGCACGATCAAGACTTCGACGAGCTTCGACTACCTCGGAGCGTTTCCGCGCGAATCTGACCACAAGGTCTATTTGCTGGAGGAGGTCTGGAAATTGCCGTTTCACGAAAAGACGGTGCGCGCTTGTTTCGAGCCGGCGACGGAGGAGCAACCCTACCTTTGCGTTCCGAATCGGGCCGTGTGGCTGGCGTTGCATGATTTTTATTCAGGCATCCGAAACGATGCCGTGCCGCGCGCATCCGACTTGCGGCGCGACCATACCTTGCACCGGGTGAGCCATATTCTGGGGATTACGTTCGGAAATTACGAAATCAAACAGGCGAGGATCGAGGACCTGGCGGCGCCGAAACTGTTGGATATATTGCGCGATCCAGTGAAGGAATTTCGGAAGGCGGCACTGTCAAGTCGAGACCTGGAGACAGCCCGCCAATTGGCGCTGATCGAACTGGCGGCACTCGTCTGCTGGAAGGCGCCGCATCTGCTGGCCGACGCGTTGATGGAGCCGGAGCTGGACCGGGAATGGCTGCTGAAGGCGCCGGGTGCTTCGGCGATCGAGAAAAAGCTCAACTTGGAAGCCGCGTTGCAGGAGAAGCAGAGGGAGGAATTCAACCGGCTGGCCGCGCAGGGGAGGAACCTGGGCAAGCTGTTCCTGCTCGACCGGCCGATCTCCTATGACTGGCTGAATTCAATGATCCATTACGAAGGATCGGACCATGTCCCAATCCCTTCACTTTCGGAGGAAGAGCAAGCAGCCATCGAATGCCTGCTGAAGAAGCGCGAGGGATTTCATCCGTGGACGCATCGGCTGGTGGAAACGATCAGCCGTTTGCCCTATGTCAGGAAACGCTTCCCCTATCACGAGTATGTTCAGCGGGTGGGGCGCTTGGAGGCTGATGGGTGGCTGGTGCGTGTCTATGTCAACCACGAGAGAAGCGAGAGCTGAGGTGGGACTCTGCTCATTCCCCGCCGTTCTTGCTGATAACATCGGAGATTTTGACCGGGCACCCGCCCTGCCGTTTGCTTTCGTCGGCGGCTTCCATGAAGGCGTAGATTTCCAATGTCTCCGTCGGCGGCACCGGAGCCACGCCGGTTTGAAAAAACTTCACCACCTCGCGCAGGAACGGTGTGTAGTCCCCGTCCAACTGCTCGTCCAACACCTTCTTCGACCCAAAAACCGTCATGCGATACGGAGCGGCGTCCTTGTGCAGGCCGCAGAGGGTTCCCACTTTGCCGTCCTTCCAAACGCCGGTCACTACGTGCATGTCGGCCGCGGCGGTGCAAACCACGCTTTCGCAGCCAGGCCCCATGACCGTGTAGAGCGCCTCGCTCGGATGAATGCCGTACCAAAACAAATCCGGGTGATGCGGCTCCAGCGCGCAAGGGCCGCAGGAGAAGGCGCCTTTGAGCTGGCCTGTGTCGGCGGCCTTCATCGCCTGCAAATTCGGATAGAACCGGAGCGAGGAGCCGCTAAAGATCGGCACGCCGTTTGCCCGCGCCTGGCGGTAAATTTCCAGAGCATCGCGCAGTGAGCCAGCCAGCGGTTTGTCCACAAACAGGGGCTTGTGGGCTTTAATCACGGGCAGCGCTTCCTCCAAATGCGGACGGCCGTCCACGTTCTCGATCATGACCACGTCCGCTTCCTGGAGCAAGGCATCGATGCTATCGACTATTTTGACTCCGTATTTTCCCTGCAACGTCTTGGTGAAGCCCTCCACACGGTCCCAGCTCGCAGGTATGTCCCGGCTGCCGCCTTTAAAAGCCACGACCACATGGGCGCCGGGAATGAACCCCTTGTCATTGGTGTCATTGAGGCGGCGGGTGTATTCCACCGTATGCGAGGTGTCCAAGCCAATCATGCCCACTTTCAAATCCGCCGCGGTCGCGGCCAAACTCAGCGCGCCGCACAGCGTGATCGGAAAACACAACGCTCGCAAAATCATGGATATTCTTTATACCGCGGCGCGCAGGCGGCGGCAAGCGCATTTTGGGAACACGCAAAACCCATAATTTTAAAATTGCCTTCCTCGAATGAATCGGGCAGATGAAGGACATGGCCAAAACAAAAAAAGGTTAGTCGTGCGCAAATGTAACTGCTCTGGTCATTGTGGAACTCCATCGAGTTATTTCACGCGTCGTGAATTCCTCGGCATCATGGGCGCAGGAACAGCAGGCACGTTATTGGCTGGACAAGCATGGGCCAAAGGTGAACTTACTGCTGAGGAAGTGCAACGCTTGCGCCAGGACCTCCTGATTCCTGATAAACCGCGCCTCTATTCCTCGGACAAGCATTCCGATGCCCGGATGCATCTGGGCGGTATTGGCACTGGCAATTTTGAGATCGGCGTGGATGGTCAACATACCACGTGGCAACTTTTTAACACGTTGCGCGATGGGCACGTGCCTTTTTGCTTCGCCGTCAAGACGGGGAACGTGGCCAGATTGTTACAAACGGCGGGCGGTCCCGATTGGCCGCGCGTGAAGAAAATTGAAATGACAGGGGAGTATCCCATTGCCACTCTGCGCTATTCAGACCCTGACCTCGCGGCTCAGATCGAACTGGCCGCGTTCAGTCCTTTTGCGCCTCTGGACATCCGATTCTCTTCCATGCCTGTGGCAGTATTTGTATTTCGCATCCACAATCCGAGCGCCCAAGTGCAGAAGGTATCCATCGCGGCAATGATGCAAAATCCCATCGGTTACGATGCTGCCGGGGAAAATCAGGGGATTGAAAATCCTGCTTTTGGTTTTAACACAAACCACGTGCTCCATGAAAACCAGGTGGGAGGCTTGCTGATGCAGGCCGAAACCCGTGACGAATCGAGTTTGGATAAACCGGTGATTCTTTATACGTCCGCAAACTTGAAAGTGTTAGACGCCCCTCCTGCAGATCGGCCCCATAATTTAACGGTCGAGGAATTCGACGGCAAAGCGCTCCTGACTGAAAACATGACCAATCCGACGCACACCGTTATTTGGTTCGAAGAATCCCAAGCTGATATGGCTGAGCCGATTCTGCGAGCCGCGCGTGATGCGGTTCAAATTGGGGCGACGTTGCTTTTTTCGGGGAAAAGCCTGCCGCTGATGGACGCCTACGGCATTTACACAGGTGGAAAACCATTGCCGGCCAGCAACCAGCGTGAGGATATCCTGTTTGATGATTTCGAAAATGGTTATGACAAGTGGAAGGTGGAAGGAACGGCCTTTGGCGATGCTCCCGCTCAGGGCACTTTGCCCAATCAGCAAGAGGTCTCAGGTTTTATCGGCAAAGGACTGGTCAACAGCTTTCTTCAGGGGGACGGCAGCACAGGGCGTCTCATCAGCAATCCTTTCACCATCGAGCGCCATTTCATTCGTTTCAAAATTGGCGGAGGACACTATGCGAACACGCAAATCCGGTTGTTGACGGATGGCAAGGTCGTGCGCGCCACAGCCGGTAAAGATAACGAATTGCTCGAATCTGCTTTTTGGGATGTGACGTCGTTCGAAGGCCGTCAAGCGCACATTGAGATCGTCGATCAGGAGACAGGCCCGTGGGGACACATCAATATCGATCAAATTGAGTTTTCCGATTTCCCTGGCCATCAGGCCACCCTTTTCCGTCTTTTGGCGGAATTGCTGCCGGCACGGTTCAGTCGCGCTATGCCGGCAAATCATGGCAAAGGCATGCGGTTCGAGAATTGCGTATTGATCCCTGGATCAACGCAAGAGTCCAACAGTTTTGTGGGAGAAGCGATGACCCGCAAACTGGGCCAGGGGAAAGTGGTCCTGGCGGCTGGTCCTGTTCTTGATCCAGCCCATGCGGCCTTGAGCAACCAACGCCGGAATGCCTATGCCTTTCTCTGCGGCTTGGTTGGCGCAAACTACACCGGCGCCGACGGGCGGCACCATTCTCAGGCCCCGGGAATTGGAACCTTTGCGCTAGGCACGCTCGGTTCTGCCACCACGGTATTGACTGCCTTTGAAGATTGGGGTGAAGTCTGGGATAAGTTCAGCTCTCAGGGCGGGTTCGCTGCTTTGGATGCGGCCTCGAATAGTTCCCCGACAAAAATGGGCCGGACGATCAACGGCGCTGTGGCTAATTCCATCAGCGTGTCTGCCGGTGAAACCGTCGAAGTGCCATTCATCTTGACATGGCATTATCCGAATAAATACGGCGAAAATCGGAACCTGATCGGCTGTCATTATGCCAAAGTTTGGCCCAACGCGCTGGCTGTCTTGCGCGAAGCGGTTGCGACGTTGGCAACTCTCCGGGAACGAACGGAAAAATTCCGCAAGACTTTTTATGACAGTCATCTTCCCTATTGGCTTTTGGACTGCCTCACCGCCAATGCCGCCATTATGCGCCATATCGGAGTTGTCTTCAGAATAGCCAATGGAGACGTCTATGGGTGGGAGGGTTCCAATGGATGTTGTGACCCGACCTGCACGCACGTTTGGGGATACGAACAGAGCATGGCGCGCCTTTTTCCTGGATTGGAAAAAGAGATGCGGCGCATCGATTTCCAACATCAACAGGGTCCCGATGGCGGCATTAACAATCGCACCGAGGTGCCGTCTCCTCTGCATCCGACAGGCGAGCATCCATTTTCAGATGGCCACGCCAGTTGCATTCTCAAGGCCTACCGCGAGGCCCTGAATCACCCGGACGACGCCATATTTAAGGATTATTGGCCACACCTCCGCCGCGCCGTCGAGTATCTTATTGACAGAGACGCGAACGCCGCTGGCGGTGAAGCCTGCGGAGTTTTGCAGGATGAGCAATGGAATACTTACGACGAGGCCTTGCATGGGGTGACGACTTTTATCAGTGGCTATTATCTGGCCGCGCTCCGCGCTGGGGAGGCTTGGGCCAGACGGATGGGAGAAAAATTAGCCGCGGACCGATTCCATGCGGTATTTGAAAAAGGACAGGCAAAGCTTATGAGCCTCTGCTGGAACGGCGAGTATTTTCAACAGCATTTGCCCGATTATCTCAATCGTCACGGTGAAGTGGGCCCAGGCTGTATGTCGGACCAATTGATCGGCCAATGGTGGGCCCATCAACTCGGTCTGGGCTACATCTTGCCCAAAGCCAATGTGGTTCAAGCGCTCAAGTCTGTCTTTAAATACAATTTCAAGGCTGATCTCACTGGATGGAAGCACAATCCGCGAGCCTTTGCCGGAGATAAAGACAAAGGGTTGATTATCTGCACCTGGCCCAAGGGAGGCCGCCCTGCGGGTGTGATGCTTTACTCCGATGAAGTATGGACCGGCATCGAATACCAGGTCGCCGCTCACATGATGTATGAGGGCTTGATCCAGGAGGGTTTCGTGATCGCCAAAGGAGCCCGTGATCGATATGACGGCACTCCTCGTCCGCCCATCCCACGCAATCCCTGGAATGAAATCGAATGTGGCGGTCATTACGCGCGCGCCATGTCTTCCTGGTCCATGCTGTTGGCGCTTTCGGGTTGGGAATATGACGGACCGAAGGCCAAAGTTAAATTCACTCCCCGCCACACGCCCAATCTATTCAAAAGCTTCTTCAGCAGTCCCGAAGGCTGGGGAGGCCTATTTCAATCGCGTCAAGTTGAAACACAACGAAATGAGATTCAACTGGTTGAAGGCCGATTGAACGTTTCGGAAATAACACTCAATTGTTCCAGCACTCCCAAGAAGGTTCAGGCTGAAAAAGCTGGGCAAAGTGTCGATTCCAGGTTTATTGTTCGTGATGGATATGTGGTCGTCACTCTTGACACACCCGTGATTCTGGGAGCCGGCGAAAGTTTGGAGATTCGATGGGGATAAGCGGCCTGAAGTCTTCGCCAACCCCATTAAGGCACTGACGCCGGATTGTTTTACCCTCAAGCCAAAACTATAAGCGCTGACGCTCACATCCCCACGTACCAAGAGTAGCCGGCTTCCGCTGCACCCGAGCCGAGGCCCTTGCCAAACCCCCTGAGGTTGTCGGCCACGGTCAGACGCGTGATGTATTTTACGCTCTTATAGCCCAACTGTCGCGGGACCCGCATCCGGAGCGGACCGCCGAATCCAACCGGCAAATCGCCTCCATCGAACCCATAGGCCAGAAGCGTTTGGGGATGCAACGCGTCGGCCATGTCGATGCTATCCCACCAGTGTTTGTCTATGGAGTAATAGACGACGAATTTCGCCTGGGGCAGGATGCCCGCCGCCTCGAGGACGTGTGACAAAGGGGTCCCGATCCATTCCGCGATATAGCACCAGCCCTCCTCACAGGTCACTTGAGTGATCTGGCTTCGCGAGGGAAGGCCCTTCAGATCCGAAATCGAGAACGACCCAGGGTGCCCGACCATGCCGTCGATCTCCAGCCGCCACTCCGCAAAACCACCCGCCTGGAGTTTTTTGAACGCTTCGAGTTCAGGGGGCTTGCCGTTGGCGAACGGCGCCTTTGATATCATGCTTCGCGGGAACTCACGGGCCAGTGAATGGCGCGTCAACACACGTTGGGCCGCGTAGGTGGCTGTGGCGCCCGCACCGTAGAGCCCGCCGCCATCCGGTGGGATAAGTCCATGCCTGCTGGCCAGCCGGGCGGCCACGGCCAGACCCGACAGCCCTGCCGTCGCAGCAACTCCTTTGGCGATGAGTTCGCGGCGTGAGAGTTTCTCGTTCATGAATCCTCCCTCGGCCCGCCGAGAATCATTCCACGCATGCGCTTGCGCCACCCGGTCAGGCAAACCATCAGGACGTGCGCTGCAACGAAGACCACCAGGAACAGAGTATCGAAAAAATGCAGGGTCCGTGCGGATTGATGTCCGCCGAGGACGTTGACCAGAAACGGAAACGCCGAGGTGACGGCAGGTGACATGGCCAGTCCGGTCCAAATCATGAGCGGGAATGCTCCGAACACCACGACGAGATAAGTGAGCCGCTGCAGAGAATTGTAGGTCTGATCGTCTTTGGCCAGCTTGAAGCGCAGGTGGTTCCTTAGAACTTTTGCCAGCGCTCCCGGCAACACCTCGGCGCGTGATGGCAGCAGGTTTCTTCGAAAATGCCCCGTAAGCAGGCCGAAAATGACATACCACAGCCCGGTCGCGACCACCATCCACGCAGCTTGAAAGTGAAGATACCGGCTCCACCCGTTCTGGTCCGGCAGGACGTAACCATACCCTGTGGGCACTGAAGCCCGGGATGAGGGAATGGGAATCGAGAACAGGGCAGGCGTATTGACGTTGCCTTCCTCACCCCAGTAAAAGCGCGGATGCGAGATGACAAGCTCGATTCCGCTCACGAGCAACGCAAGAAAGCACAGCGCAGTCATCCAGTGGGTGAACCGTACCGTCGCGGTATGTCCAACCGCAACTCTCGGAACCGTCCGCGCCGAAAGGGAGGAGGAAGGTCCCAAATCGGAGACTTGTGTCAAATCAGCCATACTTTTGCAATTTGCTTCTGCCGCTCTGAACTAAACTGGGATTTCCCATTTGGATTCGTGCCCACGACCAGCGTGGGCCTTTTTGTCACTGGTCACTTCAAAACCAGCCAGCCGGGGTCGAATCAACCGGCCACTCCGAGGTGAATAATTCATAATCAGGTTTCTTGATGCAAGCAAGGGATTTCAATCATTTCACTCCAGCTTCGGCGGCGGCAGCTGGCTCGATGGCTTGGAGAGACTTGGCTGCGGCTTCAATGTATGTATGAGTTTGCTTGCCCGCTCAATTCCCGAGTTAAACTGGATGGTGCCTTCCGATCTGGATACGCGGACGTCGCCTTCAAATCGATTAGTTGCCGACAGACGGCTTGCCTGTGGGAAGGGGTAAGGATAGTGTCGGGGAGTGCGATTGGCACTCAAAAAGGGGCTTGCACGAAGCGCGGGTGCGCATCTCAGTTTTTGGAG
>PLIU01000080.1 GCA_003140095.1 Verrucomicrobiales bacterium | reverse complement strand
TCCAAGTCCTCGACTGCCCGAACTTCCTCGCGCCCTAACTGCTCGTAAAGTTCATGGACCCGCTTGACAAGCTGCGGCGTCAAATCGGACGACGTCTTGGTATTGGCATCGGGCTTAGCCTCGGCTGCTATGGCATAGTGCTTTGGCTCGGCTGCCTTGGCATCGGACTTTGGCTCGGTCGTCTTGGATCCAGGCTTAGGCTCGGTCTTGGTTTCATCTTTCCGAACCTCCCGCTCTGCCGTCTCCCAGTCTTGGACTGAGCGCCCTTCCCGGTGGCCCTCCCGCTCATATAGTTCATACGCACGTTTAGCGATCTGCGGCGTCAAATCAGACGGCGTCTTGGCTTTAGTATCTGGTGTGGATTTCATTTCGGGCTTGGTTTCGGTTTCAACTTTTGGTTTTGTTTCAATGGCAATTTCGGCGGCTTTGGTGTCCGGTTTTCTTCCGGCCTTGGCATCAGGGCTGGAAGCCCCATTAGTTTCGGGTTTGAGTTGAGCCTCGGTTTTGGACTCAGCCTTTGCTACAGCTTTGGCGGGATCAAAAATCCGATACGCGAGCAATTTGATGCGATCATTCACGAGGAACCAGAGCAGCGCATAACCCCACACGAACCCCGCCCAACCCCAGCCCAAGGGCGTCATAAACAGCCCGTAAACCGCGATCAGCGTCGCCACGGTTTGCGTGCCGAGCACGGCTATCCACAAAATCTTCGCGGGGCGGATGGACCAGAACGGACCGCGCGTGCGTGTGAGGAAGATGGTCAGATGCCCCGCGACGGACAGCTTCAAATACATCAGCGTCTGGATGCGTGCTCGGTCAAGATGAAAGACCCGCTCGCCAAGATAAAACAGGCCGAAAGCAGCGACGACCCCAATAACTCCAAGCACTGTCGAAATCCCTAGCACCATGCGCATGTTCCAGGCCTCGGGCTTGTCCTTGTAACGAACATTGTCATAAGCAATGGACAGGATCGCGCCGTCGTTCAGCAACGCCAGCATGACGATCATCACCGCCGTCAAGGGATAAAAGTTAAAAATCAGGATCGCCAGCGTCATGAAGAACAGCACGCGGAGCGTCTCGGCAATGCGGTAGATCGCGTAGCTGTTNNGCGTCATTGACCCCGTCGCCGGTCATGCCGACAATGTGGCCGCGTTTTTGCAGGACATCCACGATGTGGTACTTGTGCTCGGGGAACACTTGGGCGAAACCGTCAGCCTTTTCGATGGACTCGGCCACCTCATTGGTCTCTTGCTTCTTGGAGTCACCCAGGCTGGCGGCATCGAGGATATTTGTGCCCATGTCCAGCTTTTTGGCAGTTTCCTTGGCGATGGCCAGTGCGTCGCCCGTCACCATCTTGACCTTCACGCCCATCGCCAGCGCGGTCGCGATGGTGGCCTTGGCGTCTTCGCGTGGCGGATCGAATAGAGGCAGCACGCCTAAAAACTGCCACTGACCGTCTCCATCGGCCCGTGCGACGCCCAAGGAGCGAAAGCCGCGCTCGGCGAATTCGTTGACCGCTTTCTCAACGGCTGGCTTCACCTCCCCGGCATTGGTTGACAAGGCCAATATTACCTGCGGCGCGCCTTTCGTCGCTTTGAAGGTCCTTCCATCCTTACCTTTGACAGTGGCTTCGGTTCGTTTATGCACCGGATCGAATGGCATGAAATGAACTACCTCGAATGCCTTCAAGGCCTCTTTGTCTTTTAGTCCACCCAAAACGGCCAGATCAATGGTGTCGTTATTGTCCGCGCGCGATGCCAGTGCGCCATTGAGGATCACTTGATCGGCGGGGACATTGTTCACGCTGAATGGATCGCCCAGCGTCAACTTATTCTGGGTCAGGGTGCCGGTCTTGTCCGCGCAGAGCACGTCCACACCCGCCAATTCCTCGATGGCCACAAGCTTGCTCACAATGGCCTTTTTCTTGGCCAGCAGGCGTGCGCCGACGGCCATCGTGACCGACAACACCGTGGGCATCGCCACGGGAATCGCGGCTACGGTGAGCACCAACGCAAACTGCAATGTTTCGAGAATCTTGTCGCCGCGGACGATGGCGAAGGTGATGATCACCGCTACCAACGCCACGGCGAGGATGATCAGGTAATTGCCGATCTTCAAAACAGCCTTTTGAAAGTGGCTGACTGTGTGCGCCTCCTGCACCAGTTGCGCTGTCCTGCCGAAGTAGGTTTTCTCACCTGTGGCATAGACCAAGCCGCCAATTTCACCGCGGCGAATGATCGAACCGGAAAACACCGGCTGGCCGGATTTGCGCTCCGCGGGCAGCGACTCCCCCGTCAACGCGGACTGATCCACCTCCACTGGGTCGCCATCCAGCAGGCGCGCATCCGCTGGCACAATGTCGCCCAGCCTCATGCGAATGACGTCCCCCGGCACCAACTCGCGAGCCGGCGGGTTTAGCCACTTCCCATCACGCTTCACCCGGGCCTTGATCGCCAGCTTGGCTTTCAGGGCGGCAATGGCGTCGCTCGCCTGGCGTTCTTCCCAAAATCCGACGACGGCGTTGGCCACCAGCAAAAGGAGGATGATGAAAAAATCCGGCCAGTGTCCGACCACGCCCGACAGAATCACCGCCACTTCAATCATCCACGGAATGGGTCCCCAAAAATAGGAGAGGAATTTCAAGAAGAGATTCGTCTTCTTCTCTGTAAGCTCATTCGGCCCATATTGGGTCAGCCTTTTTTGTGCTTCGGCTTCAGTGAGGCCATCCGGCGACGACCCCAATTTTTTCTCAACTTCCGCCAGGGGCAAGGTTTTTAAATCATCTTGCGGAACAGATTTGGCTTCTGTTTTCGCACCAGTTTTTGGATCAGGTTTGGCATCGGGGGAGTCGGGCTTCGTTTTTGCAGACGGAGTGGGTTTCGGTTCTGGAACTTTGGGCTGGTCTGCGCTGGATTTCATAATGGAATTCTCCTTTTTGCTATGCTGCGGGTTTCCTTAGTTGCCGGAATCTAGCTTTAGCGCATTCATTTAGGATTGCTTCGGTTCCAGTTCTGGATTGTGCGTCGGTTCTGACGCTGATTCCTCTTCGGTGTGCCATGCGCTGGTCCCAGCCTCGACGATAGCAATAAACTGGTCGGCCTTGAGGCTGGCGCCACCAATGAGGGCGCCGTCCACGCCGTCGCAACGGAGTAGCGAGCCGGCATTGTCTGGTTTGACGCTGCCGCCGTACAGTATGACAAGTGACTGAGCCAATTCCTTGCCGAACATCTGACCGAAGCGGCGACGAATGAGGGCATGGGCGTCCTGTACTTGCTGCGGAGTTGCATGGTGTCCGGTGCTGCCGATCGCCCAGACTGGCTCGTAGGCAATGATCAGATGGGGCAATGCATCGGCCGGCACGCCGGCCAATCCTTGGACGATTTGCCGATCAAGCACCGCTTCGGTCTGGCTGGCCTGGCGTTGCTCCAGAGTTTCGCCGACGCAGAAGATCACTTCGAGACCGGCGGCGAAGGCAATCCGCACCTTTTTGTTGATGAACGCATCGGTTTCCCCCAACTTGTGCCGGCGCTCGCTATGGCCGAGAATGACATGCTTGCAGCCCAGATCGAGCAGCATCGTTGGGCTGACCTCGCCCGTGAATGCACCTTCCTTCTCGGGATAGAGATTCTGCGCCCCGAGCGCAACTCGGCTGCCCGGAAGAATCTTCCCGACCAGGGCAAGATAGGGAAATGGAGGACAAACAGCGACGGATACTCGGTCCTCAATGCCTACGCCATCGACAATCGCCTTGGCTAGTTGCCCGGCTTCGGCGGCAGTGGTATGCATCTTCCAGTTACCGATGATAAATTTCTGGCGCAGGTTTGGTTTCATAATGTGCCGACGCCTCTCTCCATCGCGGCAGAGTATTCGCCACGGCGCGCGGCGCGGTTGCATTTAGCCCGATGAACTAACGCCTGCTGTGCCGGCAATACGTTGGCCTCCTTGCCTTTCCAAATCTCCAAAGCCGGTTGCTGGATGGCGCGGGCAAAGGAAAATGCCAACTGCCAAGGCAGCCGCGATTTGAACCGGACATTCATTGCATTCAAACGGGCTGAGGCCAGTTCGCCAGATTGGCCTCCGGACAAGAACGCGATCCCCGGAACCGCCGCCGGGACGGCTCGCAGGAGACACTTCACCGTGGCATCGGCCACCTCGTCCACGGCTTCTTGTTTGGGGCAGGTCAACCCCGGAAGAACCATGTTGGGTTTCAAAATAATGCCCTCCAGCATCACTCGTTGTGTGTAAAGCTGGTGGAACACTGTGTGAAGAACTTCCTCCGTGACTTCACGGCACCTCTCCAAGGCATGCTCGCCATCCATGAGCACTTCCGGCTCAACGACCGGGACCAGTCCGGCTTCCTGGCACAACGTGGCATAGCGAGCCAACGCCTGCGCGTTGGCCTCGAGGCAACCTCGACTGGGAATGCCATCACCCACGGCAATCACCGCGCGCCACTTGGCAAAACGGGCGCCCATTTGCGAATATTCCTTGAGGCGGTCGCGCAATCCGTCCAGACCTTCGGTAATTTTCTCCCCGGGATGAGCAGCCATATCCTTGGCTCCGGTGTCAACTTTGATGCCGGGAATGATTCCCGCGTCGGTGATGACTTTAACAAAGGGAGTGCCGTCCTTCTTCTGCTGGCGAATCGTCTCATCGTACAGAATCGCGCCACTGATGCATTCACCAAGCGCGGGCGTGGTCACAATCAACTCGCGATAAGAACGCCGGGCCTTCACCGTTTGCGGAATGCCCAGCTTCGCAAAACGTTTGTTGCAGGTTGGATTGCTTTCATCCATCGCCAGCAGACCCTTGTCGTCGGCCACCAGCGCTCTCGCCGTGTCCATTAGCGCTTGCGTGTTCATTACTATTTTCCGGTTGCGCCTGACAGCGGCGGCTGGGCTGGGAGGCGAGGCCTCCACGACAAGTCACCGGTCATCAAATAGATGATCATGCACCCGATCATTAAAACCACGCCGACCCAAACCCGCCAATCACGATGCGCGCGCGTCCAGTAAGGACGACGGCCTTGATTGACAGTGCCGCCATTCGGGTCTCCGTGCTGGTGGTGATGCTGCTTTATCTCATTCATAGGTTCTAATCGTGGCAAAGCCCGCTCATCGATGTTGGTCGCGCCCCAAGCCGTTAGGCCTCGCCCAACCATTTTCGCGCCTCGGCGGCGTTAGTGTGATCGAAATATCGGATCGCCGCCTTGGTGAACGGCTTGCAGAATATGGCCATGCCGTGCTGCCACTTCTTATCCCCGATCATGGCGAGCCTTTCGATGTCGGCGAAGTGTTTGAGGTCGAACTTGATGTCGTCCCAAAGCGCGCCAGCGTCCCAGCCATGAAAACCGGTCATGTCGAACAGCACGCGTAGATTTCCGTGTAGGCGCACCAGTCGCTCGAATTCGGGCACGAAGTGCTCGTAATCCGCCTTGGCCAGCTTTCCGCTGACGTGAACGCCTAGCAGTTTCCCGCCGTTTTCTTCATTAAGTTGAATGGGCATGTTGAACTCCTTTGATTGGTTTCAGATTAGGCGCCAGCGTGTTCTGTTTCGGTGTTTCGTGTTGACTCCATTTCCAGTTCCGAATTTCCGGCAAATCCTGGCCGTGTTTGTCAATGTAACGCTTGTGCTCGATGAGCTTGTCCTGCATCTGCTGTTTGAGGTAGGCCCCCTTGGCGCCCAAGTTTGGCAGACGATCAACCACGTCTTGCACCAAGTGGAATCGGTCCAAGTCGTTCTGCACCCGGATGTCAAAAGCGGTGGTGATGGTGCCTTCTTCCTTGTAACCCCGGACGTGCAGATTGCGATTGGCCCGGCGATACGTCAACCGGTGAACCAGCCAAGGGTATCCATGAAAGCCAAAAATGATGTGCTTGTCACGGGTGAAAATTGAATCGTAATCCGTTTCGCTCAACCCGTGCGGATGCTCGGTTTTGGGTTGCAATTTCATTAGATCGACGACATTGACCACGCGGATTTTCAGGTCCGGCAAATGTTGGCGCAGAATGGAAACAGCCGCCAGAACCTCCAGCGTGGGCGTGTCTCCGCAGCAGGCCATGACGACATCCGGTTCGGCGGAGTCCTGGTCGTTGCTGGCCCATTGCCAGATACCAATGCCTTCGGTGCAATGCGTCACGGCGGCGTCCATGTCCAGCCATTGCGGGAGGGCATGTTTGCCGGCCACCACTACGTTGACGTAATTCCGACTGCGCAGGCAATGATCAAAGACCGAAAGCAGACAGTTGGCGTCCGGCGGCAGGTAAATGCGCACGACATCGGCCTTCTTGTTGACGACNNTTGTGATCCTGCTGCCAGACGTGCGAGGCGAGCAGATAGTTCAACGATGATATTTTCCGGCGCCAGGGCAGTTCCAAACATACCTTGAGCCATTTGGCGTGCTGGCTGAACATCGAATCAACAATGCGGATGAAGGCCTCGTAGCTGTTGAACAGCCCGTGCCGCCCTGTCAATAAATATCCCTCCAACCAGCCTTCGCATTGGTGCTCGCTGAGCATCGAGTCCAGCACCCGTCCGGCGGGCGCGAGAAATTCGTCATTTTTCACTTTGCGCGCATCCCATTGGCGGTTGGTGACTTCGAAAACCGCGCCAAGGAGATTCGAGAGAGTCTCATCGGGGCCAAAGACGCGGAAATTCTGCGCATTCAACTTGGCCACGTCGCGCAAAAACTTGCCCAGCACCATCGTATCCTGGCCGGTCACAGCGCCTGGTGAAGGCACGTGGACCGCGTGATCGTGGAAGTCCGGCATGTGCAAGTCGTGCAGCAAGAGTCCACCGTTGGCGTGCGGATTGGCGCCCATCCGCCGGTCGCCCTTGGGCGCAAGCTCGGCCAATTCCGGCATCAGACGGCCAGTTTCATCGAACAACTCCTCGGCCTTGTAGCTTTTCATCCAGTTTTCAAGCTTTGAAACATGATGGGGATGGTCCGAATCCACTAGCAGCGGCACTTGGTGCGCATGGAATGTGCCCTCGATTTTGAGGCCATCCACCATTTTTGGTCCGGTCCAACCCTTTGGGGACCTGAGCACAATCATGGGCCAGCGCGGCCGCATGGTGTCATTCTTGTTGCGCGCATTTTCCTTGATGCGCCGGATTTCCTCGACCGCCTTGTCCAACGTGGCGGCCATCAGTTCGTGCATCGTATCGGGATCATCTCCTTCCACAAAATAAGGCGTCCAACCGCAGCCACGAAAAAATTGCTCCAACTCCTCGTGCTCGATTCGGGCCAGCACGGTCGGATTGCTTATTTTATAGCCATTCAAATGCAGAATGGGCAAAACGGCTCCATCTGTGATTGGGTCGAGAAACTTGTTGGACTGCCAGGCGGTCGCCAGAGGACCCGTTTCTGACTCACCGTCGCCTATGACGCAAGCGACGATCAGACCGGGATTATCGAAGGCGGCCCCGAAGGCGTGGCTGAGCGAATAACCCAACTCGCCGCCCTCGTGAATCGAACCCGGCGTGGTTGGCGCGACATGGCTGGAAATTCCGCCGGGAAACGAGAATTGCTTGAAGAGCTTTTGCATGCCCGCTTCGTCCTGGGTGACGTTTGGATACACTTCACTCCAGGTGCCTTCGAGGTAAACGTTGCCCACAATGGCCGGGCCGCCGTGACCTGGACCGGCGATGTAAAACATATCCAGATCATATTTCTTAATGACTCGATTCAAATGGACATAGATGAAGTTCTGGCCCGGNNTTGGCGGCGCGCCAGTAGGCGTTCATTTTCTGAAGCAGTTCCGGCGCGAGTGTATTTGTTTTTGAATGGCCATTTGTATTTGTATTCATAAGTTTCAATTAAATCATAATCTCACCTTCCGCAGCCGCAGGGCGTTGCTGATGACGGAGACGGAACTCAGGCTCATTGCAACGCCGGCGATAATCGGGTTGAGCAGCAAGTCGAAGAATGGGTAAAGCACGCCCGCCGCCACCGGGATACCCAGCCCGTTGTAGAGAAAGGCGAAGAACAGGTTCTGCCGAATGTTCCTCATGGTGGCGCGACTGAGGCGAACGGCCTTGGCAATGCCGCGGAGGTCGCCTTTCACGAGGGTGACGCCCGCGCTTTGCATGGCCACATCGGAGCCTGTGCCCATTGCAATGCCGACTTCAGCCTCGCTCAGGGCGGGGGCGTCGTTAATACCGTCGCCCGCCATCGCGACATGCTTGCCTTCCGCGCGCAGTTTCCTAAGATGGGCGACTTTTCCGGCGGGGCCGATCTCCGCTTCCACCACGTCGAGGCCGAGTTGCGCGGCCACCGCGGCAGCGGTGCGACGGTTGTCGCCGGTCAGCATGACAATCTTCAACCCAAGGGTGTGCAGTTCCTGGATGGCTTCGGGTGTGGTGGATTTGATTGGATCGGCGACGGCGAGGATTCCTGCCGGTTTGCCATCGATGGCGACAAACATCGCAGTCTTGCCTTCATCTTGAAGTTTTATAGCCGCCGCTTCAAGCGGCTCCAGCCCGATAATCTTTTCGTTCCGCAACAAATCCGGCTTGCCGATCATCATCGCACGACCGGCAATCCTTCCGACTACACCACCCCCCGTCACCGAACGAAAGTCTTTCACGGACTCCAAAATGAGGCCTTTGTCCTTCGCACTCTGAACAATCGCCGCAGCTAGCGGGTGTTCGCTGTTTTGCTCCAGGGAGGCAGCGAGACGCAGGAACTCCTTGGCGTCGAAACCGGCGGCTGGCAGGATGTCCATGAGCCTGGGCTTTCCCTCCGTGAGAGTGCCCGTTTTGTCCACGACGAGCGTGGTGATTTCCTCCAACCGTTCGAGCGCCCCGGCATTTTTCACAAGAACACCTTCCTGCGCGCCGCGTCCAACGCCGACCATGATGGACATGGGCGTGGCCAGGCCGAGGGCGCACGGGCAGGCGATGATGAGGACCGCGACGGCGTTGACGACGGCGTGCGCGAGTCTTGGCTCCGGTCCAAGCCACATCCAGAGGAGGAAGGTGAGCGCCGAAACCGCCAGCACCACCGGCACGAAGATGCCCGCGACTTTGTCAGCAAGACCTTGAATAGGGGCGCGGCTGCGCTGGGCTTCGCCAACCATGTTCACAATCTGACCGAGCAAGGTGTCGCTTCCGACCCGCTCGGCGCGCATGACGAAACTGCCGGGACCATTGATAGTGCCGCCCGTCACTTTGTCGCCCACGGCCTTTTCCACCGGCAGCGGTTCGCCTGTGATCATAGATTCTTCTACGCTGGAGTGACCTTCGACGACCGCGCCGTCAACCGGCACCTTGTCGCCGGGAACCACGCGCAACCAGTCACCGACCTTCACCTGGTCGAGCGGGACTTCATGATCTCCCCCTGGAGCGACTTGTCGCGCCGTGGGCGGCGCGAGATTCAGCAACGCTTTGATGGCGCTGCCCGTGCGGCTGCGGGCACGAAGTTCGAGCACCTGACCGAGGAGCACCAAAACCGTCACCATCGCAGCCGCCTCAAAGTAGAGTGCGACCTTCCCCTCGTGCTTCATGGCGAGTGGGAAAAGTCCGGGCAGAAGCATCGCCACGGCGCTAAAGACGAAGGCCGCGCCCACACCGATGGCGATGAGCGTGAACATATTCAAGTGACGCGTTACAACGGAGCGCCAGCCACGGTGGAAAAACGGCCAACCCGCCCACCAAACCACGGGTGTGGCGAGCGCAAATTGCAGCCAGCGCGAGGCGTTGCCATCCACCCAGGATTGCCTCCCCAGCACTGGGATCAAGTGGGCCATCGCCAGAACAAAAACCGGCAACGCCAGCGCAGCGCCGATCCAGAATCGCATCGTCATGCAACTCAGCTCGGCCTTCTCCGCTTCATCCGGATTCGCTGTAGCAGTTTTCAGCACCAGCGACATGCCGCACTTGGGGCAATCGCCTGGATGCTCCTCCTGCACTTCGGGGTGCATCGGGCATGTGTACAGGATTCTCCCTTTCGGCTGAATCGGAGCGACGGGATCCAAAGCCGTGGCGCGCGTGGACCCATCGCTTGAACGAAACGAGACGGCTTCCAAATCCACCTGGTGAGCGAGATTGTTCATCGTGTCTCCCCTCAATGATGATGCGCTTCCCCACCGGTGGCCGCCTGCAGAGAGTCCCGTTCCGCTTTGGTCAAATCAGGCAAATGGCGGATGAAGGCGACGATTTTCCAGATCTCTTCATCGGTGTGCGTGGGGCCGAAGGCGGGCATGGCCGTCATACGGATGCCATGCTTGATGACCCAAAAGAGTTCTCCATCAGGCGTGCCCTTTTCTCCGTTGCCCAATCGTGGAGCGGGAGGATTGAGACCCTTGGATAGCTCAGCCCCGGCCACGCCCGGAGCGCCATGGCACATAACGCAATTCTCGCGATAATGGTCAAAGCCCGCAGCGATAGCAGTCGGATTGCCGGCATACGGGTCCTTCTCCGTCGAAGCGCGCTTTTCCACCGACCGGTCCCGCCCCAACGGCGCGAGCGTTCGTTCGATGAAGCCCGGTTGAACGTCCGCACCCATGTTGACCACGCCGGAGGCCAGGAGGAGGATCGGCACGAGGATGGTGACCAGAATGCCAGCCACAAAACTCAGCGGCATGGTCCACCTGTTCTTCATTTCCAGATTCCTTCAAGGCGAACGCTACGTGGCCGCCAATTCATCAACCCAGTATGTTTGCCGGTTGTAATGGCGATGCAGTCCGGCTTCATACTCCCGAGTGAGCAGAGTCTCATCTGTGTATTCCGGTGACTGCTTGATGGCATCGCGGGAAAGATTGACGAAGACTTTCCTCTCGCTCCAACTCACGTTCTCGATCCATGCCGGTGAAAGCAGGACCTTTTTTCCCGGCCACCAGTTATGTGTATCGACGACCAAGTAGCGAATAGCCCACGTCTCGTCCTCGATGATAAAATCTTCGACATGACCAATCTCGCCGTCCAAGGCTTGGATGTGATGGCCGCTCACGCCATAAGTGCTGCGCAAATGGGGGTCCCATGCTTTTCCGCTTGGGTTAGACCCCCTCCATTTTTCGGGCTCGCGCGCGATATATGGATAAGCACCCCACCTGTATGGGCCGCCCCAATAGGTCGGCCACCCGTGATACCCATAGTAAGCCTCCTCGAATTGGTGGGAGACAGGCTTGTCACTGTTCAAGGACGGCCCATCCTCAATCTGCTTTTTGGTTAAATCAACTTCGAGGTGGTGTTCTTCCACGCTCACGGCCGCCAATGCGTACGGAGATATCAGCACCTGCCGTCCACTGAGCCAGTTACCCGTATCCGCGACCAGATAACGAATGGTCCAGTGCCAGTCATCGAAGTAGAATTCTTTGACTTTCCCTATTTCTCCGTCCAAACAGTCCAATTTGTAACCCGTTAATGTTCCAGCTTTGATTAGCATAATTAGTTCTTTCGTCTTTGTTCTTTCATTTCGTTCACTGTTGACGTTCGGCATGCCGAGTGTTTGAGAAGTCGATTCCACTGCAACCTGCAGTGATGCGATGCTCGAGATTCGCATGCGCGGGGCGGATCTGCTATTAGGTATAACCCGAACGCGGATAGCGGATTGCGGCGGCCACGGAAAATGGAGCCATTCGGAACTCTTCACTTCTCCCGGTTCAGGCGGCCTGCTTGAGCGCGGCGCTCTTGGATGCGATCACCGCCAGGAGTTCATTCCAGGATTTCACAAAGGATATTGCACCTTCATCCTGAAGTTGCGCGGCCAGACCGTCCACTTTGATGCCTGCCTTCGCAAACACGGCCAAAACTTTTTCGCAACCACCGCCGTTCGCTGCCATGATTTTGCCAAGTTCGCAATGATCCGCGAGCGCCTTCAATGTTTCCTCCGGCATTGTGTTCACTGTGAAAGGAGAAGCGAGGGCTTTGATGTAGAGAATGTCCGAGGCTTTCGGATCCTTGGTGCCGGTGCTGGCCCAGAGCAGGCGTTGCGGGCGGGCGCCGGCGTTGTAGGCGCGCTGCCAGCGCGGGTTGCGCATCACTTCGACGTACGCCTTGTAGGTGCGACCGGCAATGGCGATGCCGAGCCGGTTGTGTAATGCCTCTGGAATTTTGTCCGCCACGGCGACATCCCAACGGCTGATGAACATCGAGGCCACAGAGCCAACCTGAGGATTAAGTCCGGCGGCCATGCGTCGTTCAACGCCACGCAGATACGCCTCGGCCGCCGCCACGTAATGCTCGCGCGAGAACAGGAGTGTCACGTTGACCGGCACACCCGCAAAGATTGCCTCCTCGATGGCAGGCAGGCCTTCCTTGGTGCCGGGGATTTTGATGAACAGGTTGGGCCGCCCCGCCCGTGCGGAAAGCTCCTTGGCGGCGGCGATGGTGCTGACCGTGTCATGCGCCAGCAGCGGCGACACCTCCAGCGACACCCATCCGTCCACGCCGTTTGTGCGGTCATGAATCGGCCGGAACAGGTCGGCGGCCCGCGTGAGATCATCCAGCGCCAGATCAAAAAAAAGAGCTTCGCCGGTTTTCCCCTTCGCCAATTCCTCGCGAATCGCGGCATCGTAGGCAGCGCTGTTTTTGAGGGCGTGATCAAAGATCGTCGGGTTCGAGGTCAGTCCTGTCACCGAGAGTTCGTCAATGTAGCGTTTAAGCGTGCCGCTGTTCAGCAGGTCACGCGTGATGTTGTCGAGCCAGAGACTCTGGCCCAGATTGTGCAGTGTTTGAGTGGGTTTCATAATTATAGCTTCATCATTTTCCAGCGATAGCGAGGCAGGAACTCGAGACCGAACGCGCAATCATCAGTTCTTCATCCGTGCGAATCACACGAACCGGGACCCGGCTGCCCACCGCGGAAATCACGCCCGCATTCTTCGCGTTTCGTGGCTCGCTTAGTTCGATGCCAAGATGGCCGAGTCCCTCGCAGATGCGTGCGCGGACAAGGGGCGCATTTTCACCGATACCTCCGGCGAAGACGAGCGTGTTCAATCCGCCGAGCGCCGCGGCATAGGAGCCGATCCACTTTTTGGCTTGATAACAAAACAACGCCACGGCTTCCGCCGCCCGCACGTCCCGTTTTTCATGGTCGAGCAGATCGCGCATGTCGGAACTGGTGTCCGACACACCGAGGAGCCCCGACTTGTGGTTCACCATTTCGTAGAATTGTTGAGTGGTCATCTTCTCGGTTCGAGCCAGATATGGCGCCAGGCCGGGATCCAAATCGCCAGTGCGGGTGCTCATGACCAATCCCGCCGTCGGCGTGAAGCACATGCTAGTGTCAATACTTTTCCCATCGCGCACGGCGGCCATGCTGGCGCCGTTGCCGAGATGCGCCAGTATCACGCGGCCAACCTTTGCCGCCGGGTCGCCGAGACGGGCGAGTTCTTCTACGAGATAGGCATAGGACAAACCGTGGAAACCGTAGCGTTGAATTCCCTTTGCGTCGAAGCGTCGCGGAAGCGGCAGCAGCTTGGCCACGCGCGGCATGGTTTGGTGAAACGCCGTGTCAAAACAGGCCACCTGGGGCAGTTTCGGATGACGCTGGCTGAACGTCTCGATGAGCTCTATCTCATTGGGCAGATGATCCGGGTCGTTCGGACTGATGCGATGCAGTTCATCCAATAGCTTCTTTGTGACTCTCACAGGCTCGGTATGTTTCATGCCATGAACCAACCGATGTCCCACCGCTTTGACCGACGCGAACTCCGGTCGGGCTTCGAGCCAGTTTATCAGAGAATTCGCCGCTGATTTGTAATCTGCGGCGGCAAGTTTGTGACTTGCCTGTGGTTTGCCATCGGCGTCGTGAAACGTCAGATTGGTCCCGCCCAAGCCGATGCGGTCAACCTTTCCATGAAGCCCTCGCTGCAGTGGTTCGCCATCTTGGTAGAGCGCAAACTTGATGCTGGAGGAGCCACCATTGATGGTGAGGATATGTGCATTAGCTGCTTTCATGGGTGAATCCTTCCTCATTCCGCAACCCCCAATGCAGTCAGTTTCTCACACGTGGACTTGTAATCCGTGTGCAGGATGCTTCGAATCCCCAAGCCTTCGGCGATCTGGACGAACATAGGGGTGTTTTCGATATAAACCACCTGTCGGGCTGGCGCCTGGGTGATGTCAAGCGCAAGCCGAAATATCTCCACGTCGGGCTTGCGGAATTGGACGAAGCAGGAGGAAATAAAAGAGTCCACAAAGTCATCCAGTTTGAATTTTTGAATCCGATACGCATTGAGTTCGCGCGATTCGTTGCTAACCACGGTGATCTTCAGTCCGTATTTCGCCTTCAGCCGGGCGACTAGCGTGATCATCTCAAGGTAAGGTTTGGATTGAGCGCACATGAAATTCCGAAACTGAGCCCGCGTGAACGGCCGCTGTTGATAAAAGACCACCCGACTTAGATACGCTTCGAACGTCATCCTCCCCTCCTCGTGGGTCTCGAAGTTCAAGCCATGCCGCTCCTCCATTTCGGTCCACCTCAGCTTGAAGTGCTTGGCCGCCCGTCTGCGGGCATGATGATCCCATCCGTTGGAGAGCAGGACCCCGCCGACATCCAGAAAAAGCGCCGTAATCTCGAATTGTGGTGAAGGCCTATTATTCTTCATTTCGCCAGGAGTGGATTACCTCCAAATGCAGACATCGAATGGTAAAGCGAATTTTCTCCTCCTGTCAGGCCAATGGGCAGCATCTGCCACCAACGCTGTCCGCTCTCGACTAGAAAATCCGCGAAGGCAGTTGCCTTGAGCCCCAGATCATCGAAGGGATAGGGATTGGAAAGAGAGCTTGGATGGAGCAGTATCCCTGCGGCTTGTTGATTCATTTGGAACTTCCTTCCACGAGTGATTGCGGTTTCCGCGCGAGAAGAATGGCGCTGGAGCGGGCTCGCAGGAGGTAAGATTGTGGAAATTGCAAAAGCGGTTCCGTGCCTGGAGCAAACAAATCGTGCGGCGTCGCACTATAGGTGTCAATCGCCAGATGCCACTGAACCTCGGACGATATTGGAGGCAAACGAAAATCAACCGCCTCGGCGCAAGCATTGCACAAGAGGCAAAGCGCGCGTTGCCCATCTTCATGCATTAAACAGCCGAAGTTTTTCCTTTTCGGGTCGGCCCAAGTGGGCAATCCGCCTTGCGGGCCAAACCAATGGATTTCGGTGTCCTTATAAAATTGCTCCTTGCTTAATACCGGGTGCGCGCGCCGGAAGGAGATCATGCCCTGGGCAAACCGGAAAATTTCCTGATGCTTTTCAAGATCGGTCCAGTCAATCCAACTGGTTTCATTGTCCTGGCAGTAGGCGTTGTTGTTGCCGCCTTGAGTGCGGCGAAATTCATCTCCACGCAACAGCATTGGGACTCCGCGCGAAACGAACAGCGTCAGCAGAAAATTCTTGATCTGGCGTTTTCGGACGGACTCAATCCCGGCGTCCTTCGTCCCGCCTTCCGCGCCATAATTCCGGCTGTAATTGGCGTTGATTCCATCCTGGCTGTTTTCTCCGTTCGCCTCATTGTGCTTGTCGTTGTAGCTCACCAGGTCATTCAGGGTGAAGCCATCGTGACAAGTGACAAAATTGATGCTGCTGCCGGGTCCTTTGCTGGAAGCGGAATAAATGTCGGCGCTGCCGCAGATGCGTTGGGCGAACAAACCGAGCATCCCATCGTCGCCGCGCCAGAAGCACCGGACCTCATCCCGGTAATGACCGTTCCACGACGCCCAGCGCCGCGCTGAAAAATGACCCACTTCGTACGCGCCGCCGGCGTCCCAGGCTTCGGCGATGATCTTCACTTCACTGAAGACCGGGTCCTCGGCGATCCGTTCGAGTAGCGGGGCCTTGGCCAGCAACTTGCCGGCACTGTCCCGATCGAGCACCGAGGCCTCATCAAACCGGTATCCATCCACATGCATCTCGACTGTCCAATAGCGCAACGCGGCCAGAATGTGATCCCGCACCACTGGATGGTTGGCGTTGACGGTGTTGCCGGTCCCCGCATAATCCTTGTAGTGGCGCTTGTCGTCCGCCAGCGAGTAAAAGATCGCGTTATCCATTCCGCGGAAACAGAGCGTCGGCCCCAGTTCGTTCCCCTCCGCCGTGTGATTGAACACTACGTCCAGAATTACTTCGATGCCGGCCTTGTGCAATGCCCGCACCATTTCCTTGAACTCCAGCTTCTGCTGGCCCAAACCTCCCGAACTGCTGTAAGAAGCCTTGGGCGCAAAGTAGGCCACGGAATCATAGCCCCAGTAATTCTTGAGCCGTTCGTTGGTCTGCGGATTTTGGCGCGTAACCGAGGTTTCATTGAACTCCTGCACGGGCATCAGTTCCACTGCGGTCACTCCCAGGGTTTTGAGATAGGGAATCCTTTCGATCACGCCCCGGTAGGTCCCGGGATGATCCACGCCCGAATTGGGATGAATGGTAAAGCCGCGCACATGTGTTTCATAAATGACCGTCTTGGACCACAGCTGCCGTGGCGGCTGGTCTCCTGCCCAATCGAAGTGATCGTTGACAAAGACGCATTTCGGCATTGTCTTGGCATTGTCCAGCTTTGAGGGAGTCAAATCTTTCCCCTGCGACGACGGGTCGTATCCCACTGCGGACGCGAAGTCCCACGGCGGCGGGTGCGAATTCGCGGTGGCCAATGGATCGAGCAACAGCTTTTTGAAATTGAAACGATGTCCTTTATTTGGTTCGTAAGGACCGTCCACGCGATAGGCATAGAATTGACCGGAGGTGATGCCTTTCACCCAAATGTGCCAGACATCGCCGGTGCGGTTACGAGCTGAATCAAAATCAATGGCACAGCCGGGGGCGGCATCTTCTGGATAGTCGAAGAACTCCAGTCGCACATGGCGGGCGTAACGGCTGAAAATGGCGAAATTAACTCCACCGCCGATTTCCTGAGTGCCCAAAGGTTTGGGAGAGCCCGCCCGAACGTCGACAAGTGCGGAGACCTCCGAGATGCAGTCGCGCAACTCGCGCTGAGGTGGTTTCTTCATCGTGCCCATCATATCGTGCTTTTGCTTTCGTTTTCCTATAGGCGTTGGTTCAAAGAGCGCGCACTCGGTGGAAGGGCGACGTGCCACCACCGTCAGATCTTAATACGATTTCGTCTTTCTTGAACCCCACGATCGTGCTGGCGGCATTCGTGTTCTCCAAACGCTCGTTTTTTGCACCCGTGATTCTCAAAGTGATGATTGCGCCGCTGATTTTCCAAGTTCCGTGAACCGTTCCTTTCACACCTTGAGAAAGTGTATTAGCAATGAACCCGGTCGGATATAGTTGGCAAACGAAAGTGCCGTCACCATCGATTGACATTGTCTCTTTCGAGGCACCAACGGTGCCTTGCCAGCGCCCGACAATTGTCGTCGAATATTCCGCCTCCGGGACAGTGGATGAATTGTTTTCGCACGACCCCACACAAAATCCCAAGACAATGACTGCTATCGCCGTTGCCCAAAGCGCGCATTTATTTTTCATGGCGTTTTATTCGTTTGAGTAATTTCGAGCGCCGCCACTTTCTCCAGCCTCTCGCACACAGCTTTGGCGGTGGTTCGTCCGACGATCTGATCCTGCGCAGCGCCTTGGTGGAATAGGAGCAGTGTGGGCACAGCCCGGACGCTGTATTGCTCGGCCAGATTTTCGTGGTGCTCCACATTCACTCTGGCAATTTTGACCGGCACGGCATCGTCCTTGGCGACGGCTTCAAGCAGTGGCGCCATCGCCCTGCTCGCTTCAGACCAACCGGCCCAAAACTCGACTTGCACGGGTTGCAGGGCACTGAGGACTTCCCGCTCGAAGTTCGCTTCGTTCAATTCAATGAAGTTGTTGTTCACCATTGCCTTCTCATCTGCCAGCGTCGGGCTATTCGTTGATCCCCCAGTCTGAATGCCGTTCCGTCCAGCGCCGGATGTCAGCCAACAACGCCGTTTTTGCAGAAGCGGAATTTTCGGCGCCCTCCATCGCCAAACCGCCCTTCCGACGAGGTGTGTCGCCGAAGTGAGGGAGAACCGCCACATCCCTGGCCCGGGCTTCCTTTTGCAACCAAGAAATCGTTCGGGCTGCTGAAGCGCCGTCTCGCGAAGTATCATCGAGAGAAACGATCAAGGCGCGCGATTCGTCACTTTTCCGCTTGAGCCACTGCTTAAGCCAGCCCTTGGCCACCTTGGGAAGATCTTGCTGCCCATGCGCAGAAACCACGCCGATAACCGCTGCGGACGCTTTGTTCAGAGTCGTATTGCGCCAGCGAGGCTCCCGCAACACGTCGAACCTCCAAATGGCCAGATTAAGATTCGGTGCCATCGGGAACTGGCGCGCAGCATGTTCGAGCACCTGCTTGGCGCGCAGTCCTGTGCTCAAGTCTTCGTAGATCAGCATCGCGTCCAGCGTCAACTGGACTTCGCCTCTGGCGACTTCCCCTGCATCAAATGTCGCGCTCATGATTCAGGCTGGCCTGACGCACTTGATCGTGCTCCGCTCCGGCGATGCCTTCTTCGACAAGCCGTTCGTTGTCGCTTCTCCCTTCGCCGTCTTCATCGGCACTCGGAGCTGTTGACACTTTGCGGCCTTCCGAACCCGGCACTGGGTCCCAGCGTTCGGATTCGGGCGCTGATTCAAGCACGGCCTCCTTTGGGTCTGTGTTCGGTTCCCCCGTCAATTCCCGTTTGGCTTGTTCCCAATCGGCCTTGGACACATTCTGCGCGGAACGGTCGTTGATGATCGCCAGTTCCACCGCGCGTTCCCTCACCATCTTCCGGGTCACCGTGCCGATGCCAACGGAATTTTCGGTCAGGGCGCCGTCTTTCATGCGATTTGTTTTCATGGGCTGGTCTTTGGCTCGGTGCCGTTGAGAATTTCTTTGACACGAACTGTGTCTTCGATTTGTTTCTTGATCTCGCCTTCCTTATGTCCGTTGGCGCGGTCCTGGCCCAAGCCCATGGTTAGCGCAGTCATCCCGGCCAGCCCCCCAAGTTGCATGCTTTCCACGGCCGTGCTGGGCACGATGACAATGGTGGCATTCTCCTTCAAACCCTCGTACAGCATGTTCATGGCCCTCAAGTGAAAGGCGATCGGATTGTGTTCGTAGCATTTGCCAGCTTCGGTAAATTTCTCCGCGATCTGTCGTTCTGCATCACCCAGGATCACGCGGGCCTGCCGCTCTCTCTCCGCCTGAGCCTGCATGGACATCGCATCCTCCAGACCTGCGGGAATGAGAACATCCTTCACCTCCACCGAAATGACGTTTATGCCCCAAGGTTCGGTGCGCTCGTCAATGATCTTTTGTAACAGGGTACTAATTTTGTCCCGGCCCTCCAGCATGTCCGAAAGCATGGTCTTGCCGATCACATCGCGCAGGGCTGTTTGGGAGGCCCAGCTTATGGCGCTTTGATAGTCGGCCACGTCAAGGGCCGCCTTTTTGGGGTCCACCACTTTCCAAAACAGCACAGCATCCACATCCACCGGCACAGTATCCTTGGTCAGCGTTTTTTCCGCTTTGAAACCTGTCGTAATGACGCGCGTATCGATCCAGTAAGGAATCGCATCAAGAACGGGGATGATGAAAAATAGTCCCGGCCCCTTAAGTGCGTGGAAGTGGCCCAGGCGCAATATTATCGCCCTGTCCCATTGATCGGCGACTTGAATTGCGGAGGAAACAATAATGGCGAGAATAAACGCGCCGACCCCAACCACGCCCGCCTCAAAATTGCCAGCGACTCTATATCTGGCGTAGGCCAATGCGGCGCCAATGCCCAAAATGACAACGAATATCAATAGCGCGAACGATCTGTTTTGTTTCATGTTAATTGTCTCCTGGAGGGTTCCTCTTGCATACGGACTGCTTTTTGCTCGGGTTTCTTATCCTGCAAGGGCTCCGGTGATCGGCCGATCTGCTTCACGCTTCGCGCTCGTCGGAGTGCGCCAGGCTCCGGCAAACGGACGCGCTGCTTGGCTGCCAAGAGTTCCGCCTCGGCCTGGAGCCAAAATTCTGCGTCCCGGCCAATAGGATGGCCTGCCAGTTCCCATCGCTGGGAGGCCAATTGGGCGATTTCGTCGTGGCTGATTCTGATCTGAGCTTGGATGTGATCTTCTCTAACCGCCGTCCTATTCATGTTCATAAATTCTTTGCTTTGATTATTTCTGTGGGTTGTTGGCGCCTTCAGTCACTGATGCACTTACTGATGATGCTCCAATGCCTCCGGCTTGGTGCGGTTGAGGATTTCTTTGGCCCGGTTTATCTCATCCGCGGAACCTTGGGCAATCAGAAGAAACTTGTCGGTCTTAAGCGCCGTCTCATATTGTAATACACTGTCTTTGGGAATGCCGAGGCCGTACAAGCCGGCCCCAAGCGCGCTCAATCCACCCACCACGACGGCGCCTTCCAGCGCCCCGACGAGCCATCCCACCACTGGTCCTGCCATGACTAAAGGCCCGATGCCCGGAATAAAAAAGAAAGCGGAGCCGAACAGCCACCCCCATATCCCGCCCCAGAAAGCTCCAGTTTTTCCCCAGCGTTTCATGCGGTCGCCGGTGTTGTAGTAACCGACCACATGCTCATCTGTGTGGTAGTCGCGTCCAACAATGGACAGTTTCTTCATGTCGAAGCCGGATTGCTGTAGTTCTTTGACGGCCGCTTCGGCCGTTGGATGTGATGGATAAATTGCCACGATGGAACTGTTTCTGGTTATCATATTTATTCTTTCGCTTTGGCGCGTTTCTTTAGCGCAGTTGGTATTGTACGCCGCGCGCCGCCCTTTTGATATGGGGTGTTTCCCTCACATGCATCGGCCCTATGTGTGCTCTGGATTTCGCGGCGTGCCGGTGAGAAATTGATGAACCACACGCTGCGCAACCGCCCCGACTTCGATTCGGGAGCTTTTGGCGTGCTCATGGTCTCGCCCGATCAGGCCGGATACTTCGAAACAAGCGCCTTGAGTTTTTTGAGCGAAAATCCAGACGACTTGCACATGGCGCTGATCTCGTTTTCTTGCTCAATAATTTTGGCGGCCACAGCCGGCACTTTCGCGGCAATATCAATCGGAACGGACTGGACCCCGTGAATGTCCCCGTGAAGCAAATCGCCGGAATTAATTTTCAATCCGCCAATTTCGACCGTTTCGCCCATTTCCAAGATGTGGATATAGGCGTGTGAGACGCAGATGCTGCCGGCAAAGACTGGAAAGGCCAAACGCTCCAGCATCGGAATATCACGCACGGAGCCGTTTGTGACCGCGCCCACGCAGCCCAGCGCTCGCACGATATTGGTGTGTACCGTTCCCAGCAAGGAACCCATTCCCAGTCGCGGGGCGCAATCCTGCACCACAATCACACGGGGAGCGGGCACAGAGAGGATGTAGTCCCACCAATCGATACGGTCTGGATAAATGCCGCCACCCGTGGACGGTTCTGACCCACGAATTTTAACGGTCGCGGCGAACCCGACCATCGGCTGAAGGCGTGGAAAAATGGAACGAATGGAGTGGTCAACAAAGCCTTCGTTGCGCAGGCGTTTATGAAATGTTTCAATCGCGTTGGCCAGTGAGCAGGCGTCCAGCCTGCGCAGTGCTTCCAATTGCTCTGGTGTTAAACGGGTCGGGTCGGGTTTCATAGTCTATCGTGCGTGGCCACGATTGTGATCGTGGCGCTGCTGGCCTTGATGCCTGGCCCGGGCCAGCCGTCAATCAGCGCCAAAGTCCGCGTTCACGATGAAAGCCGCCGCGAAAGCCGCCCTCATCCACTTTATGAACATATTCCGAATCAAGCGCATAAGATTCTTTTGCTAACCTTGCTTCTAAACTGACACCGTGTCTTCCGTTCCGACCTTTTCCAGTTGAGCGGGCTTAAATTCGAGTCCCAGTTGGTGCAAAAGCAGCGTCAGTTCCTCTCCAGAAGCTGGTATGCACCCAGGTATCCGCACAGAACGCTGGCGAATCCATGCGTCGGTCGCGGAGTTGGCCTGGAGCCCGCCTTTCCAACCAAGCAGTTGCTCCCATTCCATTTGATGTTCCACATCGTATGTTTCCAACAAATCTGGCGAACCTTTATCGCGCAGAATCCTCGTTAGTTTGGCGGCCAGATCCGCGCCTTCCCGAAATCCCATGTTCATGCTTTGCATTCCGATTGGCCCCGTCTGATGCGCGGCATCGCCCGCCAGCCACGCCCGATCCCGACCAAATTGCCGTGCCAGTCGATGCTCGAACTGAATATCCTTGGCCCAGCCAACCTCCTTGATTTCGGCCTGGAACCAGGGAGCATGGGCGGACAAAAGTTTATGCAAGTGGTGCCTGCTATCCTCGGCACCAGGAGAGCCCACGATGGTGAACGAACTCCGCGCCTTCTGTGGGAAGTCGGCCGGGGCGTTGGCCCGCAACCATTGAAAGCTCCATCGGCCTTTATTTTGAGTGAACGGCCACAAAACGCCAGCCATGTGCTGGTCCACCACTATGCTAATCTCCGACGGTAACTGTGCCTTCGTCTCAAATTCGTAAACCACAAAAAGCTGCGGCTTGCCGGCCCGCGCGTAGTCAATGCCGAGGCGTTCTCGCACGATGGAGCCTTGGCCATCCGCGCCCACCACAAAATCCGCGCTGACCGACACGGTCTTTTTCACGGCCATCTCAGAATGTGGCACGCTGTAGCCTTTGCCTTCCATGGCCAGCTCATCAATGGTGGCGATGGCAGCGCCGTTCTTCATCGCCAAATCCGCCAGCCGACGATTCCAGCGAACCTCGAGGCCAGCCCTCTCCTTGAGCTTTTGTTCCAGCAAATCTTCGAGGATGTTTTGCTGTAAAACCAGCACAAATGGAAACTTCACCGGCAAGAGGGACAGTTTGAGTTCCGCGCGCTGAAAGGCGCCTTCGTAAAATGCGACCGTTTCTATCAGATGCCCAAGCTTGATCGCGTCTTGGGCAATACCCACCTCGTCCAGCAACTGGAGCGTGCGCGGGTGCAGGGCGCACGCGTAACTGTGCCCGGCCGTGCAGGGCGCCTGATCGATCAACTGGACGCCGATGCCGCTTTCGGCCAGACGAAGCGCGGTAAACATCCCTACCGGACCCGCTCCCACCACCAGAACTTCGCTTGGTGTTTTGGATTTGCTTGGCATAATGGTTCTTTGGATATTTGTTTCTCTCAATCACGGTGCTACTTGGCCACCAGTTCATCAACCCAGTAACCCTTGCGATTGTAGTGACGATGCAGCGCATCCTCATAATCGCGACTCAGCAGAAACTCCTCCATGAATACCGGCGACTGCTTGATCGTCTCGCGGGAAAGATCGACGAAGACTTTCGACTCGCCCCAACTGACACGCTCGATCCATTGCGGCGAAACCAGGACCTTTTTTCCCGGCCACCAGTTCAGGGTGTTGATGAGAAGATAACGAATCGTCCAAGTGTCGTCGTCGATAATGAAATCCTCGACGTGACCAATCTCGCCGTCTGTCGCTTGGATGTGATAGCCTCTGACCTCCTGAGTGCTCCGCAAGTGGTGATTCCACGTTTTCTTGCCTTCGATGGATTCCCTCCATTTTGCGCGCTCTCGCACGAGGTTGTGCTCATACCCCCAGGTATATGGTCCGGCCCAGTACATCGGCCATCCATAATACCCGTAATAGTTCTCCTCAAATTGGCGGGAAACGGGCCTGTCGCTGTCCAAGGATGGACTTTCCTCGATTTGCTTCTTGGTCAAATTAACTTCGATTTGGTCTTTGTATATGTCTGTATTTACAGCGATCAGGGCATAGGGCGAAATCAGCACCTGCCTGCCCGGGAGCCAGTTTCCCGTGTCGGCGACCAGATAGCGAATGGTCCAGTGCCGGTCATCAAAATAAAGCTCTTTGACCCTGCCGATTTCCCCATCAAGGCTGCTCAATTTGTAATCCTTAATTGCTTTGGCTGTGTATAACATAATCATTCCTTCGTGCTCTGTGTTGCGTTTTCGTTTTCTTTAAACATCCACCGGCGCTTTTAGGAAATTGTTGGCACCCGCGACCGGCACGCATGCCAACAACCAATCTTGTGCTGGCGGAAGCGGCTTCGCTATGGGGTAAAACCCGACCATGGGGCAGCAAGTTCGACCTTTTATGGTTCATGTGAAGGTTGCAAATTTGTAATCCCGCCGAAAGCCCGCAGCCATCTACCTATGGTCTATTACTACAGAACGAAGCGGTGTCGATGTGATGCCGTGAACGAAAAACAAAGCAAATGCTTGAAGAAAATATATGAAAAACAATAATTGGAATCCTTTAGNNTCAAGACCGCGATGCCGCCACCGCCACGCTGCCCGCTCTCACGCCATCTACAAAGGACGCTGCCTTCGACAGCGTCCGCTACCGACCCACCGCGCGGCCAAGCCCGAAACTCATGGTGGTGCCAGAGACCAAACCGGCTTCGCCGGAGGCCGGGCCGAATCCGGCCGTGCAGGCGGTGCATGATGCGGTGCAGGAGACTTCGGCCTGGGTGCGCCCGTTGCAACAGGAGATAGGGCGCGTGATTGTCGGTCAGAAGCATCTGATCGACCGCCTGCTCATTGCGCTCGTTACCAGTGGCCACGTTCTGCTCGAGGGAGTGCCTGGCCTGGCCAAGACGCTCTCGCTCAAAACGCTGGCCGGCGCCGTCAACCTCCGCTTCCAGCGTCTTCAATTCACCCCGGACATGCTGCCCGCCGACATCGTGGGCACGATGATTTACAACCCACAGGGCGGCGAATTTCGCACCAAGCATGGCCCGATCTTCAGCAATCTCATTCTGGCGGACGAAATCAACCGCGCTCCGGCCAAAGTTCAAAGCGCGCTGCTTGAAGCTATGCAGGAGCGCCAAGTTACCATCGGCGAGACGACCTACGAACTGCCCAATCCATTCCTGGTGCTCGCCACGCAAAACCCGCTGGAGCAGGAAGGCAC
>PLIU01000084.1 GCA_003140095.1 Verrucomicrobiales bacterium | reverse complement strand
AACACGACCGGCTCCAACAACACTGCCATCGGGGTTGAGGCGCTTCAGAGCAACACCACCGGCGCCTTCAACACGGCCGTTGGCTACCTGGCTCTTTCCTGCAACACGCTGGGATCCAACAACACCGCCCTTGGCTTCGGGGCGCTTAACTTCGACACGAACGGCTCCGGCAACACCGTCATTGGCCACGAGGCGCTTTTTTCCAACACGAGCAGCTCCAACAACACGGTCCTTGGCGCTTACGCGCTTCAGAATTGCACCAATGACAACCAAGTCGTGGCCATTGGCTATGAAGCTCTTCAGTACGACAATGCCGGAAACGGCACCAACGACGGCATCGGCTATAACACGGCCATCGGCTTTCAAGCCCTTCAATTCAACACGAACGGCATAGCCAACACGGCTATCGGCTATCAAGCCCTTCAATTAAACACGAACGGCGCAGGCGACACCGCCATTGGGGATCATGCGCTTTGGTTCAACACCAGTGGCTACTGGAACACAGCCAATGGTGCGGGTGCGCTTCTCTCCAACATCAGCGGCAGTTTCAACACAGCCGACGGCAATGCGGCGCTTCTGCACAACACCACCGGCGGCACCAACACGGCCAATGGCGAGGGTGCGCTTTACTACAACACAACCGGCTTCGACAACACGGCCCATGGCGTAAGCGCGCTCTTTTTGCTCACGACCGGCGACTTCAACACCGCTGAAGGGGCGTTTGCGCTTGCAAATATCACAGGCGCCAACAACAACATCGCGCTTGGGTACCAGGCCGGCTTTAACATCAGCTTCGGCAGCAGCAACATTGACATCGGCAACGAGGGCAATACCGATGACTCGGGCATCATCCGCATCGGCACGCCGGGATCACAGACGAAAACTTATTTGGCGGGCGATGTTTATGGTGATTCCTTCAATTCGACCAGCGACCGCCATGCCAAGGAGAATTTCACCGCCGTCAATGCGCGCGACGTGTTGGCCAGGGTCTCGGCCCTGCCCGTGACGCAATGGAATTACAAGACGGAGAGCAAGGACGTGCAGCACATCGGCCCGATGGCCCAGGATTTTCAAGCCGCCTTCCACCTAAGCGTGGACGACAAGCACATTTCCGTGATGGACGAGGGCGGCGTCGCGCTGGCGGCCATTCAGGGGTTGAACCAAAAGGTGGAAGAGAAGGAAACGAGGATTCAGGACCAGGCTGCGGAAATTCAGAATCTAAAGAAACAGAACGATTCACTGACCCAGCGCTTGAATGAACTCGAAGCAACAGTGCAACAACTTGTCGCACAGAAATGAAAGGTGGGACTCCATATTCTTTGCGGCGTCTCCTTCGCCCTTGGTTTGCTTCTGCTTGACTCTGAAAGGCTTACAGAAGATGGCGAAAACTGCGCAGTGGAAATCCTCATCCCCCAAGAATTTTGATTCACCGAGGTCTGAAATTTTGTCAAAAAAAAGCTTGCAAGAATACGAGGATGGCCCAAAATCGCCCCTCGTCTGCAACAGTTCCATGAAACCATGAACATAATGCGTCAAAAAAGTGTCGTGCTGTTGATCGTTTTCCTGGCCATAGGCTTCGTCCAGAAAGCGAGGGCGCAGGATTTCACTTTTACCATCGAGCCAAGCTCGCTGACCCTGGTCCCTGGGCAAAGCGCATCCTTCGTCGTTACATTGACTCCGTTCGACGGCTTCACCAACGAGGTCACGCTCTCCGTAACAAACTTGCCGTCGGGCGTCACGGCCACGTTTTCGCCCCAAACGCTCACACCCCCTGGAACCTCGTTGCTCACTTTGGACGCCGCCACCAATGCCTCGAGCGGGTCGTTCACCCTGGATCTGAGTGCCGAGGGCGGAGGCATCACCAATGCCGCCTCCAGCAGTGTGTCGGTAAGATTCGGGCTTTTGCCTATCTGTTACGGGGCATTTCAAGGCATTGTCTCGGACGCCACAACCGGCCTTCCAGTCCCCTACGCATCCGTAAACGCCAGTGGGTATCCTGCCACCGCCAACGCCAGCGGTCAGTATCTGATCACCAACCTTCCTCTGTCTTCCTCGGAAAATCTGCCCCAGGAATATGGCGTCACCGCCACCCAAACCAATTACTGGCCTGCGAACACCGACTACGCCTATGCCGTCTGCGATGCCACCAATACTGTCAACCTGCAAATCCTTCGCGAACAGGAGGGGAGCATCAGTGGCACCCTCACTGCGGAAGGAGGCGGGCCCTTGACCAACGTGACCATCACGGCATTCTATGAGGGCTATTATCCTTCATATACTGCAGTCACGGGCACCAACGGGTTCTATCAATTCAACTCGCTGCCATTAGAAACCGACAATACGCCTGCTTTTTACGAAATTGAAACGACGCCGCTGGGATACTGGGAGATTGTCACCAATACAACCGTTCAAGGAAATAGCAATTCCGTCGTGAACATGGTAGCGACACCCATTTGTTATACGACCGTGACGGGCAGCGTCCTCTTTACCAGCAACGGGCTGCCCGCAACCAACATACAGGTGACGGTCTCCACAAGCCAAACTTATTACACGACCACCGACACCAATGGGACTTACACGGTTACCAACGTGGAATTAGGGGCTGACAATGTCCCAACAACCGCGTACGTTGAAGCATCCGCATACGGCTTCTACTCAGTCTCTACTGATCTCTCGCTGACCAACTGCGGCCAGGTGGGCAATGCTGCTGTGCTCAGTCTCAACTTGATTCCGCCCCCGCCCCCCTTCACAAACAATTATGGCTCGCTTACCGGCCACGTTTATGATGTGTCAACCGGCTTGCCCATCACCAATGCCTCCGTTTATATTTACGAAATCGCCTATGCGACGACGGACACCAATGGCGCTTACTTAATGACCAATGTTCTGGTCGGTACTGACGCCGTTACCAACGCCAACTATTACGCTGTCGCGGAAGCCAACAATTATTTCGACAGTGAAAGCAATGTGATTGTCAATGCCAACCAGACGACAACGCAGAACTTTAATCTTCTCCGCATCGGCAATGGCGCCGTACAGGGAACGGTCTTGAATGCGGCGACCGGGCTGCCGGTGTCCGGCGTGTACGTGAGCATTGCCAACGCTTACACGGGGACCAATGGCCAGTATGCCAGCGGCCCTCTAGCCCTCGGCTCAGGCAACGCACCCACTTACGAAAGTTTTTATGCGCAGGAAACCGGCTATTGGACGACTTACACCAACACCACGATCACGAACGGCCTCACCAATACCGTGAATATCGAGTTGATCCAGGTTTGCACTGGAGCGACCATTGTCGGCAACGTGGTCAATGCGCTCAACCAACAACCCATTACCAACGCCACCATCTCCGTTTCCAGCCAATACCTATATGCCACGACCGATACCAACGGTAACTTCATCTTGACTAACATCACGGTCGGCAACAACAATTCGCCGATCGAGACGACACTGACCGCCACGGCGCCCGGCTTCAACCCCCAGAGCAAGACCGTGACCATCTTTTGTGATGCGACGATCAGCACCGAATTTGGCGCTCCGGAAACCGCCTTTGGCGCCATCGATGGCTTCGTCACCAACGCTGTCACCGGCCAGGTTTTGACCAACGTCTTTATCGGCAGTGAATTTGGAGAAGCCACCACCACCGAGACCAACGGTTACTACATTCTGAACCAGGCGCCGCTCGGCGCGGGTGGGTCCAACCGAACATGGACCGTCACCGCCGGACCCGTCACCATCAATGGCATTAATTACCCTGCTCAGACTAAATCGGTTGTGGTGTCGTCGAACATGACCAACCTGTTGAGTTTTGGCTTTGGCCAGGCGCCGACCACCCTAGCTGTCTCCGCCACCGGCGCGCCCAACCCCGTCGCCGTGGGCAGCAACCTGCTTTACACCATCACCCTGACCAACAGCGTGGCCAATGCTGCCAATGTTCTATTGACAGATACTCTGCCGCCGGGCGTCACCTTTGTTGACGCCTCCTTGACCAATAATCCTGGAGGCGAATTTGGCGCGCCCATCCTCAGTAACGGCCTGGTCACCATCGCGGCCACCAACTTCAGCCCCGATTCAGCGGTGGTGCTCTTGATTACAGTCACACCGACCGTCGCGGGCACCTTAACCAATGTTGCCACGGTTACCAGCACCACACCTGAGATTAACCCAGCAAACACCGATCTTACCGCCACAGTCATCAGTCCCGTCATCGCCGGGGCGCTTTACGCCGATGTGGGTTTGTCGATGACCGGCGCGCCCAATCCAGTGTTGGTCAGCAATCAACTTACCTACACCCTCACTGTCACCAATTTCGGCCCGGACAGCGCTCCAGCCGTCGTCCTGACGGACAGCTTGCCGGCCAATGTGACCTTTTTCAGCGCCAGCGTCAGCCAGGGCGGTTACACCCTTATCTCCAACGGCGTGCAATGGAATATCGGCGCCTTGAACAACCAAAGCTCCGCTTCGGCCACGGTCGTGATCCTGCCCTTGCAGACCGGCCAAATTACCAACACCGCCACCGTTTCCCTTATCCCGGAAGTGCCCCCCGTAACGGATACCAATCTGGCCAACAACACCGCTAGCAATGTTACTACTGTGACCGCCGCCACGCTGACCAATGTGTCGCTCCAGTACGGCCCGATTGTATTCAATCCGCAGACCGGACTTTACCAGCAGACCGTGCAGTTCAATAATTTGAGCGGGGTGACCGCCGCGGCCGTGCGCGTGGCGGTGCAGGATTTGTCGTCCACGGCTGTGCTCTACAATGCGACGGGCACGACCAACGGCGTGCCCTATGTCGAATACAATCAGCCCGTCGTGACCGGCAGCAACGTGGTTTTCCTGCTCGAATATTATGACAGCACACGACAGCCATTTGTTTCGACCAACTTTATCGCCACCGTTGTCGCCGCCGTCACCGTGCCGACGCCGACCGGAACCTATTTGCAATTGGACACCGCGCCGTTCCTGAGCGCGGGGCAGTTGACCATCGAATTTGCCAGCGTTCCAGGGCATACCTACGTCGTGCAATACAGCAGCGACATGGTGACGTGGCTGACAGCCACTCCTCCCATCGTGGCCGCCAACACGCGCACACAATGGATCGATGGCGGGCCGCCCGAGACGGAGAGCCTGCCCGGGGCTCCCGGCCAGCGCTTTTATCGCATCGTACAAACCAACTAACGACACCTAAGGCACACCATGCAATCACCTGTTTCTTTCTTGCGTCTGGTCGGCCTCGGCGCCGTTTTCGCCCTCGTTCCGTTCTTTGTCTGCGCGCAGGACGACACCGAGACGGACTGGAACCATTTCGGCCTGAATTTTCGCGCGGGCTTTAACATTCGAGCCGTCTTCACGGGACCTTCCAGTTCCGCCTTTCCGCCAGGACCGGGCGCCGGACTGGCTCTCAACCATCAATACAACGACGGATTCGTCAATGTGGATAGCAGCGGCAACCAGGGAGGCCGGACTTGGAATTGGGGCTATCAAAATGCGTCGCAAATCAGCGGTGGCGATGTCCTCATGCATGCTACAGGTTCGGAAGGCGGCAGCGAAGAACACAGCAGTGACGATCCCAACCCGGGATTCGACTTCAACTACGTCCGTGACATAGGCCATTATAGTTGGGGCCAATGGGGCATCAAGATCGCCTCCGGCTATACCCGCTTGCAGGTGCGCGACAATGATCCAATGAACGTGAAGTTGGAAACTCTCACCGACACCTATGCGTTGAACGGAGTCATTCCACCCCAGGCCCCCTATACGGGCAGTTTCAGCGGTCCCGGGCCGGTCCTTGGCAGCGAGCCGATCTCACGCTCGCTGGGCACGACCGAAGGGATCGTCTCCGGCAGCCACAACCTGGACGCGGCGCTGATTGATTTGCGGCTGGGCCCTTCTGTCAACATTCCGTTATTCAACCGGTTTTCCGTGCAAGGAGGCGGCGGACTGGCGGTCGGTCTGGTGGACAGCCATTTTACTTTTAACGAAAACAGCGGCCCAGGTTCCGCCTCTGTCTCTGGAGGCAACAACCGCACGGGCTTTGTGGCGGGCGCTTACGCCGAGGCTGGTTTTGCGTATCGAATTTGCCACTCGACTTCTATTTTCACCGGCGCGCAGTTCGAATACCTGGGGGATTTTAGTCAAAACGTCGATGGGCGCACCGCCCAACTCAAGTTAGGCCAAAACATCTTCTACGAACTCGGCGTGCAATGGCAGTTTTGAATGGCGCCTCAACAACAATGGGTGCCCATGGGCGGCGAAAACTTCATCGCGAACGATGACACCACTGAATTTCGCTTGCATCGGGCCGAAAAGCTGAAATACTCGGCCCCAGTTTGAGATAAGCACTGAAATTGGATCGTTGCCTTTGTGAAGGCTTGCCCCCGCGTTGGGCTTCACCGCACCTGTTATGAAAAGAAAACTCTTGCTCAGTTCAACCGTCATCCCCGCGTTGCTGGCGTCCGGCGCCATGGCGCAAGTGGTCAATTTCCACGATTCCCACAACACTCCCTCGCTCGTAGGTTTTGTCGGTGTTACTGGCGGTGATTCCTATAGCGAACTTTTCGCCGGCCAGGGGGCCTATTCGGACCCTGGCAACAATATTTGGAATGGCTTCGGTGCGACAGGCGCTTATGGAAGCGGCGCGTATTATAGCGGGGGTTTTGGCTCTGGCACCCCGTGGCCTCTGCAGTATGGTAATCCGGGAAACCCCTATGCCGCTTACAGCGCCAGCTACAATGCAGCCTCTGGTTGGACTTCTTCCACCGGCACTTCTCTTATTAGTGCTACTACCTGGGCCAAGCCATCGTCAGGTCCGACCATCAATGGCAACGCCACCTCCGGCGGCCAGTACACCCAGGTTACGCTGCTGGTGGGCGGTTACGGCGAGGACAGCGGAAATCCGACCGGTCGTGGGCCTGCTGTCCCGGATGGCACACCTTCTTTCCTCCTGCTCGAATCCGCCGAAACCAGTGGCGCCGGCTCGAATGAAATGTTTACTTTGCAGAACGTTCCTGCCGGCACCAACACCTACGGGCTTTTTCTCTATGGGGCCAACTTCAATAATAACGCCGGCACGTTGTTCTCGGTCAACAGTGGCACCGCCCATGACGGGATCGCCGCCACTCTCAACAGCGGCATCGGCGCGCCGGCCGCAATCTTCGTCGAAGGCCAGAACTTTGTCATTTTCGAAAACGTCTCAGCGGATTTGAGCAGTAACATCACCATCACCGCCATGCCCAATCCCCAGGCCGGGGTCGGCAATAACAACGTGGCCAACGAAATCGATGTCAATGGCTTTCAATTGATCTTCAATCCGCCGCCGACGGCGGTGGCAAGCACTGTGGCGCAAAACGTTTGGGCGGGCGGCACGGCGAACTTTTCCTTTACGCCCGTCTTTGCCGCCAGCCCGTCTTTCCGCTGGCAATCCATCATCGGCGGCGTCACCAATGACCTCTCCGACGGCGGCACCATCTCCGGGTCCGGGACCACCAACCTGACCATTAGCAATGTTGTTGTGACCAATGTGGGCTTGTACCAGTGCGTCATCTTCACCGCCGCGGCTACCAACACGAGCCCGGCGGCGCCATTGACGATCCTGACCTCCACGGCCAATGGCCCGGTGCGAGCAGGCGACCCTATATCGACCTTCGGCAACGTTCTGCAACCCGGCGACCTTCTGTCTGACTTCAACAACACAAATGGCTTCCCTTACAACTCGGTCCCGCCGGCCTTCAACATGCTCGTCAATAACGTGGAGGACAATACCCTCGACCAATACGAAAATTTTGGCACGAATGGCAGCTTCGCGCCGTTTGACGGTCCAGTTGGTTTCACCGTCACACCCAACGCCGGCGTCGCGATCGTGACAGGTATGAGGCTCTTTACCGCCAGCACCCATCCGGAAGATGATCCGGCGGATTACCTGCTGGAAGGTTCCAACGACGGCACTAACTTTACGCCCATTGCGGGCGGCCTGCTGGCTCTGCCCGCGCAACGCAATGCCGCCGGCGGCCCCATCAACATCACCAACCAAGTCCTTAAGGAAATCGACTTCGCCAACACCACCGCTTACGCCACATATCAGTTGATCTTCACCAACGTCAACGACAACGACACCGCTTCCAACGGTGTTCAAATCGCCGAAGTCCAGTTTCTCGGCTCGCTGGCGGCGCTTAAGCCCGGCATCGTGCGACAACCTGCTCCCATTGAAGTCGTTGTGCTTGGGGGGACACTCAATGCCAGTGTCGTCGCCAGCGGCCCCGGTCCTTTAGGTTTTCAATGGTATTTCAACACCTCGCAAGCCATTGCCAATGCCACCAACGCCTCGTTGACGCTGACCAATCTGCAAACAACCAACGTCGGCAGCTACACTTGCGTCATCAGCAATGCTTACGGCTCCACCAACAGCACGGCGTTGAGCGTCGTCTCTGCCTTCGAACCGACATTTAATACGAATGGCACGGGCTGGACCATGACTAACAACGGTGTGAGCCCTGCGCAAGGGACCTTCATCACCAACAATGTCATTGAGTTGACCGATACAAACTATAACGAAGTCACGAGCTTCTTCTTCGACTATCCGATGTATATTGGCGCCTTTAAAGCTTCCTTCATTTATACAGATGTTGGCAGCGATGGAACGGCTAACGCCACGGCGGATGGCTTTACGATCTGTCTCCAGAATTCGGCCGCCGGAGCCTCTGCTCTGCAAAACGGGGCATCTGGAAGCTGTTTGGGTTACTACCAACTCACCAACAGTGTAGCGTTGGCAACGGAACTTTACAATAATGGTGACAACGCTCCGGGAATTGCTTTTGCCTCCGATGGGCAGGGGTCTTTAGGTGTTCTCCCCGGCGGCTATCTCTATGGCCCCACGGGCAATGTTTCTGTAATTAGCGGCGACAGCATCCGATACGACATTCTTTATGATGGAAACAATCTCACTGTGACGTTGACAGATACGAACACCCCGTCCGACACCTACACCACGAATTACGTTGTGGGCCCATTGTCTGCCATTGTGGGCGGCGATTCAGCTTTCATCGGCTTCACGGCAGCCACAGGCGGCACCACCGCCATTCAAACCATTGCCAACTTCTCGTTCACGCCAATCCCAGTTCTCTCGGCGGCTGAAAGCAACGGCAGCGTGGTCATCACATGGCCGACGGCAATAGGCGGTTACTCGCTGCAGCAATCGTCGAGTCTGAGTTCGACGAACTGGACGACGGTGCCGGGTCCTTTCAATGTCGTCAGCAATCAGTATCAGCACGTGGCGTCGTCGCCGACGGGAAATCAATTCTACCGGCTGGTTGTGCCTTGACTTTGACCCTTCCATTGGCTGAAAAGGCAAGAACCCAGCGCGGGAGAACTGCCCGCAAGAAATCTGCCTGCGTTGTTCGGAATGAAACGGCCAAGCTCGCCTGCGAGCGCGGCGGTTGCCACCACCATCGCGAACAGATCCGCCTGCCGCGGCTTCCACCTGGCCTTCGACGTGGGCGCGAACAAATGCTTGAATAAGGCCGCCTCCGTCGAAGTCATCATCGCCGCGTTGCGCGAGGTCATCGCCAAGCCACACGCGGCTCCGTGCGCGGGGGCGCTGACGGGAGTCGAGGTGCTAAAGGAATACAACCAGTGACTAGTGGACAAGCTGGAGGAGAAGAATCTTGCCTTGGAGCAAACCAACGCCGAGCTGAGTGCGACCCGCTTCCAGTTGGCGCATCTGCTCAACCACAGCCCGGCCGTGATCTGCTCACTGAAGGTGGAGGGCGGGCGCGTGAGTCCCCAATTCATCAGTGAAAACATCACACACTTGCTCGGTTTCACGGTGGAAGAATCGTGCGACCGCGATTGGTGGAGGGCATCGTCTTCCCGAGGATCGTGAACGGGCGATGGCCGGCGTTTCAGAAACCATCAAGTGCGGCATCTGGAATGCCGAATACCGCCTCCGGCACAGGGACGGCGGCTGGCGCGTAAGGCCGAGGGCGAACCTACGGAAATCGTCGTCGTGTGGACGAATATCACCGAGCGCAAACAGACCCAGCATCAGATACTGCGCGCGCAACGGCTGGACCCTCGGTATCTGCCAAAGTCAATGATAAAACCATAGAACCATAATGTGGTTTAAATTCGTTCTCTTTCGAAGCCTGCCTCTCACTTCCATCCCGCTTCGTTGAGCGCGGGAAAATGATTGATCTGAATCCAATTGCACAGGCATCGCATCATGGCTGCCAACGTTTCCAAATTGCTCGGCTTGGCAAGGTAGGAAGTCGCTCCCAAATAGAAGGCGCGCTCCACGTCTTCGTTGCGCAACGAGGCGGTCAGGATGAAAACGGCTAAGCGCTTGAGATCCGGCTGGGCGCGCACCCAGGTCAGGACTTCGTAGCCGTTCTTCTTCGGCATGTTCAGGTCCAGCAGCATGACTATCGGCAACGGAAATCTGCTCCGATCATTGTACATGCCTTCGCCGTTCAAGTAGGCAATCGCCTCTTCGCCGTTGTGGACTTCTTGGATGGGGTGGCTGCACTGGGCCTGTTTGAAGGCATCGCGCATGAGAACGAGATCATCATCGCTGTCGTCCACCAGAAGGATGGTTTGTCTTTCGTTCATAAACCTAGCGGGAAGGGCGCAACTCAAACCACAAACGGCTCCCTTGACCGGGAATGGATTCCACGCCCACCCGGCCGCCCATGCGTTCGACTCCTTTCTGGACAATGGCCAAGCCGATGCCTGTGCCCTCGTGCTTCCCGCCCTCCAGGCGGGTGAAGAGTCGGAAGATTTGGCCTTGATGGTCGGCGGCGATGCCAGGGCCGTTGTCTTCCACCCAAACGCGAATAAACTCACTTTGTTCTTCCGCTCGCAGCCGCACTTTCGGCGGCACGTCCGGCGTAGTAAATTTCAAGGCGTTGCTCAGCAGGTTGAACAAGACCTGGGCCAGAGTTGCCTCATGCGCCAGAACGACCGGCCATGGCCCGGAACTGTCCACCAGCGCGTTCTTTTTCTGAATGTCCTCGTGCAAACGGGAAAGCACGGACTCGACGACCGTCTGGAGGTTCACTGGAGTCAATTCGACGTGCTGCTGGCTGATGCGACTGAAGGCGAGCAAGTCAATCAACAAGGCATCCATGAATTGCGCCGATTTGCTGATGCGTGCGGCGTGCTGCCGGCCCGTTTCACTCAAGGCTGCGCTGGCCTCCTGGACAAGCAACGAGGCATAACCCTGCATGGCCCGCAACGGCGCGCGCAAGTCGTGCGCGATGGAATAGACGAACGCTTCCAACTGCTTGTTCGTCGCGCTCAGTTCTGTCGTGCGCTCAGCCACCAGTCCTTCGAGTTGACCGGCCCGGTTCGTCAATAGCGCTTGCGCCCGATGCAACGCTTCCTCGGCTTGTTTGCGCTCGCTTATTTCCTCCAACAGCAGGGCATTGGCCAAGTCGGCGGCGTCGGTGAGTTCATGTTGGCGCACCGATCCTAACGTCAACGCCTCGTTCATGGCGAGCGCCCTTTCAAGCAAGTCGGTCTTGGTCAATTGCATCATGGCTGTGCGCGTTATTGATCTTCTTTATCTCGCCTTCGTCACGAGCCACGGTTGGGCGTGGTTCCTTAGCTGGGATTGGCTTACGCTCCGTTGTCAAAGGTCATTTCAATTCAATAAAGACAACATAAGCAAAAGGACTTGTGAGCGCTATGGGGTATTCACCCCATTACCTTAAGGCATACTTTATGAATCTGAATGCCCGAGCCGTTTATTGTGAGGAGGAATCCCAAAAATGACTTCAGCGTTGCAATCGCGCCCGCATTTTTGCGAACTTCATTATTTGAACATCCACGGCGAGGTGTGCACGCCGAGTTCCTGAAAGAGAAAGGCGTAAATATCGGCTTCTTGCGCCACGCGATCTTTCAACAAGGAACCTATGCCGTGGCCGGCAGTGGCCGTCGTGACGGGTCCAGTCACGCACGATGGGGTTGGTGGCGTCTTCCAGCCACTGGTAATCGTCCACCGCCGTCACTCCATGATAGATGTTGGTGACCGGTTCGCGCGCGGTAGTCATTAGCCCAAGCCCCAACATCACCGGAAAAATTGCGTCGACATATGAGGAGGAGCATATGCGGCCAAAGAATGAATACCCCCGGTTCGCGATCAAGATTATTTCATTGCCGATTTTCCCGACGCCTGGAGGCGAACGGGGTGAATAAAGTGTGCGGGGAATGTACGATGCCGCCCTACAAAAAGGGCCTCCTCAGCAAAATCTGTGGG
>PLIU01000127.1:18994-24534 GCA_003140095.1 Verrucomicrobiales bacterium | reverse complement strand
GCCGATTTCCGCCGCCGTGCCGCCGATGCCGGGATAAAGCTTGCCATCGAGGATAAAACCGCCGCCGATGCCGGTGCCGATGAAAATGCCGACCATGTAGCGCGGCTTGGACTGCAGTTCCTTCTCAAAAACCCCCAAGGTGGCGCTGTTGCAGTCATTCTCCACCGCCACAGGCACCCCCAACTGCTTCTCGATGACTTTCTTCAGGGGCACGTCCTGCCATTGCAGGTTGGGTGCGAAGATGACGCGGCCGGTTTCCGGATCGACCGCTCCGGGAGCGCCAATGCCCACGGCGCGCACCTGCTTGAAGTCCAAATCGCACTCATCCACCACATCACGCGCGCAACGGGCGATGCGATCGAGGACTTCCTCCGCGCCGCGTTCGGACTTGGTGCTCATTTTGGTGCGGCCCAGGCAGGTGAGCTTGTCGTCGAACACGCCGGCTAAAATCTTGGTGCCGCCGAGATCGACGCCGACAAAGTAATCCGTTTTGGCAGTGGCGTCGGCCATATTACGGCTTGAGGCGAAAATTCTTCATGTCATCCCTCCAACACGCTTTGGATGCGGCGGCGCAACTCGACATTGATTTCCTCCGGCGAACGGTGCCCATCGACAATGGTAAAGCCGTAGGTCCGCTGGATTTCGCGGAACTTGGCGGCGACCAGCGCCTGATATTGCAGAAAGCAGTCAAACATATCGCGGGACAGCCCCAAATCCATGCCGCTTTCCCAATAATCCAGCGCCTGTTTTTTGGCGAAATTGCGCGCAATCAATTCTTGCGGCTGCACATTGAGATAAAACACTACATCCGGCGCCAAGGCAATCCCGTACAGGTTTTTCAGCCAAGCCTCGTCCATGCCTCGCACCATGTCGCGCACCATCAGCGTGTAGATGTAACGGTCGGCCAGCACCATCAAACCCGCCCGCAAGCCGGGCAAAATAATATTCTCCAACTGATCGGCAAAGTCGGTCGCGTAAAAAAGACTCAACGTCGTGTGGCTCAGGATGTTCCCCTGCTGCGCCTGATCCAACTCCTCGCTGACCAAGGTGGACCTCTTCAACCCGACCTGCACGGTGGCGTGGCCGCTTCCTTCCAGCCATGCCACCAGCCGCGCGATTTGCGTCGAGCGCCCGGAACCGTCGGCGCCCTCGACCACAATCAATTTGCCGGCTAGCTTGGAAAGGTCCACTTCCGGCACTCCCTGGCCGTAAAAGCGGCGCGGCTTGCACTTGGGCACGATGATGCCCGGGTGGTGCTTGCGGAGGGATGCCGGGCGGGAGGCTTTCATCGTTTTGCGGGGCGTTTATGTGGCACGAATTGGCTCAAATCCAGCTTGGCGCCCACCAAGTCGCGCACGATGTTCTGCTGCGCCTCAATGGGCTGGCTGCCATCGACCACCAGGAACTTAAAGTCCGCGCTCATGGCCAGGTATTGCTCCAGAATCCGGCCCTGAAAAATGCGGAAGCTCTCGTAGGGGTCGCTGGACAGCCGCAGGTCCATGCCGGCCTCGAAGTATTTCAATTGCGGTCGCCCGTCCAGGATGCGTTGCAAGGAAATCTCCAGCGGCGCCTTGAAGAAAAACACCAAGTCGGGCATGGCGGCGAAATTGTAAATGCCCCTCACCCATTCGGGCGGGCAGCCGCGCACGGTGTCGCGGGCGAAGGCCGTGAAAATATAACGGTCGCACAAAACAACATAACCGGCCCGCAACAGCGGCACCAACTGGCGTTCGTAGCGGTCGGCGAAATCGGTGGCGTGGATCAGGCTGAAAGTCGTCGGGGAAAGCAGTTCGCGTTTTTTGCCTTTGCTGGTGGCGTTCTTCACCAGCGTCGAGGAATTCCACTCACTGAAAAAGACCTTTAGCCCCTGCAACTCCAGCCAGCGTTTGAGCAGGTAAATTTGCGTGGATTTGCCAGAACCATCCAGTCCTTCGACGGCAATGAGTCTCCCTGGGAACCCCAGTTCAGCAAAAGTCTTCATTTGCAATCTCTGTTGTAAAGACTCCGCGCCGGAAAAGAAAACAAAATTAGTTCTTTGTCCCTTGAACTTGCCGCGGTGCGCTCTTATTTTCGCGGTTATGAAACGCGCTTTCATTCTGCTGGCCATCGCACTCTCTCTGGCGGGCCGTCGCTCCCTGGCCCAGGACGCCNNAAGCCCTGCAAATGGACAACGAATCGTTGAAGGCCAAAATCGCCGCCCTCGAACAGAAGATCGACGATCTGCGTCAACAACAGGGCGCCGGCAACAACTCCGGCGTGCAGGAGGATCTCAAGCGCCTGGCGGACAAAATCGTGCAAGTGGACCAGAAGCGCCAGGAAGACAAGCAGGCCATCTCGGAGGAAATCCGCAAAACCATCGGCGGATTGGAGAGGACCCTGGCCGGCGCCGGCCCGTCCGCCCGCCTGCCGCCGCCCAAAGCGCCGCCGGAGACCGAAACACCCGCCACCGGAAGCGACATTTCCTACACGATTAAGGAAGGCGACTCCCTTTCCGTCATCGTCAAAGCGTACAATGCCGATTTCAAGAGCAAGGGCTGGAAGACCATCACCTTGAAGGTGGCGATGGACGCTAATCCCAACGTGGACTGGAATCGCCTGCACATTGGGCAAAAGATCATCATTCCGCGCCCGGCAGGGCAGTAGTTCAAGTTTCTCGATGCGGAGAATTCCCTCAACTTCACGGACTCTGCTTCTTATCAACTGGTGGACGAACGCAGCGTTGGATTGGGACGCAATGCGCATATGTTAAAATGCTGCCATGAAAATCGACCGCCTTGACCATTTGGTGTTGACTGTCCGGGACATTGAGGAAACCCGCGATTTGATCCGGAGATTCCAATGCGAGATGAACAGCCAGCACCAAGAACAGGAGGACGACGAGCCGTACGTGGTTCCTGATTGCACCTTAGAAAGAACCCTCAAATTCACAGCCTTTGCTTCCGGGCGGGCAATTCCGCTTCGATTCGCCGACTGAACCAGGATATGGCTACACCATTCAGTCTTGTCATAATTTCGCTGATCCTGCGAACTGGACAACAATCGTGAGCAACATCGCCACCACAACCTTGCTGTCGTTTACTAACACTCCCCCCCGCCGACGCACCGGCCGTTTTCTATCGGGCCTCGCACAATTGATGGGCCAGTGTGCCTCCATCGCACGGGCCCAGTCTTCATGTCATCGCGGAGCGGTCCGACCCGAAAAGATGGATACGTACGTGGCTGCCAAACTTTCTCCCTATTTCGACCCGAAGGAATTCAAGCCGGAAGTGGGCTTTGAATTTCAGTTCACCTTCGAACACGAAGGCTTCATCTATGCTCATCATTGCAAGATTTTGGAAGTCATTCCCGGCAAATAGCTGGTCCACAGTTGGCGTTATGAAGGATATGAGGGTGATTCAACGGTGACCTTTGAATTGTTTGCGGAAGGAAACCGGACGCGTTTGAACCTCACGCACGAGGAGTTGGGAGAGCTTTCCGAAAACTCCAGCCTTTGCAAAATCAAAAGCTGTGGAGGGTTGGACGCAAATCATTGCCCCAGAGTCTTAAGCAATTTGTGGAAACGACATCCCACACAAAATAATGGGATTTTCCTATGATTTCATTCAAACCGGCATGGATGGCTGCTTGAGAGCTCCGTCAAGCAAATGACGCCACTTTTGAATGACGCCACTTTTGAGTTGCATTTCGATGGGGCGAGGCGTAAGGATGCCAGCGTAGCGCCCAATGTCGTCCCAGTGAACCAAATGCAATTCGTCAACTCTTATGAAAAGCAAACTGCACAATTCCTTGTTCGTGCTGGCCTTGCTGGCACTTTTCGCTCTTAACTCTGAACTCTCCTCCGCCCGCGCCCAGGGCACGGCCTTCTCTTATGCGGGACAACTCCAGGACCACGGCAGTCCGGCCAGCGGCACTTACGACTTGGCCTTCACGTTGTTCACCAACAGCACCGGCGGGGTCGCTGTCGCCGGGCCGGTGACCAACGGCGCGGTCGGCGTCACCAATGGCCTGTTCACGGTGTTGATTGATTTTGGCCCTGGCGTGTTCACCGGCCAGACCGACTGGTTGCAGATCGGCGTGGCGACCAACGGCCTCAGCCGCTTCACCACCCTGAGTCCACGCCAGCAATTGGCGCCCACGCCGTATGCCCTATTCGCATCGAACGCCGCGGTGGCTGTGACGGCCACCAACGCCACCTTCTCCGGCAGCGCAGCGACGGCGGCCTTTTTTACTGGTGCGCTTTCCGGCGATGTGACGGGAACGCAAAGCGCGACGGTGGTTTCGAGTGTGGGCGGCCAATCGGCGGCCAATGTCGCCACTGGAGTTGCCGCGGCCAACGCCGCCACCAGCTCCAACACGGCCAGCACCATAGTCAGTCGCGACAGCAGCGGGAACTTTTCAGCCGGGACGATCACGCTCGGCGGCGCCTTGATTTTGCTCGCACCGTCTCCTGGCAGTCCAGACGTCATTTACTCCGGCACCAATCTCCTTTTGTATGGTGGCGGCGCTGGAAATTTCTTTAGCGGTGTGAACGTGGGCAATTTGACGATGACTGGCTTTTTCAACACGGCCACTGGCGACGGGGCGTTCGCCAACAACACGACCGGTTTCAAAAACACGGCCAGTGGCGATGACGCGCTTTACTCCAACACGAGCGGCAAAAACAACACGGCCAATGGTTATTCTGCGCTGTTCTATAACACCATCGGCGTCGCGAACACGGCCAACGGTTCTAGTGCCCTTCAAAACAACACAAACGGCTCCTGGAACACGGCCAATGGCTGGTCCGCGCTTTTGAACAACAGCAGCGGCTCCTACAACACGGCCACTGGCGCACAGTCGCTTTACAACGGCACGACCGGCTCCTTCAACACGGCCGATGGCTACGCGGCGCTTTACAGCAACACTAGCGGCATCGACAACACGGCCATTGGCGCGGATGCGCTCGCCTCGAACACAGTCGGCTCCTTCAACACGGCCGATGGCGTCCAGGCGCTTTACAACAACACGACCGGCTCCAACAACGTAGCCGATGGCATCTCGGCGCTTCACTTCAACACGACCGGCTCCAACAACACGGCCATTGGCGCTTACGCGCTTCTAAACAGCACGATTGGCAATGGCCTCGTGGCCATTGGCTTCCAAGCGCTTAACCAAAACATGACCGGCTCCAACAACACGGCCACGGGTAATCAAGCGCTTTTCTACAACACGACCGGCTCCAAAAACACGGCCAATGGCTTCCTGGCGCTCTACTCCAACACCAAGGGCACCTACAACACAGCCACTGGCTGCCAGGCGCTCTACTCCAACACGACCGGCATCGCGAACACGGCCAATGGCTTCAACGCGCTCTACTCCAGCACGACCGGCTCCGGCAACACGGCCGATGGCTTCGAGGCCCTTCAATCGAACACGAAGGGCACCGGCAATACAGCCATTGGTAATGGTGCGCTTTCCGACAACACGACCGGCACCGAAAACACGGCCATCGGCGCCGAGGCGCTTGCCGAAAACACAACCGGCTCCAACAACACGGCCAT
>PLIU01000127.1:0-18961 GCA_003140095.1 Verrucomicrobiales bacterium | reverse complement strand
AACACGACCGGCTATGACAATACGGCCAACGGTTGTGAGGCTCTTTACTACAACACGACCGGCTCCAACAACATAGCCGCTGGCGTGGACGCGCTTTTCGAAAACACGACCGGCTCCGACAACGTGGCCAATGGCGACGCGGCGCTTACATATAACACGAATGGCTCCGGCAATGCGGCCAATGGCGCCTATGCCCTTTTTTCCCTCGCTAGCGGCGACTACAACACGGCTGACGGGGCGCTTGCGTTTGAAAGTCTCGCCAGCGGCAGCTTTAATATTTCGCTGGGCTACGCCGCCGGCTATAACGTCACCAAGGGGGATAACAACATTGAAATCGGCAACGAGGGCAATTCCGATGACACTGCCATCATCCGCATCGGCACGGAAGGAGTGCAGTCGGCGACTTATCTGACGGGCGATGTTTATGGTGATTCTTTCAATACGACCAGTGACCGCAATGCCAAGGAGAATTTCACCGCCGTCAATGCGCGCGACGTGTTGGCCAGGGTGTCGGCCTTGCCGGTGACGCAATGGAATTACAAGAAGGACAGCAAAGACGTGCAACACGTCGGCCCGATGGCGCAGGATTTTCAAGCCGCCTTCCAATTGAGCGCGGACGACAAGCACATTTCGGTGGTGGACGAGGGCGGCGTGGCGCTGGCGGCCATTCAAGGGTTGAACCAGAAGCTTGAGGAAACGCAGCAAGCGGTCAAGGCCAAGGACGGCGAGATTCAAACTTTGAAACAGCAGAACGAATTCCTCGCAGAACGATTGAACGAACTGGAAGGAACGGTTAGACAGCTTGCAGCGCGGAAATAAAGCAAAACCCCCTGCTCGTACCACGAATCGATATGAACCCCACACCTCAGCGTGGCCGGTTGATTCGACTCCGGTTGGAAGGCTTCGGCGGTTTTTTTCTTCCGCTCGACAGCCCGCGCTCGACGGAGTAATGTTCCTGGCGCATGGCTCACACGAGATTTAGCCCGTTGGTGGTGGTGATTGGGTTCGTATGGTTGACCATTCACTCTGACAGAGCCTTCGCCGCCCCGGTTAATGCGGATACCGCCGCTACCGCGTTCAAGGGTTGGCTGCACATCAATGGCCGCCCGCTGGGAAACACTCTTTCCACAACTATCAAATCAACGGAAGCTGTTCAAGACGCGTCCGGCAACGCGGCTTATTACGTGGTTCATCTTGCGCCCCACGGCTATGCCATTGTGTCAGCGGACGACAGGATAGAGCCGATCATTGCTTTTTCCGCCCACGGAGAGTTCGACCCTTTGGCTGCCGATACGGCGGCCGTGCTGGTGAATCGCGATCTGCCTCGCCGTCTAGCTCGCGTCCGGGCAGGCGGCGCGGACGCAGCCGCTCTAAAACGCCGCGCCAAATGGAAACGGCTTCTGTTGGGGGGTCCTGGCGATTCCAGCCCGCCCGATAGCGAGACCAATGGCAACATCGTGACCGCTTCACAAGTCTGGGTGGCCCCTTTTGTGCGGACACTCTGGAATCAGACGACGGACGAGAGCGGTAACTTGGCCTGCTACAATTACTTCACGCCGCCCGGCACCAACGGTGACGCAAATAATGATCCGTGCGGCTGCGTTGCCACCGCCCTGGCGCAGGTCATGTATTATTTTCAATATCCAACGACGGGCGTCGGCGCGCACACCTTTCCAATTACGGTTAATGGCGCCGCCACAACGGGAACATTGCTCGGTGGCGACGGGGCGGGCGGACCTTACCAGTGGAGCAATATGCCCTTAATTCCCAATGTGCCCGCCCTCGCGCAAGCCGAAGCAGTCGGCGCCTTGGTCTATGATGCCGGCGTCGCGGTAAGCATGGACTACGAGTCAGGCGGTTCGTCCGCTGCTTTCTACCTCGCGCAGCAAGCCCTGACGAACGTCTTCCAGTTTGCCAGCGCCAGTTATAACGAGGACGACAACAATGGCCTTAGCGGGACGAACTTGCTGTCCATGATCAACCCCAGCCTTGACGCCCGTCTGCCCGTCTTGCTCGGAATCGAACCCGACAGCGGACACTGCCTCCTGGCTGACGGTTATGGGTATAGTGCCTCGACTCTTTTTCATCATTTGAACACGGGTTGGGGTGGCGACGACGATATCTGGTATTCGCTCCCGGCCATCGATACATCCGACAGCGGCGATTTTACGATGGTCATTGGGTGCATTTATAATGTCTATGCCAGCGGCGCCGGCGAAATCATCAGCGGGCGAGTCACCGACCCAACAGGCGCTCCCATTTCCGGGGCGTCCATAACGGCGTTGCAGATGGGCGGCGGCACTTACACGGCAACAACCGATAGCAACGGCATCTACGCGCTGGCTCGTCTTCCGTCGGCTTCGGATTACACCTTGACCGTGACCAACGCCGGAGACGCGCCGGCCAGCGACGCCTATTCGACTGGCACCTCCACTTACAACGGCTCCAGCGGCAATGTTTGGGGAGCGAATTTCGTCTTGTCACCCCCGCTGCTGGCGATTCCTGAGACGGGCTTCAGCGCCATCGGCCCCGTTGGCGGTCCCTTCAGCGCCTACAGCCAGGCCTTTGTCCTGACCAACACGAGCGCGGCCGCGGTAAATTGGACACTGGCCAATTCCAACTCGTGGTTAAGCGCAACCTCCACCAGCGGGACCGTGGCACCCGGTGGGGCCTCCATCCTGACGATCAGTTTGAACGCGGCTGCGAACAGTTTGGCCGCGGGAACCAATAACGCCACCCTCTGGATGACCAATCTTGGAAGCAATCTCGCGCAACCCGTGCCGTTCACCTTGACAGTGGAAAACGCCGATTATCCGATTTCCGTTTCGGGATACAATCAAGACGTGGTGGTGGAAAGCGCGGCCATCGGAGGCAATTCAACGCTCTACGCGACGGCCTTTGATCCGAAAAACGCCATTGTCTTCGGGGAATCATTTTGTTTCTACGAGAACGGGCTGGTGGCCACCAATCTTCAAGGCGGCATGGCGGCGGAAGGATTGCCGCAAGGCGGACTGTTTACCAGCGCGGTGGACCATGCGACCACATTTCAGTTAGGCCCTTACACCAGCGGCAATGTTCTCTACTTGACCCCCAGCGCCAGTTCGGCCGCGCTGACTCTCAATGCGCCGTCGGCTTACAAATCGTTGTCCGTCCTGGCGGCTTCGGCGGACGGCGGCGGGAACGGTTCGTTGGTGATTCATTTCGCCGACGGCAGCAGCAGCTCGCCCATCAGCTTCAATGCGGGAAATTACTTTGTGATCAGCGGCGCGCCCGCAGGAACGGCTATCTCGCGATTCGGTGTCGAGGTCACGGGCGATGGCAGTGAGTTCCTGGTCGCTGAATCATCCTCCTATTATCCAGCCCTGTACCAAACTTCCATCGATCTGCAATCGCTCGGCTTGCACACCAGGGCCATCACTTCGGTGTCATTCACCATGCCCGCCGGCCCCGCGGCCACTGGCATCTTCGCGCTCAGCGGGACTGAATCGCCATTTCCGGTGATCACTGCGCAACCGCAGAGCATGTCGGTCGCGGCCGGCGCTGATGTGAGTTTGAGCGTGGGCGCGGTCGGCGCGGGAACACTGAGCTATCGCTGGCTTTTCGATGGTTCCGCTCTCGCCGGCGGGCAAGGCAATCCGTTGAACGTCACCAATGCCGGGGCGGCCAACGCGGGCAGTTACCAGGTGATTGTCACCAACACCTCCGGATCCGTGACCAGTCTGGTCGCGGTGCTCTCGATCGCCACTTTGCCGCTGTCGTTCGTCACTGGCCCCAATGCTTTGCAATATTCCGGAGGGAAAATGATATTGCAGTTGACAAATTTGCCGGGGCAAGGGCCGGTGGTCCTTGCCGCCTCGACCAATTTACTGCAGTGGGTCCCGGTGTTCACCAACCCTCCGGGACTTGGAACGTTCACCTTCACCTACACCGATTCCGCAGCCGGGACATTCCCGCTCCGTTTTTACCGCGCCGTGACGCCGTAATGGCTCATTTTTTGCGTTGGGCATGCTCGCCACGCCTCAATCGATAACGCCACTTTCGATTTGCATTCAATGGGGCGAGGCGTAAGAATGCCAGCGTAGCGCCCAATGTCGTCCCAGGGGATCGTTCAACACGGCCAACGGCGAGGAGGCCCTTTTCTTAAACGAGACGGGCTCCTTCAATACCGCCGATGGGTATTTTGCGCTTTATTTCCTCGAGAGCGGCTTCAACAACATTGCGTTGGGATACGCGGCTGGCGACAACCTCACCTCCGGCAACAACAACATCGACATCGGAAATGATGGCGTTGACGGTGACAAGAGCATCATCCGCATCGGCACGCAAGGAGTTCACACGGAGACTTGGCTGGCGGGCACTCTCTTTGCCCAATGGCGTTGCGGTGAGCAGCGACCGCGATGCCAAGGAGAACTTCACCGCCATCGATGCGCGCGACGTGTTGCCCAGGGTGGCGGCGCTGCCGGTGACGCAATGGAATTACAAGACGGACAGCAAAGACGTGCAACACATTGGCCCGATGGCCCAGGATTTTCAAGCCGCCTTCCACTTATGCGCGGAAGACAAGCACATTTCCGTCATAGACGAGAGCGGTGTAGCGCTGGCCGCCATTCAAGGCATGAACCTGAAGCTCAATGAAAAGGACGCGGAAATACAAAAGCTGAAGGGAAAAGCCGATAAAGTGGATTCCCTCGAAAAACAAAACGATTTACTGGCCGAACGGTTGAATGAACTGGAAGCGACGGTCCGACAGCTTGCCGCGCGGAAATGAAGCAAGCCTAAGAAAGGTTCATTATTCCGTTTTCGTCTATGTCCCCGGTGCGGCGGGCGCTGGCGGGTATACCGGAATGGGTGATTCCGGCTGCAGGAGGTTGAGGATGGTGGCGACGTTCTCGTAGAGCAAGGTTTGCGCATCCAACCCAGAGTTTGGATTGTTTTGCAGCCAACTGCCTTGCTGGCCATTCACCTTGAGGAGCAGGATGTTCAACAAATCGGCCGCAGTATCAGGGTCGCCCAATTCGACCAGATCTCGCGCGTCCCTGAGCAGGCTCAGGGTGAGGTGGCGATAGATTTTCTGAATTTGCGGGTCGCTTCCGATCCAGCTTAACAAGGGAAACTGTTCGGTCAGGTTAATGATCTGGAGAATCACGTCGAACGGATCCGACTTGGGAGTGCGTACCCCGACGGTTCCACCGGGATCTCTTGTTGGGCGCCTCCAATATTGGTGGGACTGTCAATGACAGCAATGGTATCGATAGGTGGCTCTGTGGACACGAGTCCGATGAAGAAACTGCTGGCGCCAAGGCACATCTGGGCGAGCAGCCGGTGTCAGCCTCCGCCGCGAAAGTGAAAGTGACTTGTGAACCGTCTTGAAACACTGAGTTGGGGGCAATGACACCAAGCCCTCCTTCCGTGACGAAGTACCCCGAAGACAGCGTGCCGCTGCCATCGAAGTCCATCGGAACGATGGGACCAAAGTCGATCGTGACCGCATAGATACATGCAAAGGGCTGGGTTTCTCCAGGCCCGCTGAAGCCGGGAGCGATGTTCAGGTCGATCCGATATTCGTAACCGTAAAGCCGCCGCAGGTGAACCCTTGGAGCCGGTGGACGTGCGGCTCTGCAAGAAGAAACCAGCGTTGGTGGACCAGCCCGGGAAGTAAATCGGGGCAGTGGTGTCGAAAACCGGGGTGATACAAGACGGATCAAAGACGCAATTGATTGCCGGCGCACCGACGTTCACGAAGTTGAGAGACACCAGTCCTGCTTGCGCGCTGGCCAGAGCCAGCACCAAAATGGTCGTCATAATGAATTTTTTCATAAGCTTTCCTTTTGTGTTGTTTCGTTAAACGGGGCATGGGACCATTTTAGATCCATTTCGGTTTCTTTTCAAGCTTTTTCCCGACGAATTTAGGCGGAGCAATAAGTGCCTCGGTGTAAGGGGAGAGATGCTCGCGGTGCTAGATCAGCGGGACAGGCCGGCAGAAAGGGCTGGCGCGTGTCGTTTCTCGGAAGCGAATCATGGAATGCTGTTTGAATTATCAATCATTGAAAAATTCGGGCCATTGATTTGCCTCCTGTGGACATGCATCATTCCAAAACACGAAACTAATCATGAAGAACAACACCCTGAATTTGACAGCCGTTATATTCCTGTTAGCGCCAGCGCTGAGGACGGCGGCAACAGTCGTCGATCCGCGCGGGCCTGTGGATTATCCCGGCTTGAAAGTGACGGTGGACGCGCAGGGTGTTCAGGCGCGCGGTTTCAAATTTCATAACGACTGTGAGAAACCGTTGCCTTGGCAGGCGAGATGGATCTGGCTCGGCAGCGAGGTGCCGGAGGCCGCCGGAATGTTTCGCAAGGAAATCATGTTGACCCAAGCGCCTCAAAGCGTGAAAGCGTGGCTGACGGCGGACATGAAATATCGTGTTTATGTCAATGGCCGCCTCGTGTCACGCGGGCCGGTGGACATGGGCCGGGATTACGAGGGCGGCAACACGCACCGCTGGTTTTACGACTTTCGCGACCTGACTCCCTTTTTCACCAAAGGCACAAATGTCATTACGGCGGAAGTGTTTCGCCATTGGCCCGGGTCCACTGTTTCCCGCGGGCAGCCGGGCTTCTTGTTCGAGGCCGACATCCTGCGTGGCGACGGGCAAAAGATGACGGTCAAGTCCGACGCCACTTGGCATTCGTTGGCGGCGATGCCGTATCCCTATGCGGGGCCTCTCGACATGGGCAGTGAACCCTCCGGCTGGCTCGGGCCAGGTTTTGACGACTCGGCGTGGCCTTCCAGCCGCGAGGTGAAAGATGTCTGGGAACCGCTGGTGGCCAGCGAGATTCCACCGCTGATGGAAGCGCGCTATCCGGTGCTCCGCATCGAGGGCCTGACCAACCGGACCATGACGACCGACGGCAGTTTCCAGGTGGTGTTTGACCGCGTTTTGAGCGCGTATCCCACTTTGAAGGTCAAAGGGGGCAAAGGTGCGGAGTTGGCCGTCAAAGCCCATGACGACGCCAAAGTATTGCTTTCCGGCGGGGAACAGTTTTTTGAATTTCCATTCATGACCGAAATCGCGCCCTCTTTCACGGTCGAACTCAAACACGTCACCGAACCGGTGGAGATCGAGGATGTCGGCGCGAACTTCACCTCCCAGCCGGTCGAGTATCGCGGTGCTTTTGCCTGCAGCGACGAGCGGCTCAACCAAATTTGGAAGGTGTCCCGGTGGGCCGTGCAGATTTGTCTCCAGTCGCATCATCTCGACTCGCCGAATCATCAGGAGCCGATTTGCGACCCGGGCGATTACGTCATCGAGTCCATTGTCAATTACTACGCCTTTGCCCAGCCGTGGCTGGCGCGGCAGGACATCAGGAAATTTGGTTGGCTGTTGAAGGACGAGAACTATCACAACTTTCACACCAGTTACTCGCTCGCTTGGTTGCAGATGTTGATGGATTACTATGACTACACTGGCGACGAGTCGCTCGTGCGGGAAATGGCGCCGTATGTTCACGAACTGCTGGATACCTACGCCTCCTGGCGCGGCACAAACGGAATTATTTCTGAAGCGCCCAACTATATGTTCATGGACTGGGTGGACATTGCCGGCTTCGGCTGCCATCATCCGCCGGCGGTGATCGGTCAAGGCTATCTGACCGCGTTTTATTATCACGGCTTGGAAATAGGGGCGCGCGTGGCCGACCTCATGGGTGATAGCGCGCGCGTCGAGAAATATGCCAAGTTGCGCGGCGAAATTGACCGGGCCTTCAACCGCGAACTTTGGGTCGCGGACCAGGGGCTTTATCATGATGGCAAACCGTGGCAGACCTCGGTCAAGCCGGGGCCCTGGCTGCCGGCGGACAAGGACATCGAGACCTTCAGCCCGCACGTGAACCTGCTCGCCGCGCTCTACGATCTGGCGCCGAAAGAAAAGCAACCGGCCATCGTGGAGAAAGTGCTCGCGAAAACACCGCTCAACACCCAGCCGTGGTTCATGCACTGGGTCTTCCAGGCGATGGACCATGCCGATTTATTTGACAGATATGGAACCGTGCAAATGCGGCGCTGGCGCATCGTGCCGGAGACGCAATCCTTCCGTGAAATGTGGGACAGCGGCGACTTGAGCCACGGTTGGTGTTCGACGCCGCTGGTGCAGATGTCGGCGCGCGTGCTGGGCGTCAGGCCGGGTGCGCCCGGTTTCAAAACCATCGCCATTCGTCCCTCGCTCTGCGATTTGACCTGGGCCAGAGGCAGCGTGCCGACACCGCACGGAGACGTGGCCGTGTCTTGGGCGCTCCACGACGATAAACTCACACTCAAGGTAACCGTGCCCGCCGGCTTGGAAGCCAGCGTGACCGTGCCCACTTCCCGCTTCGAACAACCGTTCATTACCATGAATGGCCGGAAGATCAGACCGGTGGTTCACGTAACCTCAGGCACGTACGACTTCGAGGTCACCGGCAACTCAAAGTAATTGAACCTTGTAGCGGCGCCCATATGATCAAGCCACTTTAAAATCATACTACGATGCCGGAGACAGAAAATGGTTCACCCGCAAGCCGCCACCATGAACGCTTTACCGCCAATCACTGGAGCGTCGTGCTCGCGGCCAGGGGCGGCGACTCCGCCCGCGCCCGCGCCGCGCTGGACGGCCTTTGCCGCGCCTATTGGGATCCCCTTTACGCGTTCGCGCGCCGCATGGGCCAAACTCCGCACGACGCGGAGGATTCCATGCAAGGTTTTTTCGCCGTGTGCCTGGAGAAGAATTATCTTGCGGCGGCGGAAGAGGCAAAGGGACGATTCCGTTCGTTCCTGCTTCTGGCGTTGAAAAGGTTCCTCGCCAAGGAGCGCGACAAGTCGCGCGCTCGCAAGCGCGGAGGCGGCCAGAAGCCTATCGCGCTGGACGCACTCAATGCCGAACAACGTTACGCGCTGGAACCGGCGGAACACCTGAGCGCCGATAAGCTCTTCGAGCGGCGTTGGGCGCTGACGTTGCTGGAACAAGTACTCCGGCTTCGCGACGAGCAGGCAGCGGCTGGGCAACGGGACGCCTTCGAGCAATTGAAAGAGTTCTTGTTGCCAGGCGGACGCGGAACACCCTACGCGGAATTGGCGGTGCGTCTGGGCACAAGTGAAGGCGCGGTGAAAGTGGCGGTGCATCGCTTGCGGCAGCGGTATCGGAAGTTGTTGCAGGAGGAGATCGCCAACACGGTAGTTGCTCCGCTCGCTCGGAACGAATGACACCAGGTCTCTCTACTATTGGATTCAGGTGATATTTCCTTTGGTATTTCACATACTGTATTATGCCATTCCAGAAGGATTGTGCGGTGCTTCGCTGGGCAAGGCCATCTGCAATCTGCGCGTCCTGGACCGGTCGCGTAGCGTGCCTGGGCTGGCGCGCGCATTCCTGCGGGCCGTCCTTTTTGTGGCCGCGCTTGACCTGCCGGGAACCACCATCTTCTTTGGATCCTATCAAGAATTGGAGCCGTTTGTCATGCTGATTTGTGTTCTCGGATTATTCGCCACCGCCCGGAAAACAAATGGATGGGCTGGCTTGCACGACCTTGCCAGCAAAACGCGCGTTGTCCGGCAAAAGGCCACGGAAGCTCGCCGGGCGAACGAAAAGACTGAACCAACATTGCCTCAGATCGAGGGTTCCGCGAACATTGGCCCGTATCACGTCTTGAGCCGATTGGATGAGACAGCGAGTTATGAACTCCTCTTGGGTTACGACACGCGCTTATTGCGGAAAGTATGGATTTACAAAGAACGGGCCGGGTCGCCGCCCCGGCATCCACCGCCAGGCTCTCGCCGCCCAACCCGATTGCGCAGGCTCAACGGCCGGCACACTACTGAAGCATCCTGGGACGCGTATGAAGCCCCAACCGGCCAAGCCCTCCTGCAGAGCTTGCAGACGCTCAACCGCTGGGAAAGCGTCCGCTATTGGCTGCATGATTTCGCGCAAGAGCTGTGTCCGTCACCTGTCATATCCGAAGCGATCTGCAACGAACGAGCAAACGCCGCCAGCGGTCAAATGAACCAGCCAGAGTTGCTCAGGTTATTTTTTCGCGATGCCTTAAGCCGCGGTAGCGCGCATGATTTGCGCTTGACGGAATCCACTTTGTGATACAAAGTGCATGGCGTTGGCATTTAAAATACATATGAAAGCAGACTGGAACGAACCGCCGGAAACGTTCAGGGCAACGCTTGGCGACGCCGCCCGATTTTGGGAGCCTCATCGCCTTGCCTACAACCTTGTTCTTACCGCTGTGGGGGTGGTGTGGCTCGTATGGACATGGCCGCACTTCCGCCCGGCATTGACTCTGCAATCACTGTTACCCTTGCTGGTGCTCGCAGTCATGGCGAATGTTTGTTATTCCGTTGCATACCTCGCGGATATTCTGTTGCGATCCTCACCTTCTCGCGGACTGTGGCAGAGGCAAAAGTGGGGTAAGCGGGGTATATGGCTGGCCGGCACAATTTTCGCGGTCATCCTGGAGTGCTACTGGATTGCAGACGAGATTTATCCAAATATCGGATGAGTTGCTCGGCCTGACAAGAGGGTGCCGCAAAGCGGCCATTTTGATTCAGCCCCGGCTGCCTCGTTTTGAAGTGCCAGGCATCACGGCCGCGGCTTCAAATCAAAATAGGCAGCCTCACCACGAAAGCGGAAGGAGCGCCGTAGCGACGGAGGCCGGGTCTTCACGTTCGCGCAACGACTGCTCGACCGCCAAGAAAGAACGCTCCACGCTGCCTTCAAATATGGCGCGTCTGCCCGCCATCACCCGCACCGGACGATCCAGATCCAGCAGTGCGTCGGAGAGGCGCAGCGTCAGGCTGCCGGAGCTGGGCTCTTCTATGGTGATCGTTTGCCCATCGACCCGTGCGGCATAAATTTCATTGGGCTGCACCGCCTCGGGCGCGCGTTCCAGCCAGTAAAATCGCGTGTGCGTGGCGTGGCCCTGTTTCCACACGACGCGCTTGGGCCAAGCTTGGCGCGCCAGCGGTGACATGCGTGGAATCATCTCGGCTTCGCGGCCTTGCATGTTGTGCGGCAAGCCGGGATAAACCGTCAGGCGATGGACATAGCCCGCCGGATCCGCCGCTTCCAACGCATCCATTTTCGCGCTGAATTCGCGCACGACCGTGTTCCTGTTGTAGGCGGAATCCGCGCCGCCCATATAGAGGAAAAAGGGCAGATTGCGCAACCCTTCCGGGGTAACGTCGTTCGGATGCCCGGCGCACATCCCGGCGGCGCCGAAGCGATCAGACAGGCGCGGGGCAAGTTGATAAACGCCGTCGCCGCCCGCGGAGTAGCCGACGAGATAAACGTGGTTTGGATCCACTCCGCGCTGCAGCACCATGTCGGCGATCAGCCGGTCGAACAAGCCGTCCACCTCCTGGATATGCCACATGTTCCAAGTGTTGGCTGGCGCGCGCGGCGCCACGTTGATGCTGCCCGGCGGAAATTCATACCTTCCATAATAGCCTTTCCAATTTCGGTCGTTCTCCTCCGTGGTGCCCTGGCCGCCGCCGTGCATCGTAATCCAGAGACTGTGCTGGCCGTCCGGCGCGTCGCCGAACGTCTTTTCCATCCACTTCAAGGTCTTGTCACCGATCACGATTTTTTTCGCCGCCAATTCTTCCGCCGCCGATGCAGACCTGGCTTTGCCAACGTCCTCCCAAGCCAGCGAAATCAATCGCTCTGTTTCGGCGCGGGGGAAGTTGATTTGAGGCGGCGCGCCGCGATCCGCAGGCGGACGGACCAGCCAGGCTTCGGCGAGCAGAACGGATGGCGGCGCGGGCGCAAGCTCGCTCCAAACAAAATCGAGCGTGTGTGAGCTGACGCACGCAGAACAGGACACGGTCGCTTCCCTGACTTCGCCGTTTCGCACGAAACGGAAGACCGCGCTCGCGGCCTGGTCCGGCAACGTGAAGTCCGGCATGTCGTTGAGGTCAGCGGTGCCGGCGCGGGTATGATCGTGGGAGAGAAGCCGGCCACTGGCGGAACGCAACTCTACCTCGGCAGACAATCGCTCGCCGTCGGCCTTGTCGCGCAGACGCACATGGACCACTGTCCCCGTCGCGTTTGTATTGACTGCGAACGCGGCGTAGCGAGCGGAGACATTCACCCCGGGCACATCGCGTGCGGCACGGTCCCACGCCAGCGGATAATACTGGCCGGTGCGCCGCCAGCTTGTCGCGTAAATCTGATGAAGAGGATTCGTGCTGGTCACCGTCCTGGCGGCGTCGCTGTTGAACCAGGCGCGGTTGAGACCGTTCTTGTCATATTCATCCGCGCCAGTGAAAAACCAGTCACCATCCCAAATCTCGACCCAAGTGTGATTGCCCTCCTTCTGCGCCCATTCCGGCACGCCGGCGATGCGCGCTGGCACGCCGACCGAGCGACAGGCGTCCACCAGGATGATGGACAGGCCGGTGCAGGTGGCCTTGTGTTGCTCAATGGATTCCCTCGGGCTTTGATTGGTTCGTTTGCGACCCAGATTGTAGTGAACATTCAGTTGCTTGAAGAGTTCGCGGTTCAACGCTTGCGCGGCTTCGGTCGCTGTTTTGCAGTGCCGCACGATGTTGGAAGCCATCGGGTAAAAATCCGCGCGCCACGGATCGCGCGGCTCGTCGAGCGAGGCATAAGGCAGAACCTCATTAAAAAACATCCGTTCCGGCACAGATCCGGCCCACGGAAACTGGTTCCGCGCCGCCAGCGCGAGAGAAAGATTCTCCATGAGAAAATCACGGCTCAAAGTGGAGCGGTCGCTGGCGGGCATGTTGTCCACCAGGAAATACGCCGCGCGGCGGCCCACTTCGCCATACTTTTCCGTCGCGGCTGCAACGAAGGTTTCGGTTTCGACCGGCAACGCTTCGTCCAGTTTCAGCAGACGATCCTGTCGAATCCGCCAGACGCGCCGCCGCTGGCCATCGTTGAAAGCCACCGAGCAGGCATAGCCGTCCGCGGTCGGTTCCAGGAGAGGTGCCTCAAGGCCCGGTGGCAGTGGGCGCTCGTCCCGCGGCAATTCCACCAGATTGGTGGCCCAGCGGTAGTGGGCCTTCCAGAAATCCCGTTGCGCGTAGTAAATTTCGATCGCGAGATCGCGTGCGCCTTTGCCAGGGATGGGCGCGACAGGAACCATCACGCTGGCGGGCTGCCGGGTGAATTGCAGCAACCCCCACATTTCGGGCCGATGCATGTCCACCACGCCCGGTGGCGACCATATCCAATTATCCTCTGGCGTATGGGGCGCCTTTTTGTAAACGCCGCCGTTGGTGGTGATTTGCCATTCGACGCGGGAGAAGTCAATGCGCCACTGCTCGCCTTCGGCGGGCGGGCCGGGGTGGCGCGCGTGTTCGGCCAGGACTTTCCACGGGAAGGCGATTTCAATAGTCCATCCCCGATCGGTATCGGCGGGATCGTTGATCGTGCCGTTGACGTGGACTGCGGTTTTCATACCGGGAATGTCCCACGCGTTGTTCGGCTTGCCCTGATCCATATAAGGCTTGTCCAGCATCAAGTCCCAACTGGTGTTCAGCGCGTTCATCTCGAATTCGTAGTAAGAGTGCGTGTCGCCGGTGGGATTGATGAACACCTCGAAATCAGGATCTTCGAAAATGACGGAGTCGTGCTGCGTGAGTGTGGCCCAGACATGCGGCTCTTCGAGTTCGGCGGCGATGTAAAGGTAGTCGTCGTCCCAAAGCATTTTCGCTCGCGTGCGAAAGCGCGGTTTTGGCTTGGCCCCATCTTGAATGTCCACGAAATCTGCCGTCCACGGCGCGCCGGCCCACGCGGCATCGTCCAGCTTTCCATCAACCAAAATGGGCGCGGCGGTGTGGCGGCAGAGATAGCCTTGCGGAACAATGGGTTCCATTTTTTCGCGCCACTCCTCGGCCTGGCTGGCGCCGCATCGCCCAGCAATTCCCGCCAACAACAGCGTGACAAGAAAAGCACCGCCTTTCTCCCGGAAATGAGGAATCCATCCCCGTTCCTTCATGATGGCGTCAGATGAAACTTGCAGCGTGGCGCGCATGGTGTGCCGGACTCGGCCAGAATCGAATCTCAACTCTCCGATGGCTCCTTGCCGGCGATGCCGAGAGGGGAAAGACTCTGCCATATCCCGCGGCCAAAGTCCGGCATCGGCACGGGCACGCTGCCGGTGGCCACGGACTTGGAGGAGAGCTCGATTATGCTGCTCCAGGCGGCGGCATCATAAACCACGCTGTCGGGAGTCTGGCCCTTGTGGAGGCGATGCAAGTTGTTCCAGTTGATGACGAAATCCATGCCGCCGTGGCCCGCGCCTTCGGCCCGTTCCCGCAGTTTTCGCCACAAAGGATGCGTGAATTTGTCGCGCATTTGTTTCATGTCCTCGCCCTCCAGCCATTCGTCAGGCCCTTTTGATTTCAACCCATAAGGTTTGGGATCATTGATGGCCAAGCGCTCCGGGTAATCAAAAAAAGTTCCGCCCGTTCCGTAAAGGGCATTGATGCGGCTGTAGGGCCGGGGGCTGACGACATCGTGCTGGATCATGATGGTGCGGCCCAAAACGGTTTTAATGATGGAGGTGTTCATATCGCCGCAAAGATATTTCTCCTGGGCGTGCCGGCCGCCATTGGGCTTCACTTCGTCGCGATATTTGGTCAGGCTTTTTTCCGGCGAACTCATCGACACCAGGTAATGGAGTTGGTCGCCGCGGCCGAGGCCCAGGTATTGGGCGACGGGCCCGAGGCCATGCGTTGGATACAGATTGCCGTTGTATTGCCAATGATAGTCGCGGCGCCAATCGCCTTCGGTGCCCAGCGAAAAAAGCACGCCACGCAAGTCATGCAGATAGGCGCATTCGGCGTGGGTCAAGTCCCCAAACACCCCTTCCCGGGCCATGTTAAGAACGAACATTTCATTTTCGCCGTAGCAACAATTCTCCAATAAGACGCAATGCCGGCGGGTTCGTTCGCTGGTGTCCACCAGCTTCCAGCAATCATCCACCGTCACCGCCGCCGCGACTTCCACGAAAGCGTGTTTGCCGTGCTCCATCGCGCCCAGCGCCATGGGCACGTGCCAGGACCACGGCGTGGCGATGTAAACCACATCCAGATCGTCTCGCTCAACCATCTTTTCCCATATATGTTCCGTGCCGCTATAAATGGCCGGAGCCTTGGCACCGGCCTTTTCGCATTCGTTGGCCGCGTTCTTGGCGCGGTCGTCGAACACGTCGCAAACAGCGACCACTTCGCAAAATTCGATTTTAAGACAAGCGTCCACGTGCGCCATGCCGCGATGGAGTCCAATGACGCCCACGCGAACTTTATCCAACGGTTGGGTCGTCAAATCGTGGACCGGCTGCTGGCCGGCAGGACGCGGGCGCGTCACGCTCACATCGCCTTTGATGACGATGCCACTGGGCAGCGTCACCGGCTCCGTTGCCACGTCCTGGGCCGCCGCGCTAGGCGTGGAGATCCTGGCTGCCGAAGCGCCCAAACCAGCCAACGCGGATACTTTTAGAAAATCACGACGAGAAGAACGTGTTTTATTCATTTTTTTCCGAAATTAGGCGCGGCAAAATCTTCAGCCAACGGCTTGGTCCAGATTCTTTCCGGCTGCTTTTCACGGTATTCAGTTTCGGCCTAATCGTCGCAAACAGCAAGTCATATCCCACACAAAATCTCTCGGCCTGGCGGGACCGCGCGAGCGTGCTACCGGAACCTGAACTCTACGGGCCGATCTTGTAAAAGCGCTGCTTGAAAGATGCCGCCATGGGATCGTAAATCACCATGGGCGAGTTGGTGGAAATAAAGACCGAAACCGGAACCCACTGCACAAGATTGGTGGAGGCCAGCAGTGTGTAGCTTTGTCCCGTGATGCCATCCGTGACGGTCAATTGGAATTGACCATTGGCCAGATGTTTGCCGGAGCTGATCAGGAGGTTGTTGCTGGGAGCGACGCCCGACAGTTGGGCATTCAGTACAATGCTTCCACTGGCTCCGTCATAGCCATCCACCGCAATCTTGTACACCACTCCCGCGTTAGCGGTGAAAGCGACATGGCTTCCAAGGTACGTCCGATAACCGCCCTGACCGTCATCGTTGGCGACCAGTGTCAGATTTGATACGACGCTGCCGGTATATACGGCCAGCAGAGTTTCAAAAGATCTGCCCGTGGTGTCCAGCGTGACTGACCTGTTCGCAGGCGCGGTCCACGTCCACCAAACCGAATGTCCGCCTGCGTTGCCGCCATGGTCCGGTTCGCCCGGTTCCTTGGTGGCGCCCACGTTTGTGCCTGTCACAATCTGTGACGGCCCCGTCAAGGTGATTGCATTCACAAAGGCGTCGTTTGGCGGTCCGGCGACCAAGCGCAAGTTGGCGGAATTGGTGACGCTCCCGTAAGGGTTGCTAACGATCACGCTGTAAGTGGCAGCGTCGCTGACCTGCAAAATGTCAATGGTAAAGTTCGTTTGCGTCGCGCCACTGATGCTGACGCCGTTCTTGAGCCATTCATAGCTGAAAGGCCCCAGGCCCGCCGCGGCAATGCTGAAGGTGACACAGCCGCCCAGATCCACGGTCTGGTTTTGCAGCGGGACGGCGATGATGGGGGGACCTGGCAAAGATTGCGAAACCGTTAGCACTATGGTTCCGATGGCGCCGTCATAGCCGTCCACCGCGATCTGATAGTTCGTTCCTGCGGCGCCGATAAAGGTGACAAGACCGGCCAGCGAACTGCTGTCATCGTCATCGCTGGCGACCAGCGTCAAATTCGCCACGGTGCTGCCGGTGTAAACCGCCAAGAGCGTGTCAAATGAACTTCCCGGAGTGCTGACCGTCACGAGGCCGTTGGCCGGGGCCGTCCACGTCCACCAAACTAAATGGCTGCCTGGATTGTTGGCCAGGTCTGGTTCGCCGGGTTCATTGGTGGCAAACTCATTGGAGCCGGTCACGGTGTTGCTGGAGCCGGTAATGGTGATGCGGTTGGCAAATATATCGTTGAGCGGCCTGAGGTTCAAAGGCGCATTGGAACTGATGGTTATCCCGAAAGCGTTGCTTATCTCCACGCGATAGTTGCCCACATTCAGAGCGGTGACATTGGTCAGGCTCAACGTGGCCTGGATCGCTCCGGCGATGCTGGAGCCGTTGAACTGCCACTGGTAGCCTAGGACAGGCAAGGAACCGGTGGCAGCCATCGCAAAGGCGGCATTTCCTCCCAAAGCAGCCGCCTGGCCGGCGGGTTGATCCACGATGATCGGCGCCGAGTTGCCCACCGTCAAAGTCGCGTCGTCACTACTGGCCGTGCCAAAGGAGTTGCCGACCTCCACACTGTACACGCTCGAACGGGTGGTTTGCACATTGGTCAGGATCAGCAGGGCATTCGTCGCGCCGGCCAGGTCCGTCCCGTTGAATTTCCATTGATAACTGAGCGGCGGCGCGCCGGCAACGCCGATGCTCAAGAGGGCCGTCGCGCCGCTGTAGGCAAAGCCGGTGGCCGGCTCCCGGGTAATGAAGGGTGAACCGTTATTGAAAACGGCAATCGCGTGATAGCCGCCTGCGGCGACGGCCATCACGTTGGTGAGACCCGTTGGCACATTGGTCTGCCCATCACTGTCGTCACCCCAGGCCACGACCGTCCCGTTGTCCTGGAGCGCCAGACCGAAATAGGCGCCGGCAGCAATCGCCACGACGTTGCTGAGACCCGTTGGCACATTGGTCTGTCCATAACTGTCGTCGCCCCAAGCCACCACCGTCCCGTTGTCCTGGAGCGCCAGACCGAAATAGTCGCCTGCGGCGATGGCGATTACGTTGCTTAGTCCCGTTGGCACATTGGCCTGCCCATCACTGTCGTCACCCCAGGCCACGACCGTCCCGTTGTCCTGGAGCGCNNAAATAGCCGCCCGCGGCGATGGCTACCACATTGCTCAGGCCCGGCGGCACATTGGTCTGGCCGTTATAATCGTCACCCCAAGCGGCCACAGTCCCATTGCTTTGAAGCGCCAGACTGTGAAAGAAACCAGCGGCGACGGCGGCCACGTTGCTCAAACCCAGGGGCACATCGGTTTGGCCGTCGTAGTCGTCACCCCATGCTGCCACCGTCCCGTTGCTTCCAAGTGCCAGGTTGTGATAGAGGCCGCCGGCAATGGCCTTCACGTTGCTCAAACCCGACGGCACAGTCGTTTCCCCATAACTGTCGTCGCCCCANNCTGTCGTCGCCCCAAGCCGCCACCGTCCCGTTGCCCTGAAGTGCCAGGCTGGAATAGCCATCCCCCGCAACCGCCACAACAGTGCCCAATCCATAAGGAACATTCGTCTGGCCGTTGGCATTGTCGCCCCAGGCCGCCACTAATGAAAGCGCCTCCGAAAGGGCGGCGTTGGAGCTAATAGTCGTTCCGAAGGCATTGCTTAGCTCGACATGATAGTTGCCCACATTAGCCGCCGTGACACTCGCCAGATCCAGCGTGGCCTGGATCGCTCCGGGGATGCTCGCCCGATTGAAGAACCACTGGTAACTCAGCGGCGAAGAACCGGTGGCGGCCACCGAAAAGGCGGCATTTCCTCCCGGTAAGAGTGCCTGGGCGGCCGGTTGGATCAGGATGATTGGCGCTGAGTTGCTGACCGTCAACGTCGTCTCGGCACTGCTGGCCGTGCCAAGCGAGTTGCTGACCACCACAGTGTACACGCCCGAACGGGTGGATTGCACGTTGGTCAGGGTCAGCAAGACATTGGTCGCTCCAACCAGATTCGTCCCATCCAACTTCCATTGATAGCTCAGGGGCTGCGCGCCCAAAGTGGCCACGCTGAGGGTAACGGTCGTGCCGCTGTAAGCGGTCTCACTGACTGGCTGCTTGGTAACGAAGGGCGATTCGTCATGCAACAACGCCAGAGAGTGATAGCCATTCCCGGCGATGGCCACTACGTTGCTTAATCCTGCAGGCACCGTCGTCTCCCCGTAACTGTCGTCACCCCAACCCACCA
>PLIU01000471.1 GCA_003140095.1 Verrucomicrobiales bacterium | reverse complement strand
GGTGCAGGAGGTGCTTTTGGGCATCGGCATGGACGTCAACCTGGAAGCGGATGATTTTCCTGGTTCTCTGCGGCCAATGGCCACGTCATTGAGAATCGAAATGGGCCAGAAGATCAATCGCGCCGAATTGGCGGTGGCGATTTTGCGCGAATTGGACCGCGATTACCAGATGGTGACCGAAGGCCAATTTGAGCGGCTGGCCGAGCAATGGCAAGACCGCTGCACCACCCTGGGCTGCCAGGTCGTCATTCGTCTGGGCGACCGCGTCATTCGCGGCCGCGCCGAATCGCTGGACGACGACGGCGCGTTGCTGGTGCGAGGCACCCACGGCCACCTGGAGCGCATCGTCGGCGGAGACGTGACGGTGGAAAAGCCAATTCAGCAACAATGACGAGCAAGACTCAGTACCGATAATGCTCCGGCTTGTACGGGCCGTCCGGCGACACGCCCAGATACTCGGCTTGCTGGGGAGTCAGTCGCGTGAGCTTGACGCCAATCTTTTCCAGGTGCAGGCGCGCCACTTCTTCATCTAGCTTCTTGGGCAAACGATAGACCTTGGCTTCGTAAGTGTCCTTGTTCCGCCAAAGGTCAAGCTGCGCCAGGACCTGGTTGGAGAAGGAGTTGGACATGACGAAGCTGGGATGGCCGGTGGCACAACCCAGATTGACCAGTCGTCCCTCGGCCAGCAGATAAAGGCTCCGCCCGCTGGGGAAAGTGTACTTATCGACTTGCGGCTTGATGTTCAGCTTCTTGACGCCGGGACATTCATTGAGCCGGTCCACCTGAATCTCATTGTCGAAATGGCCAATGTTGCACACGATGGCCTGGTCTTTCATTTTTTGCAGGTGCTCCAGAGTGATGACGTCGCGGTTGCCGGTGCAGGTGACGTAGATATCAGCACGGCCCAGACTCTCTTCCAAAGTGGTGACTTCGAAGCCCTCCATCGCGGCTTGCAAGGCGTTGATCGGATCGACCTCGGTGACCAGCACCCGCGCGCCAAAGCCGCGCAAGGAATGAGAGGAGCCTTTGCCGACATCGCCATATCCGCACACCACGGCCACTTTGCCGGCGACCATGACATCGGTGGCGCGCTTGATGCCATCCGACAATGATTCGCGGCAGCCGTAGAGGTTGTCGAATTTGGATTTGGTGACGGAGTCGTTGACGTTGATGGCGGGGACCAAAAGTTTGCCCGCCTCTTTCATTTGGTAGAGGCGATGAACGCCGGTGGTGGTTTCCTCGCTAACGCCTTTCCAGTCTTTGACCACCGCATGCCAAAAGCGCGGCTGCTCTTTGGCCACGCGCTTGAGGAGATTCTTGATGACATCCTCCTCGTGCGAGGCCCCGGGCGTGTTGACCCAGCCGTCGCCATTCTCCAGCTCATAGCCTTTATGGATGAGCAACGTGGCGTCGCCGCCGTCATCGACGATCAACTGCGGCCCCAGGCCCTTGGGAAAAGCCAGCGCCCGAAACGTGCAATCCCAATACTCCTCCAGCGATTCGCCTTTCCAAGCGAAGACCGGAACGCCCGATTTGGCCACGGCGGCGGCGGCGTGGTCCTGCGTGGAGAAAATGTTGCAACTGGCCCAGCGCACCGAGGCGCCGAGGGCCACCAGACTTTCGATCAAGACGGCGGTCTCGATGGTCATGTGCAGGGAACCTGTAATGCGCACGCCTTTGAGCGGCTGGGCGGCAGCGTATTGGCGCCGAATGGACATCAAGCCGGGCATTTCGTGTTCGGCGATGTCGATGGACTTGCGGCCGAACTCGGCCAGGCCCAGGTCCTTGACTTTGAAGTCGCCATGGGTTCCGTTTTTGGCCGCCGGCGCGCGCAACGGTTTGGCGCGGCGGGATGAAATAAGTTTTACTGGCATAAGAAATGTGGGTTGTTTGGAGTTGTCTCTTGTTTATTGGACGGCCTTTTTCAACGCCGCCGCTTTGTCGGTTTTTTCCCAGGTAATGCTGTTCAAATCGTCAATCTTGCCGAAATGGCCGTAGTTGGTGGTCTTGGCGTAAATGGGGCGCAGCAGATTGAGTTGCTTGATGATGGCGGCCGGCTTGAAGCTGAAAATCTCCCGGACTCCCTGCTCGATCTCCTCGTCACTGACCAATCCGGTGCCGAAGGTATCGACGCAGACGGAAACCGGATCGGGATAGCCAATGGCGTAAGCAAATTGAATCTCGGCGCGGGTGGCCAGACCGGAGGCGACAATGTTCTTGGCCACGTATCGCCCCATGTAAGCGGCGCTGCGGTCCACTTTGGAAGGGTCTTTGCCGCTGAAGGCTCCGCCCCCATGCCGGCCCATGCCGCCGTAGCTGTCCACGATGATCTTCCGCCCGGTCAATCCCGTGTCGCCCTGCGGGCCGCCCACCACGAAGCGCCCGGTGGGATTGATCAGAAATTGGGTCTTTTTGTCCAGCATGGCGGCGGGCAGCACTTTCTGGATGACTTCCTTGATGATGAAAGTCTTGATTTCCTTATGTTTGACGTCCGGTGTGTGCTGCGTGGAAACGACCACGTTGACGATGCGCACGGGCCGGCCATTTTCGTATTGCACCGAGACCTGGGTCTTGGAATCGGGTCGCAGCCAGGCGACCTGGCCGGCCTTGCGCACGCGGTTTAGTTCGCGGCCGAGCCGGTGGGCGAACATGATCGGGGCCGGCATCAACTCAGGGGTTTCATCGCAAGCGAAGCCGAACATCAGCCCTTGGTCTCCTGCTCCCTGCTCCGCCGTCTCTTTGCCTTCGGCGGCACGGGCATCGACGCCTTGGGCGATGTCAGGGCTTTGGCGCGTGACCAGATTGGTGATAAAGACCTTTTCGGCGTGAAACACGTCGTCGTCGTTGACGTAGCCGATCTCGGCGATGGCTTGGCGAACGATGTCGTTTATGTTGACTTTGGCCTTGCTGGTGATTTCGCCGCCGACCACGACCATGTTGCTTTTGGCGTAGGTTTCGCAGGCCACGCGGCTGCGCGGGTCCTGCGCCAGATGCGCGTCCAGCACCGCATCAGAAATGGTGTCGCACACTTTGTCAGGATGCCCCTCGCCTACAGATTCGGAAGAAAAGATGAAATTCTTGTTCATATTTAAAATTGACAGATAATCATATTAACGTATCTTGATAGGAAGATATAAACGATTTCGGCAAAGAGTCAAATTTTATTTTCATGCCCGGCACAATAAAAGCGTTGCGCGCCCTTTCCGACCCGACCAGGCTGCGCATTGTCGCCCTGCTGGAGGGCGGTGAATTGTCCGTCCATGAACTGCAGGAAATCACGCGCATGGGGCAATCCCGCATCTCGACCCATCTAGGACTGCTGCAGGAAGCGGGCTTGCTGGAGTCGCGCCGGGAGGGCAAGCGGACGTTTTACCGGATCGTGGCGGGCGGCGATCCGAGAGTCGGCGAATTCATCCAACTGGCCGTGCGCGGGGCCAAGGAATTGCCCGAACAGAACGGCGACCAGCTCAATCTGAAGCGGATTCTGGTCCGCCGCTCCGAACAGGCGCAACTCTATTTCAACCAGGTCGCGGGCAGGTTTGACCGCAGTTACGGCCCTGGCCGCTCCTGGCAGGCTTTCGGACAACTGCTCCTGCGAGCGCTGCCGCCCCTGGTCATTGCGGATTTGGGATCGGGCGAGGGATTATTGAGCGAATTGCTGGCGCGTCGGGCCAAGAAGGTGATCGCCGTGGACAATTCCGAGCGCATGGTGGCCTTCGGAGCCAACAAAGCGAAGAAGAACAAACTCAAAAACCTGGAATTCCGCCTGGGCGACCTGGAAAATCCGCCCATACAACCTGAGAGCGTTGACCTCGTGATTTTGAGCCAGGCGCTCCATCACGCCGCCAACCCCAAAGCGTGCCTGGCCAGCTCCCACAAAATACTGCGCGCGGGCGGCCAAATTATGATTCTTGACTTGCTGCGCCACGATTTCGAACAAGCCCACGATCTCTACGGCGACCGTTGGTTGGGTTTTGCGGAAACCGATCTGCAAAGCTGGCTGGAGGAGACGGGATTCAAGCAGATCGAGGTGACGGTCGTGGCCCGTGAAGAACAACCGCCGCATTTCCAAACCGTGCTGGCGGTCGGCGAGAAAGCCCAATGAGAAGCCTTTTGACGCCAACGGTTTCTATTTACATCCGACTTCCTTGCCGCCTCTAATTCTGGTTTGACTGGGTTTGATCGAGTTTAATCGGGCCGTATTCCACCGCCCTCTTTCGCCGCCAGCAGGTCCAATTTCGGCCATTCCGTCCCTCTAGCAGGTTTGATTTGGTTTGATTCGGTTTGATTCGGTTTGACCAAGTTTGACCAGGTAGGGCGAGTCGAGCCGTAATTCGATTCCATTTGACCAGGTTTTGACCGGTGTGCCTTCCGTCGAGTTCTTTCCCCATCGGATTGTCCAATTTCGGGACACGCCAATTGCCCCTAGGAGGTTTGACTGGGTTTGACTAGGTTTGACCAGCCAGTATTCCACCGGCCTTTTCGTCACTTTCCACCGAGCGGCAGGTTTGATTTGGTTTGATTCGGTTTGACTGGGTTTGACTGGG
>PLIU01000128.1 GCA_003140095.1 Verrucomicrobiales bacterium | reverse complement strand
ATTTAAGGATAAGCTCTTAATGTTGGACGGGTCAACGCGCGCCAAGACCTGCCCGGCCTGGGCTTTTTGCCCTTCCTCGAACAGGACTTCGGTGATCTGTCCGGTGACCTTGGAGGAGACCGTGACCTGGCGGCGGGCGGTGACGTAGCCGGAGGCGTTTAGAACGGTCTCATGCGCGCCGCCACCGGCGGTTTGGAAGGCGATGGTGGCGCCAACCAAAGGCACGGCGTTGGCTCGGCGCCACCAGATGAACGAGGCTGCCAGCGCCAAAGCGACCAAAACGACCCATGCCACACTGCGGCCGCTGCCGGAATGCGGACGGTCGCGGTCAATGCGAAGTTCTTCGATGCTCATGGCAGTCCGGCGGCTTCTCTGGCCGGCCGAGTTGGGCGGTCCATGGCGAAAGAGTCAGTGGGTGGAGCATGGCCGGGCCGCTCACTCGACGATCTTGGGAACCACGAACAGTCCGTTGGCCTTGGCGGGCGCGTTGCGCAAGGCCTCCTCATTGGTCAAGGAAGGCCGCACTTCGTCGGGACGCGCGACGTTGACCAGCGGAACGGTGTGGGCGGTCGGCTCGATGCCCGCCACGTCCAGTTGGTTGAGCTTTTCGATGTAGCCCAGGATGTGGGAAAGTTGGGCGCCGAATTTTTCCTGCTCCGCGGGCGTCAAGGCGATGCGCGCCAAGCGGGCCACATATTGAACGTCAAAGTTGCCAGGCATGGAATTAGTCTTCGTCGAATTTGCGTTTGATCAGGGCCGCGATTTGCTCCAGGGCCTCTTGGCAATCCTCCCCTTCACAGAGGACCAGCAGTTTGCTGCCGGGACCGGCGGCCAGCATCATCAACCCCATGATGCTCTTGCCGTTGACTTGCTCGCCGGCCTTCTCGACCAGGATGTTGCAGGAGAAGCGATTGGCCAGCTTGACAAAGAGCGCGGCGGGACGGGCGTGAATGCCCAGCTTGTTGATCACAACAAATTCGCGCTGCGCGTTCTGTTTGCCGCCTGGCTTTTTGGCACTGCTCATGCGGAGCTATGTTGACTGCGGGGACGTATTTTAGCCATGACAATCTAAACCATGTCCGAAATTTAAGCTACATCTTATCCGGCCCGGCCATCTGCGCCAGCACACGGTCGTTCAACTCCTTGGCCGGGTTGCGGCCCGCCGACTTGAGTTTGACGTGAAAAGCCGCGACTTCAATCAATCGGGCCAAATCGCGTCCCGGCCGCACCGGGATGATCATGTGGGGGACGGGCACGCCCAGGATTTTAACGAATTCCTGGTCCATCCCCAACCGCTCCACATCCGGCACCTCCTCCCACTGCTTCAAAGTGATGACCAAATCGACGCTTTTCTGGGTGCGGATGCTTCTGACTCCGAACATATCGGCGACGTTGATGATGCCGATGCCCCGGACTTCCATGTGGTTCCGGGTCACTTCGGAGCTGGTGCCCATGATCTCATGGCCGTCAATCAAGGTCACGCGCGTGATGTCATCGGAGACCAGACTGTAGCCGCGCTCGATCAGGGCCAGCACACTTTCGCTTTTGCCGATGCCGCTTTCGCCGCGGATGATGACCCCGATGCCCAAAATATCGACCATGCTGCCCATGTCGCTGCCCCGCGGGGCGAACAGCATCTCCAGGGCCAGCGTGGCCAGATTGATGAACTTCATGGTGATGAGCGGGGTGACGAAGATAGGCACGTGGGCCTGCTCCGCCGCCCGCCGGAAGAGTTTGTCCGGCTGGATGCCGCGGGAGAAGATGATGCCGGGAATTTTGTAGGAGAACAAATTGGCGTAGCGCTCCACGCGCTCCTGGGAGGGAAGCGTGCGCAAGAAGCAAGACTCGGCATTGCCGATGATTTGCAGGCGTTTGTTGGCAAAGTAACGCGTGAAACCGGCCAGCGCCAGACCCGGACGGTTGACCGTCGGCTCGCGAATGACGCGGTTCAAACCGCTGGCCCCGGCCACAAGCTTCAAGGAGAGGTTTTGCGATTCCTCGGTATAAAATCGTTCGACTGTAATCGTGTCACGTTGCATGAGGGGCTTATGCTAAATAATATCCTGCGCCGCGTCAGGCAAAAAATCCATCGGCCAGGCAGAAGGGGATCATCTCCCTGATAGACCTGGCGCACGGTGGCACGTAACCGCCGACGTGAGGAGGCGGACTCTTCGCATCGACTTGTCCGTTGCCTCGCCTGCGGCGCAAGCGCAGCAAAGACGGACTTGTCCGTAGCTTTAGCGAACGTTGGCGCCGCCGGAATCCTTCGTCCAACCCAGGACCACCCTTGGCGTGAGTCTGCTGGCACGACGCCAAGAATTAGTTTTTCTTATGGTTAAACCTCCCTTTCTGGTTTGACTGGGTTTGACCAAGCTATATTCCATCGGTCTCTTTTGCCAACGGCAAGCCCAATTTCGGCCAACCCCCATCGTCCCCAGGTAGAGTAGGCAGGAGAGGTCGGGTTGAAAGGTGCAAGGCCAATGACCGACTCCCTCCCGCCCCTCATCGAACCGATCGGACGGTTTTCCCATATTCGGCTCTCCGAGTTCGGTCGGGTTCGCGCGTTGCCGCTCGCACCTTCCATCAGGGTGGATGAGGACGGGCCTCGTGGCGGCGTATCTCCTTGCGGAGCCTTCGGCCACCGGTCGCTCCTGACTTCCGAACAAGTATGCCGCCTTCGCTCCACTCCCATTACAGGAGCTTCTTGGCTACTACGCAGGATTCCGACTTCTCCGACGACGCCGCCCGCCTGGCTGGTCCTGCCAGCTTGCGCGTGCGGTTGGGCTTTGCGCCCGCCGCCGGAGATCTCCCAGCTTACCTTGGCTGAACTTCCAGACGTGCCCTCCACGCCGACCCCGCCGGAGCGTTGAGCAGGCTCTAACTGTTGCCCGGCCTCCTCCCTGCGGCCTTCACCGATCCAACAGCGGCTCGGCTTCTCTCCGGTTCTAAACCTATCGAGGCTCATTAGATGTGGTTCACTTTCATTAGGACCCATCTGTTCATCTTCCTCAGCTTCCAACCCCGCCTCGCGGCGACGCTGTTGAGGTCGTGTTCCGCCGTGAACAACCTAACTCGACGGAAGGGATTTTCACCCGTGTTCCAACCAACCTCACTGGCGCAACGTTTGATTTGGTTTGATTCCCTCAGCAACGTCCCGCCGACCGAATTCGTCGTGCAACAAAACTGAGCTTAACATAAGCAATTCGCTCAGGATGATCTGATTTGTGGTCAAACCTGGGTCAAACCGGTTTGATTGGGTTTGACCGGGTTTCATCCTTCACCATTCATCCTTGTCTTGCCCCACCACCTCCGCAGGTTTGATTTGGCTTGATTCGGTTGGATTCGGTTGGATTGGCTGGGGTCGTTCAGGCCTAAAATGCGTGAAAATCACGCAAATCGCAGCGGTTCCGCGACTCTGGTTAACCCATGCCCGTTGATGACATACTTTGGCAAACCCACCTTCGCTGCTATCCACTCACCAGCCCAATCGCCGGCAGCCGCTTCTGCGGCCAGCCCTTGCGAGGCCGGATTCCCGACTGCAAATTTTCAAAGAACAGGCGCGTGAGCGCCGCACACTTGGCACAATACCACGTTTTGGCGGCAAGGCAAAATCTACGTTTGCCTCTAACTGTACGGGAACCTATAAACTCGGCACAGTTGTTATGATTGCATTGCTTAAAACTAGCGGATGTATGGCAGGGTACATTCAAAGCCCCATGGAAAACAACATGTCGCAGTGGCTCAACGGACTATGAAGCGCCTCAACAGAGTATCCATAAGAAATGTTGTTCGCTTGCTATTGGTTGTTTTCGGTGTTTACTATTTTCTTATCATTCCATTCATCCGGATCCTGCACTCTTGTCGTCGGTGATGAATTGGCGTATTCGGTCGGCGCAAGCTTAATGCTGTTGCGTCCGGTATCAGTGTTTATGGATGATGCCGTACCGCAAAGTTTTTGGTCATGGATTGTATACTATCTTTACCTTGCAGGAGGGCTTTTGCCTTTCTGTTTAACGATTGGATGTTCATTTTATGCTCGTTCGGAGGTTGTGTTGATGATTCGAGGCGCCGTTTATTTTGCTTTTGTAGTGGTTGGTGTTTGGTGTATGACACCGGATGGTGCAGGCATTTTCGATTTCATTCTACCGTGCTTGGCTGTTGTTTCGGGGATAATGACGGCTGAGGTGTTTCAAAAGTTGTGGCAACCGCGGCACGCATCCCCTCGCACAAAAGTAGGCACCGAATAGAAGGGGGGCATCGGAGTCGCATCTGAAAATTCTACGTTTGAGTGAAGGTCGTGAGGGTCATTCCTCGGAAGTTTGTATTTCCAGTGAAAGGGTCAGGCAAGCAATCGCAGACTTTGGACCAGCTTTTCTGACTGCGGTTTCAGACCCAGGTTGGCTTCCCAAGCCCGCCACTCCATGTCGAGTCCGTAATACTCCCAGGGCGGCAGACCCAGCAAAAACCTGATTTGCGCTCCCGGACAGAGCGGCCCACATTTTCGACTTGATCGGCACGGCCCTCCTCGCCCAAAATAAGCGCAAATCGATACACCTCCAATGAATGCCTGGACCAGACGAGACTTCACCAAAAGCGTGATCTTTGCCGGCGCGACGACGGCCCTGGGCGCCGCGCGCGCTGCGGGCGCCAACGACCGGGTGCGGCTCGGTTTCATCGGAGTCGGCAACGCGGTGACCAGGTCCTGGATTCCTTTCTGAGCCAGCCCGACGCGGAAATTGTGGCGCTGTGTGATTTGTCGCCCGCCTACATGGATTCTGCCGCGCAAAAGATCGGCGGCTCCCCCAAGCGGTTCAAAGATTACCGGAGCTTGCTCGGCCTGCCCGACTTGGATGCGGTGGTTATCTGCACGCCCGACCATTGGCACGCGCTGCAAACCATTCATGCCTGCGAGGCCGGCAAGGATGTCTATGTGGAGAAACCGCTTTCATTATGCGTGGCAGAGGGGCGGCGAATGGTGGAGGCGGTGCGGAAATATAAGCGGGTTTGCCAGATGGGCATTCACCGCCGGTCTGTGCCGGTCTGCAGCGAGGCGGCGGAATTCGTACGCCAAGGCGGCCTGGGCAAAGTCACCGCGGCGCGCGCATTCCATATCCAGAACGAGTGGCCGGCCGGCATCGGCCATCCGCCGGACGAAGACCCGCCGGCGAGCTTCGATTGGGATGCGTGGCTGGGCCCTGCAGCTATGAAACGTTACAACAAGAACCGCACCTTTTACCACTTTCGTTGGTTCTACGATTACAGCGGCGGTCAGGTCACGAATTTTGGCGTCCATTACATCGATTTCATTCAATGGGCCCTCAACGCCGAGGCGCCGGTGTCGGTCATGGCGATGGGCGGCAGGATTAGCGGGATGACGGACAACCGGGAAATTCCGGACACGCTTCAGGCCGTGTGGCAATATCCGGGCGGGACACTGGTCAACTTTTCCCAATTCAACGCAAACGCCGGGCCGTGGAGCCTGCCAGGATGCGAACTGGAGTTGCGAGGCACAAAAGGCACCCTCTACTTATTTGGCAACGGTTACGAGGTCGTACCCGATGCGATTTCGGAGGACGAGTTTCCCGCCAACTCGCCGCTGACACGCCAGCACGATTCGACCTATCGGAAAAACGCCAAGCCGCAGATCGAGGCTCGCAGAGTGCGGAATTCTTCCACCGCGGACACCGCGCCCCATGTGCGGAATTTCCTGGACTGCGTCAAAAGCCGGGGCCAGTGCAATTGCGACATCGAGACAGGCCACCGCAGCACGAGCGCGACGCTGCTGGCCAACATCGCCTTCAAGACCCGGAGCGTGCTGGATTGGGACGCGCAAGCCGAGCGCTTTCCCGGCCATCCCGAGGCCAACAAGCTGCTGAGTTATAATTACCGGTCGCCACACAAACTCCCTGGCTAGTTTTTTGCCAGTACAGACGGCTAATGGGCACTCTGGGAACCGAAGGCATAAAGTGCGGACTGCGTGCGGAGGTAGAGCTTGTCCCCGACCAGAGCCGGCGAGGCGAAAATACGCTCCCCAAACTCCGCCTGATGGAGGACTTCAGGCTTGTCACCGCCAGCCTTGACCACGGTAAGTTTGCCGTCCAATGAAGCGATGTAGATCCGCCCGTCGGCGGCCACCGGTGAGGAATAGTAATCCCCCGCTGCGTCCAGGCGCTCCTGGGTGTAATAGGGTTGGCCGGTTTTGGCATCTACTGAAGAAAGCATGCCACCGGTCTTGATGAGGTAAATCCGTCCATCGTAAAAGAGCGGCGAAGACACGTAGGGCAGGCCGCGGGTGAACTTCCAGGCCACATGGCTCTGGGTAATGTCTCCATGGCCTCCCGGGTTGACCGCCACCAGGAGGTTCTCGCCTTTGGCTGCATTAACCTGAATCGCATCCCATTCGGCTTTGTCGATCTTTCCATCCCCATTCAGGTCCAGGCCGCGCATGTACTCGCGGATGCCGGGGTCGAGTTCGTCCAGGGAAATCACACCGTCTTTGTTCTTGTCAAACTTCTCCAGAAACTTTTCCCACGACGGCCAGGGTGAATCGGCCTTGCCGTTGGACCAGGCCGCGAAGAAGAGCACTCCATCGCCCACCACCGGCGTGGTGCAGGCAAACGAGGCCGTACCCTGGATCACCCAATCTTCCAGGCCCGTTCTGAGTGCGTAGCCTTTCAGACGAAGCGAGCCGGGAGTGATGACCTCGTCGATGCCGTTGTTCCGCCAGAGAATGGGCGTGCCGAAGCTGCCGTGGGCCTCAGGGCGGGGAGTCTCCCAAGCTTTTTTGCCCGTGTGCAGATCCACCGCCAGCAGGGTTGAGCCTTCGTTCTGGTCGCGGTTGACGACCACGAGGTTTCCCGCGATGAGCGGGGAGGATGCGGTGCCGTATCCGCCAGCGCTGAAGGCAACCGGCATGGGATGGCGCCAAAGCTCCGAACCCTTGCAGTCGTAGCAAATCAGCCCGAAAGATCCGAAATAACTGACCACCCGCTTGCCATCGGTGGCGGATGTGGGGACGGCAGGGCTGCTCTCGGTGCTATGAAACAACTCGAGTTTGTCCGGCTTCAATCCCCGCGACCAAGCCAGCGTGCCATTCTGGCGGTTATAACAGCGGGTTTGGAGTTCGTTTTCGTTGAACGTAGTCAGGAAAATCTGGTCCTCCCAGATGCACGGGGAAGATGGCGACCAAGGCACCTGGACCTTCCACAAGACCGAGTTAGTGGGACTGATATCAATGGGCGGCGTAGCCCCGGCGGCGACGCCCGAACTGTTAGACCCGCGAAACCCCGGCCAGACTGGAGTCGCGCCGTCGGCTGCGAAAGCCGCGGCCGCCACAATGACACTGAGCAACGCATCAAGTTTCATAATTCAACAGCAATCTCTGAACGCCACCTTAAACCGCAGACTGAGGCCGGGCAATCTTTTTTAAAAATTCTTCTCCTTCGCTTGCTAGGGTTCATGGCGGTCAAGCGTCCCTTGAATCGTCCTGTGTTGTTTGCGGAGTCAAGAAGCCGAAGAAGAGTCTGATTGTCAAATCGGTCTTGCAAGTCCTTGGCGAATTCGCTTAAAATTGCCGCATCTGCCGTCCTTGGGGCACGGTGAAATGCCTTGTTGATTAATTTCGGCTTATTCAAATCTCTGGGTTTTCGTGCCTCGTTCAGCCAATTTGTTTTTTGCAGATTCTGTTTCAAGGGTTCCGGCTAATCCTTAATTCAGGTTCCGAAAGGCGCGCCGCGCCCATGTCACCGGGGCTGGATAGATGTCGTCCGGAAACACCGTGACGGCCACCGGGTCGATGCGGGACATTTCGCTTTGGATGAGCAAGGCGGCGAAGTAATTCGTTTGACGGAAACCTTTAAGCAGAAGCTCCGAGCGGATTAGTATTTGTTGACCATTTCAATTCGGGTCGCCCTCCGGCTTGATTTCCGCCGTGTCACCGTCGTCATCCTTATGGGTGACGCCGTATTCCTTGAGCTTGTTGCGCAAGGTGCGGATGCTGATGCCTAAGACTTTTGCCGCCGCCGTGCGGCTGGGGGTCTCTTCCATGATGGACAAAATGTACTTCTTTTCCAGTTCGGCCAGCGAAATCGGCCCAGTCTCCGCGGGTGCGGAAGGCGCGACGGGAGCGGACGCGGGGGGAGACTGAGTGGGGGCGACGGAGACGGTGAGGGAGGGCGTGGGCGCGGCGGTCTGCGGGGAAAAGCCAAGGTGGTCGGGTTCCAGCAGGCCGGCGTCGCCGCACAAAATGACGGCGCGCTCAATGACGTTTTGCAATTCGCGCACGTTGCCCGGCCAGCGGTGGGCTTGCAAGACGGCCATACAGGCGTCGGAGAAGCCATGCACGCGCACGCCGTGCTTGCGGGCGAAGCGGGGCATGAATTGCCGCGCCAAATACGGCACGTCTTCCTTGTGCTCGCGCAAGGGGGGTACGTGGATGGGAACGACGTTGAGGCGGAAGAAAAGGTCCTGGCGAAATTCCTTGCGTTCAACGCTTTCCTCCAAGCGCCGGTTGGTGGTGGCCAAGACGCGGACATCCACCTTGATGGTCCGGTTGCCGCCGACGCGCTCCAGTTCGCGCTCCTGCAAGACGCGCAGCAGCTTTGCCTGCACGTGGGAGGAGATTTCGCTTACTTCGTCCAGCAGGATAGTGCCGTTGTGGGCCAACTCGAACCGGCCTTCGCGCTTGTTTAGCGCGCCGGTGAAGGAACCTTTTTCGTGGCCGAAGAATTCGCTTTCGATGAGGTTTTCGGGGATCGCGGCGCAATTGACTTTGATGAAGGGCGCATTGTGGCGTGGGCCTTGACGGTAGAGGGCGCGGGCGACCAGTTCCTTGCCGGTGCCGCTTTCGCCGGCGATGAGCACGGTGGCCTGGGTGCGGGCGACTTTGCGGATCAACTGCCGCAGGTTCTCCATGGCCGGGCTGATGCCCTGGAGTTCATAGCCCGTTTCGTCCTCTTCGGCATGGCTGAAATAGGCGTTGACCTTGAGCAGTTGGTTGAAATTTTCCGCCTTTTTGAGCGTGACCTGCAATTGGTCTGACGAAAAGGGCTTGAGCATGTAATCAAAGGCCCCGTTGCGCATGCACTCGACGGCGGACTCGACGGAGCCAAACCCGGTGACCATGACCACCAGCGGCTTCTCCGGTTGCGTCTGCAATTCGCGCAGCAGATTGGTGCCTTCGCCGTCGGGCAGGCGGACATCCAGGAAAAGGAGGTCGAAGGTGTCCTTGGCCAGCAATTCGCGGGCGCCGGCAATGGTATCCGTGGCGGCAACGTCGTAACGTTGCTGGCGCAACTGTTGCTCAAGGTTTCTGCGGACGATCAGGTCGTCTTCCAGAACAATAATCTTCTCGATGGGCATGCATGCGCAAGCATCATGCGACGCCTTGGCGGCGGTAGAGATCGGCCACAAAATGAGGGCGCTGACGGTTGACCGAAGGCAGTTCGCGCGGTGGAACCAGTCCGCGACGCAAGAGAGCCTGCTCATTTTCGCGGTCCAAGACGATGATTCTCATGGTCAAGTCCTGGTTCTTGCGCAACAAGGCGCCCACTTCCGGCCAGCATCCTCGTTCATCCAAGCTCAACTTTTGCCAGTTCACACGATGCTTCCGCAAACCATCTAGTGACTGATTGAAGCGCGGAAGCAAGTTCTTTTTCCGTTGATAAAACTCCAAGAGGGAGGGCTTGTCGGATCGGCGCAGGGCTTGTCCTTCCTGTTCGGTGGCCTGCAAGAGTTCCTGGCACACGCAAAAGTGCTCGTTCAAACTTTCGACTATCTCCTGGGGTGCATTCATTTGGCGGCGGTGGTGTTGGCGATGGATGGCGGTTGAAGGTTGCTGCGCTGAAATTGCAGGTCACTCGCGTGGGCTTTCTGCAGCCAGGCGATGTAGTCCTTGCGCCAGTGGGCCATGTCGCAGAGCGAGGAGAGGCTGGGCGGGGCGTTGCTGCCGGTCAACTCGGCGCGCCGGGCCAGAATCTGGTCGTAAGTATCGGAGGCCCTTTGGAATTGTTGCAATTGCTCAAAGACCAGGCCGACTTGATACAAGGCCGGAGCTTGCCAGGCCGGGTCGGAATCCAGCGCTGCGAGGTTCTGATAGATTTGCAGCGCATCCAGGTAATCGCCTTCCTTGTAAAGCTGGTTGGCAATTTCATTGCCGGTGCGGCGCCGCCAATAAGCCCACAGTTCTGGATTGGCGTGGGCGCTGGCCTCCTGGGATTGCAAGAGCAGAAGGACCTGTTTGAGCGCGTCCGAATTGCGTCCCACCGCCGTGTAGGCGCTGGAGAGGATAAAACGGACCTCGGGCACGTCGGGAAAATCGGGGAAGTGTTCCAGGAACTTTTGGGACCGGGCGATGGTGTCATCTGTTTGATTGGTCAGAAAGGAGAGCGAACGGATCAGCTTGAACTCGATTTGCTGCTTGTTCAACGTCGGGCTGTCGGCCTTGAGCAATTTGGCGTAGAAATCGGCCGACTCGTTGAATTGCCCCTGGATGTAATACGTATCCGCGATCTCCGTTTGCGCCTGGAGGACCAGATTCTTGTAATAATCAAGGTCGTCCACCCGCAGTTTTAGGGTGGTGGACATGACGGAGTAAAACTTGGAAATGGCCATGGTATTGACGCCCATTTGGCGAAAAAGCAATCCCTGCCGGAGCAGGACTTCGGGAGCGCTTTGATCATCCGGGTAATGTTGCAGGAATTGGGCGTAAATCTGCTGCGCTTTGACGAACTCCTTGTTGTCCTGCATGGCCAGCGCTAATTCAAGCATGGCCTTGCGTTTGAACTCGGGCGGGGCGTTGGTTTGCAGAATGTTGACTAGAGTTAGGGCGGCCAGTTCTGGGCTCCCGTCGTGTCTCTGCCGACTGGCCAGGTCCAATTGTAATTGGAGTTGACGTTCCACGTCCGCCTGTGCGCTCAGGGCGTTGGTCGGCTGCATCAGATTGGAGCTGGTCATGGTCCCGAGGTCCGGGGCGACCTGCACATTGGATTGGGCCGCTGCCATCAAAATAGACGCCAGCCAGAGGATAAAGGTTCGGAGGGAAGTCTTCACGTTTGGTCAGGGCGATGTCGAAGAGGTGGGCTTGCCGATGGGTGGCGGCGTTGGCGCCGCAGTCGGCACCGGCGGCGGAGTGAAGCCAAGTGGCGCGATCACTCCCAAGGAGGTGGCGTTGGTGGCAACGTTACCGCTGGCGCTGGCCGAATTCGTAAAGTATTTGAGCAGCATCTGTGGGGAAACGAGCGCATCCGGCGCAGTTGCCGACGCGGGGCCGGTCACAAATCTCCGGGCGTCGGACCCCAGCGCGAGCCCATTGGTGGCAGTCCCGGGCGCGGCCGGGCCTTTGGCAGCTATGGCATTGTCCGGCGCGCTGGCCGGTATCGGCGGCGTCGTCAGGGAAATGGGCGCTGAACCAGGAGGAGGAGGAAAAAGGGGAGGAAGGAAAGGAGGCGGAAAGGAGTTATTGACTTGGCTGACAATGGGCGCACAGGGAACGCGAAAGCGCAAGGGAAGCGGGCCGGCGCTGGGCAAATAGCCCCCATCGGCCCACACGGTTGCGACCCCCAGGACCCCGGTCATCGCTGGCAGCAAATGGTGAAAACATCCAAACATGAATACTCTTTTCCTGGTTAGCATATCGGCTTTTGGGGGCAAAACCTTAGCAAAAACTTGCGCCATTGGTCCGATGCCGCCCGGGTGCCTGGTCATGGGCTTGCCTGGCTTAAGTGCCTGCCAAATGTGCCGATACAAATAGAGAATGAGTTCGGAAACTTCGGCCCCGCAACCAACTTGCGAAAGACTGGACCGCGCGCACATTGATGCCCGGCTAAGCGGTTGCGCTTGCCTGCCCTCCTTGAGTTCCATCGACAGCGCGTTGCGCGAATTGTTGGGCGCCGACCAACGTTATACCTCGCAAATCGCCGAAATCATCCGGCGCGACCCCAGCTTGACCGCCCGGCTGTTGCGCCTGGTCAACTCCGTTTATTACGGCATGACCAAACCGGTCAGAAACATCGAGGAAGCCGTCTTTTACCTCGGCGTGCGCCAAATCCGCCAATTGGCCATGGTGACACCGATCATTGAGGATTTCCAACGATTGGCCGAAGGACGCAAATTTCCGTGGCGGCAATTCTGGCGCCATTGCATCGCCGTTGCCTTGATGACGCGCGAGATCACCGACCTGTTGCAATCGCAGGATGACGAGATCGATTACGTGGCCGGACTTATTCACGACGTGGGAAAGATCGTCATGGCGTCGGCCTTTCCGGACCACTTTACTGAGATTTATCATAATCGGGCTGAAATGACCGGCGACCTTTTGGAACGGGAAAGGGAGGTGCTGGGAGTGGACCATGCGGAATTGGGGGCCATGTACCTGCGCCGGCAGCGACTGCCGGAAATTTTCGTGGAAATTGTGCAAAACCATCATGTTCCCCAGCAGGCGCGCGTGCAACGCACCATAACTGCCGCCGTTCACGTAGCCGACCTGTTGGTGCGCCACACCAAGATCGGCGACAGCGGCAACAAAACCGAAGTGGTCTTTGACAGTTGGATGGAATCGCCCGGATGGAAAATTCTCTTTACCCGGCAGACCGACGCGGAAAAATCCATCACCCGCGCCAGCTTGAACCGGAGCCTGGCGCGCATACCCGCGATTTTGGAGAGTTTGGTGTAATTATTTGTAGCAGGGCCGGAAACCCATAGAAATGGCCCATGCCTGTCCCTTCAGAGGCCATCGGCTCAGAAATGTTCTCCCATGGACCGGGCGGGCGGCTCCGTTCAGAAGGGCAGTTGAAACAGGAGTTTGCCTTTGATCTTCTTGCCGGCCTCGACCAGCAACAAGTATTCCGTGTCAACTTCCAGCGGTTCCGGCATAGCGGTGGGGATTTCCGGCTTCATCCCATGAATAGCCGCGCCATAAGCGAAGGAGGTCGTCGGCACGGGCTTGTCCTCGGCCAGGACGTGCCAGAGAGGATGGGGATATTTGTTGGTGCGGGCGTCCTCAGCCTCAACCACTTCGATGGAAGTCAGGGGGTAAGACTTGACCAGATGGAAGATAAGGTTGGGACTTTCGCTGCCATGCATGATCGCCCCCCGCGATTTTTCGCAAAAAATTTGAATTTCCGGCCGTTTATGCCAGTCCATGAAGAATGCCAGATTGTAGGCAGCGGCCAGAACCAGGATCGCGCCCACCAGATAAGCAGTTCTTTTATTCATCTAGTTAGGATGACACGATTGGAGGGCGGGTTATTCGATTTAGTTTGGGCCGATGGCCGATTATAATTTATGAAAAACACCGAAATTAAGCGAAAAAATGACGGAGCAAAGGAAGGTTCGGCCTTCACTTTGATCGAATTGTTAGTGGTTATTGCCATCATCGCGATCCTGGCCAGCTTGCTCTTGCCCTCCCTGAGCATGGCCAAACAGGCCGGCATGCGCATGGCTTGCCTGGACAATCAAAAGCAACTCGGCTACTCCCTCACCATGTACGCCTCGGACAACTCGGAATTCTTCCCGCCGCGCCTCGGCACTAATCGCTGGCCGCAATTCCTTTCCACCTATTACAAAAACCTCGCGATTCTGGTTTGCCCCATCGATGCTGTCAACCATCCGCAAACCGGCTCCGACCCGAACACCAATAATATCGCCGACAGTTCCCCGCGCACGTACATGATCAATGGCAACAACGATTATTTCTTTCAAATGCTCGATGGCGCGTCCTTTCAGAGCTTCATGAACGGCACCTGGCCGCAGGGCTTGGCCGACACCAGGATTCAATACCCATCCGATACGATCATGTTCGGGGAGAAAAAGCCGACCTCCAGCCAGTATTTCATGGACCTGCTGGAATTGAACGGCTCGGAAGGCAATGACTGGACGGAGTTGAACCAGGCGACGCACACCGATGGTTCGGACTACGTTTTCGCCGACAATAGCGCTCGTTTGCTTAAACCATATACCGACCTCGGGCCAACTTACAATTTGTGGGCCATCACGACCTCGGGCCGCACCAACTACGCCTCCAAGAGCATTCCCTGAACGGCCGGGCCACGGCCTCCTTCACGAATCAGAAGCGGCTTCTTCGGGAGCGCGGTCGTCTCGCCGACGGAATCCCTGGGCCGAAGCTGGCGCACCTTTTGCCTCGGTCCGCAAGCACGTCGCTCGTGATTCGCGCCTCCTCTCCCTCATCTTAATTTCATTGACGCCCGCAGGCGCCTTGCCCACATTTTGTGTCAACTTCGGTAAGTTCTACCGGGAAGTTTAGAAAGACATTGAAATTATGGCAGTGAAAATTGCAATCAACGGCTTCGGACGCATTGGCCGCCTGGTCTTCCGCGCCATTGCCGAACAAGGCATGATCGGTTCCGACGTCGAAGTGGTGGCCGTCGGCGATATCGTTCCCGCGGACAATTTGGCCTATCTCCTCAAATACGATTCCACGCAGGGGCGTTTTCGCGGCGAGGTTTCCTCCCGCAAATCCTCGCCGGATAAACTCGACGATGACATCCTGGTCGTCAACGGCCGCGACATGCATGTGGTCAGCGCCAAAGACCCTTCGGGTCTGCCGTGGAAAGAACTGGGCGCCCAACTCATCATCGAATCTACCGGCCTATTCACCGACGGCGAGAAAGCCAAGGGCCATCTGGCCGCCGGCGCGAAGAAAATCATCATTTCCGCTCCGGCCAAAAACGAGCACGCCACCTTGGTCATGGGTGTCAACCACACTAAGTATGATCCGGCCCAGCACCACATTATTTCCAACGCCTCCTGCACAACCAATTGCCTGGCCCCGCTGGTGCATGTGCTGCTCAAGGAGGGCTTCGGAATCGAGGAAGGGTTGATGACGACCATTCATGCCTACACCGCCACGCAAAAGACCGTCGATAGCCCCAGCAGGAAGGATTGGAAGGGCGGCCGCAGCGCGGCCATCAACATCATCCCCTCGACCACCGGCGCCGCGCGAGCCGTCGGCCTGGTTTGTCCCGAAGTCAAAGGCAAATTGACCGGCATGGCCTTCCGCGTGCCGGTGCCGACTTCCTCGTGCGTCGATCTGACCGTGCGCACGGCCAAGAACACCAGTTATGCCGAAATATCCGCCGCGATGAAGAAAGCGAGCGAAACGTATCTGCAGGGGATCCTGGAATACACCGAGGACGAAGTGGTCAGCACCGATTTCATTCACTCCTCCTCATCGTCGATCTTCGATCAAGGCTCCGGCATCGAGTTGAACAAACGATTTTTCAAACTGATTAGTTGGTACGACAACGAATGGGGTTACAGTTGCCGGGTGGCCAATCTTGTCAAATACATGCTCTCCAAGGGAATTTAGTGAGCGGCCTCGGGCAGGATTCGTGGCGCAGACTTCCAGTCTTTGCCACGTTCTACGTGGTGAATATCGCGGCTTTCTAATCCGCAGGTTGGCCAATTGTCCCGCAGTCAGCCGACTGGAAGTCGGCGACACGGCAGACTGGAAGTCTGCGCTACCAACTGCGCGCCGCCGGGCGGACGTATTCGGCCAGAGACCGAAAGCGCGAACCAGCCGCTCGCGGTCTGGTTTTCAGCGGCATGGCGTCACATCAGATACGGATTGCTGATGTTGGTTTGCGGCCCGTTGGTGTTGCTGTAGATGTAGCGGAAAAACTGCTGGTTGGTCGCAGGAATAATGGTATAGGGTGTACTGACCCCGATCACAGGCGTCCATGGTCCTATGACGGTGGGAGCCGATTGCAGCACGGAGGGGGCATCCGGCCACGACAGATTAAGCCCCGGACCGGGAGGGGCCGCGAACTCAAATTCCAACTGCAGGGCGTTGGTATCCGCCAGCGCGCCGGAAGTTTGAATCGAACTGAGTTGAGCCAATCTCAATATGGAACTGTAATACCGAACGTCATTCAGCAAGCCGACATAAGGTTGATAGTAATTATCCGTGCCTGAGCCGATATCAATTGGGTCTCCCGCTGTGGACCAACTGCCGACATTGCCACCGTTGGTTGAATCCAAGGCGCCATCGATGAACAAGGCAGCGCCGCCGGGCGTCGTATCGCTGAAGGTTAGCGCCACGAAATGCCATTTGTTGTCGGATACGTTTTTGACGGAGGTAAAGTTCCCGTCATCATTCGGAGTAAAAAGCTCCAGGTTGCCAGCAGCTAGCTGCACGAGCGCAAATTCAAGGCCTTGCGAGCCGCCCACGGGGCGCACAATGATGGCCGCGCCGGTGATGCCGCCATCGTTGGTGTCCGTCCCGGCCGACCGCATCCAGAAGGAAATGGTCCCGACGGAGCCATCGAAGTTCGTGTTGTCCTCAACCACGATGGCGTTGGTATCGGGACCAAAAGACATCACGCCCGTTCGGGTGACGGAGCTGCTGTCAGTACTGGAGGCTAGCCAGGTCGCCCCCATGTCCAGGCCGTTATGCTGGGGGTTGTCCGGATTGGAATCATAAACCACATTGGTGGACGGAGTGGGGGTTTGAGTGATGACATGACCCGCGCCCACGGAGGAGACCGCGCTAGTGGTGGTGCCGTAAAGGTTGGTGACCACCAAAGCGTAATCCCCGATGGTGGACATGGTAAGATTGGAAACCGTATAGTTTGTCGCGGTGGCGCCGGGGATGTTCTGGCCGTTGAACTGCCACTGGTAGGAGAGCGGGGGCACACCGATGGCATACGCGCTCAGGTACGCCGTGTCTCCCACATTGGCCAAGGCCACCGATTGCGGAGACATCGACACCACCGGCTTATCGGTCATGATGAATCCTGAAATTGTGCCGCCGTTATTAAATTCACCGGCGACATGTTGCGGTATATTGCTCATAATGTGAAGATGGGTGACGTTCGAAAAGACCCCACTGGAGGTGCTCAAGCCCCCGCCAATGCCTCGGGGCCACGGCGCGTTGTTCTGGTTCTGCACAGGTGGCAGGCCTGGGAAGATTACGGAATTGGTTATCGAGTCTGCTACATCAATGATGAATGCATTGGTCGTCGTGTACATGGAGTCCGCCGATACCATCAACTCAACCACAAACGGCGTGTTGGTGAAGAGCGTATTCAGGCCAGTAATGTCCACGTAATAATACGCCTCTAAATCATTATCCGGGCTGCCGTAAGGTTGACCGGGCCCGCTGGTTCCGGCAGGTCCATCGGGACCGAAATTGATGCCATCTCGAAGGAAGGTGGCGTAAACTTGCTGCTCGCCGGTCTTTGGATTAGTCAGAGGACCGCCGCCCGTGTAGTAAGGTGGAGAGGCTGCGTACCCGTAGAAAGGGGCAAAATTGGCGCAGTTAGCAAACCAAGTGACATTGATGGAACCATTGGGCAAGGGATTTAAACCATTCGTCGAAGTATCGGTGTCAATCACCTCGTTGGTCAAATAGCCAGGTGAGGTCCAGTCGCAACTGTGATAGGCTGTGGGTATCTGATACAGGTTCTCCCACGCATTGGAGGCAATTCCGAAAGCGGTCATCGTGACCGGGTAGCCGGTATATCTGAGGTTGGACGAACAATAATAATCACATTGGAAATGAAGGCCAATGGTGGCCGCCGAACTGACCCCCAGCATGAGGGCGGCCGCCGAGACGGTGCAGGCGATTTTCTTACTGCGGGAATTAACGATGGAACCAAGCTGTCTTTTCATATAATTTCTCTTTTTGTTTCGCTTCGCGTTTTTGGCGTTCAATCAATCCGACCAACATTGGGATTGGAATTTGCAGTGCCTTCTTGCTTTTGAGGGCCAGGCAAAGGCTATTAAACCACATGGCCCAGCGGGTCGTCAAGCGGTTTATTGAATTATTTGAATTATTAAAACTTGATCTTGTCGCGGCGGTTTGGCCGCCGCATGCTGGCCCGGTGCGCGCGTGTCGCGCCGCATGATGCCGGGCCAATCTCAGAACGACCTCAACCGAGCCAGGGAGTTTCTCCTTTCCGGCGATTCCGCCCGGGCCTTGCCGCTCTATGAAAAGTTGGTTCGCCAAAGTCCGGGCGCGGGCATGATTTGGTACGAATACGGCAACGCCGCCTCCAAATCGCGGCGCACGGAATTGGCCGATCGCGCCTGGAGCAAAGCGATCGAGTTGGAGCCGCGGAACGCCGACCTGATCGGAATGGTGGGACATCAATTCGAGGCCGTGCGCCGCCCGGAAAAGGCGCGCGCCTGCTTCCTCCAGGCCGCCGCCGCCGATCCGCGCGGCATCAACCCCCGCATCAGCCTGGCGGTGCATCAGGAAAAAAACCATCGCTTGCAGGAAGCCCGCGCCGCGATCCATGAATGCCTGGCCATAGACCCGCAAGACGATCAGGCCCGCTATTTCAATGCCGTGCTCGACCGCCGCGAGGGCCACTTGCAGGAGGCCGAACGCGGTTTGCGCGACCTGCTCGCCTCCGATCCACGCCATCCTTTCGTGCGTTATGCCGCCCGCTACGAATTGGCCCAGGTGCTCGACCGCACCGACCGTTTCGATGAGGCGATGGTCCTTTTGCGAGAGGCCAAAGAAATGGTGCTGGCCCTGGCGGACGCGAAGTTGTTGATGCGGGGTTACGACCAGATCGCGGAAAGCAGCCGGCGCTTTACCGCCGCCCAGCCGAAAAACATTCTCGACAACTGGGCGAAATATTTTCCCCTGGCCAAACGGGAATCCATCCCGCCCCTGGCCTTCCTGGGCGGCCATCCCCGCAGCGGCACGACCTTGCTGGAAAGAATTCTTGACGCCCACCCCGGCGTGGCGGCGCTGGACGAACCCACGGCGTTCCTGGATGTCCTGCAGCCGGAGTTCCACAAATCCAGCGAGCTTTCCAGCGCGCGCGTCAATGTTTTGCGCCGCCTCTACATCCAGGCCTTGCGGGAGGAGCTGGGGCCGGAGGCCGCCGGCAAAATGCTGATTGACAAAAATCCCTCGCCCACGGCCCGGTTGCCGGTGTGGCTGCGCGTCTTCCCGGAATTGCGCGTACTCATCGCCTTGCGCGACCCGCGCGACGTGGTCCTCAGTTGTTATTTCCAAAATATCCCGCTCAACTCGGCCAATGTGAATTTCCTCTCCTTCGAGCGCCTGGCCAAACATTATGGCGACCTGATGGGCATCTGGCTGGCCGTGCGGGAATGGCCGGGCTTCGCCTGGATCGAGACCCGCTATGAGGACGTCGTCGCCGATCTGCCCAAGGAGGGGCGCCGAGTGACGGAGTTTCTGGGCCTGCAATGGCATCCGGACCAGGAGCGATATTACGAAAAGAGCGGCGCCAAACAGCTTTACTCCCCGACTTATCAGGACGTCACCCGTCCGGTCTATCAACGTTCCGTGGCGCGGTGGCGCGCTTATGAAACACATCTGGCGCCCATTCTGCCGGCACTGGAACCTTTTTGCCGGGCGTTCGGATACCAAAGCGTTTGATTATTAAAGTTTGCAAAATGAAGAACATAAAACCCAATTTCTTTATTATTGGCGCGGCCAAAGCGGCTACCACTTCATTGAGTTCATTGCTCGGCGCGCATCCGCAGGCGGCCATCGTGCAAGGCAAAGAACCTCACTTCTTCTCTTATGACAATGTGTATACATTGGGTTGGAAGAAATACCTGGAGCTTTTCAGGCATTGTCGCGACCAAAAGGCCATTGGCGACGCCTCCACATCCTACTCACGCATTCGATACCACCCATCCACCGTGGCACGCCTCCGGGAGCATGTCCCCGACGCAAGGATCATTTACATGGTGCGGCACCCGCTCCAACGCATGGAATCCGCGTACGTGGAACATTTAGGCACAGCCGGAGGCCAGGTGTTCACCTCGATTAACGACGCGGTCAAGCGACAGCCAATGATCGTGGACTCCAGCCGGTATTGGGAAGTATTTGACGCTTACCGGCATAGATTCGATGAATCGAGAATCAAGATCGTCTGGTTTGAAGATTACATTGCCAACCGAACGGCCGTGTTTCAGGACGTCTGCCGCTTCCTGGAGATCGACGATGCGGTGGTCCCGGGCAGCGATCGTGAGCTGACCAACAGCCGGGAGAGCGCGGCTCATCGCATGGCCAAGCGTGGTCTCAGCCATGTTCAGATTAACACCACGTGGGAGGAAGAAACTCGACAGTGGATCATCAGCCTGATTCGTGACGATAATTGCCGCTTCCTGGCTCATTTTGGCCGGCCAACAAATTTCTGGGGCGATCTCTTTTGAGCGGCTGCGCTGGATGCCTCCCGCCGCTTCCACGAAGACCACATCAGCTTTGGCGCGGGCCTCGAACCGGTTCGGAAATTCAAAAATCTGCTTGTAAGCCCGCTCTGCGCCGCAAGATAATCGGGCCGGTTATGAAATCAGTAAGACTCGGCATCGCCGGCATGGGCAACATCGGGAGCCATCACGCGGATTACCTCCTGGCTGGCAAAGTCAAGCGGTGCGAACTCAAAGCCGTGGCCGACGCTTTTGTTGACAAACTTGTCTCCTTCCAGCAGCGCGGCTTGCGGATCTTCGACGACGGCAGGGAAATGATCCGTTCCGGCGAAGTCGATGCCGTCATCATTGCCACCCCGCATTATCAGCATACGACACTGGGCATCTCCGCCCTTCAGGCCGGGTTGCACGTCATGGTCGAAAAACCGATCTCCGCCCACAAAGCCGACGCCGAGCGGTTGCTGGCCATCCGGCGGCAGCATCCCAGGCAAGTCTTTGCCGCCATGTTCCAGATGCGCACCGAATCCCGCTACGCCAAGATCAAAAAAATCATCACTGGCGGCGACCTCGGTCAAATTGTCCGCTTTTCCTGGATCATCACCGAGTGGTTCCGCACCGAGGCCTACTACGCCAGCGGCGGTTGGCGGGCCACCTGGAAAGGCGAGGGTGGCGGCGTCCTCATTAACCAATGCCTCCACCAATTGGACATGCTGCAATGGCTCCTGGGCATGCCCGCCCGCGTCCGCTCCTTTGTCCAACTAGGCCGCTTCCATCACATCGAGGTGGAGGACAACGTCACCGCCTACATGGAATTCCCCAACTCCGCCACCGGTGTCTTTGTCTCCACCACCGGCGAGGCGCCCGGCACCAGCCGATTGGAGATCGTGGGCGAAATGGGCAAGGTGCTGCTGGAGAACGACAAGTTGCTCTTTGTTCGCAATGAGATTTCAATGTTCCAGCAATGCAAGACGTCCAGGCTCGGCTTCCAAAAGCCCGCAGTCTGGAACATCGAGATTCCCTTCGCCACCGAGGCGGCCCAGCACGCCACGCTGACGCAGAATTTTGTGGACGCCATTCTCGACGGCGCGCCGCTGACCGCTCCCGGCGAGGAGGGCATTCATTCCATCGAACTGGCCAACGTCATGCTCTACTCCGGCCTGATCAACCAGACCATTGAACTGCCGCTGGACGGCACCGCCTACGAGAAAAAGTTGAACGAGCTCATCGCCGCCTCCAAATTCGAGAAGAAGGTGGTGCCAGTTTCAAACGAGGATTTCACCCAATCCTTCATGCGTTAACCTATGATCCTCACCGGCATCGCGGACGAAGCGGGCATGGCATTAGACGCGCAGATCAAAGCCACGCGCGACCTCGGCTGGAAATATGTCGAAATGCGAGCGGTCGAAGTACCCGGTTTTCCCAAGGGCAATTTCCACGACATCCCCGACAAAGCTTTCGACATCGCCGCCGAGAGGTTGCAAGAGGCCGGATTGAACGTGTATTGTTTCGGATCGGCCATCGCCAACTGGTCCAAAAAAATTTCCGACCCCTTCCAAATCACCCTCGACGAAGTCCACCGCTGCATCCCCCGCATGAAACGGCTGGGCGCGAAATTTGTCCGCATCATGAGCTACAAACCGGCCGAGACAGACGACCAAACGCCGCCCGAAGTTTTCCGCCGCATCGGCGAAGTCACCCGGATGTTCCGCGACGCCGGCCTGCAGCCGGTGCATGAGAATTGCATGAACTACGGCGGCATGAGCTGGCGGCACGGCCTGGAACTGCTCGAAAAATGTCCCGGCTTGCAATGGGTCTTCGACACCGGCAATCCCGTATTCAATCCCGACCGGAGCAAACCCAAGCCGTGGCCGCGTCAGGACGCGTGGGAATTCTGGGAGCACATCCGCGACCACGTCGCTCACATTCACGTCAAAGACGCCACCTACGTTCCGGCCAAAAACGATTGCGACTACAACTATCCCGGCCAGGGCCAGGGCCGGGTGCGGGACATTTTGAAGGACGCCCTCGCCCGCGAGTACGACGCCGGTATTTCCATCGAACCGCACGTCGCCGCCGTTTTCCACGACGCCACTGTCAAGGCGGACAGCAAGATTATGCTTGACAGCTACATTCGTTATGGCCGGGAATTGGAAAAAATGATCGCGGAGATCAAGGCGGAATTGTAAGAATTGTAAAGTTCAGCACATAAACCGTTTGATTGCAATTCGTTTGGGGGCATCCTATTGATTGTGAAAACGATTCACGCAGTCTTTGAAGGGGGCATTTTTCGCCCCCGTGAAACCGTTCACCTTCCTGAACGGTGCGAAGTCGAGTTCGAGCCTCGGCCAGTCAAATCGTCCGAGGACGACAGTGAGAATCTCTCCGGCATTTACGCCATTCTATCTGAACGCTATGCGTCGGGCGAACACGATGTCGCCGCCCGCCACAATGAACATCAGCCATGACGGTGTTGCTCGATACGGTTGGACTTCTGGCCGTTTGGGACGAAAGCGATAGTACTCATGGTGACCACGGTCAAAATGAAAAAGCAAAAGAGCAGGAAAAAAGATTACCCTAACCACACGGACGGCAGCAAATTGGCCGCGGAGACAAGGAAATTAGCGAATGCGCTGACGGATGAGGAGCGTACGGAAGCCTTGGAAGGGGCCAGATCGCTCATCTTTGGCGCTATTCGTCATTGAGCTTGCGCGAGAAGTAGGTCATTTGCAGGGCGGTGGTGCGCGCCTGTTCCTTGAGATTGGCGCCGGAACCATGTCCTCCCTCCGTCACTTCGTAGAAGTAATAGGGAACTCCATATTCAGCCAGCCGCGCCGCAAATTTGCGGGCATGTTGCGGTCCGACCCGGTCGTCTTTGGTGGTCGTCCAGATCAGAGGTTGGGGATACTGGACGCCGCGCCGCAGATTGGCGTAAGGGGAAATGGAGGTCAGGAAGGCGCGTTCTTGCGCGTTGGAGACGCTGCCATACTCGCCTACCCAAGACTCGCCAGCGGCAATTTGTTCGAAGCGAACCATATCCAGCAAGGGTATCGCGATTGCGACGGCGTTCCACAGTTCAGGATGCTGGTTGAACTCGACACCCATGAGCAACCCACCATTAGACCCGCCCATGATGCCCAGCCGCCGGGGGCTTGTAATCTTCCGTGCGATAAGATCGCGGGCGACGGCGGCAAAGTCGTCATAGATGAGTTGGCGGTGCGTCTTAAGCCCGGCTTCATGCCAGGCTGGACCGAACTCGCCGCCGCCGCGAATGTTAGCCAGGACAAAGACTCCACCCCGTTCCAGCCAGAGTTTTCCGGTAGAGGCGGAATAGAATGGCGTTTCGGAAATCTGGAAGCCTCCATACGCATTGAGCAGTGTCGGATTGCGGCCGTCGAGTTTCATGGCAACGGGATGAACGATGAAGTACGGAATCTTGGCGCCGTCGCTGGAGACCGCTTCAAATTGTTCGACGACATCGCGCGAGGCGTCGAACTTCGGAGGCAAGGTTTTGATGAGTTTGAGGCTTTGGCTCTGAGAGTTGAGCAGCCAGAGGCTCGACGGTTGAAGAAAGCCGGCCACGCTCAGAAAAGCCGCGTCGCTGTGAAAATCGGCATCGGCTATACCGATGGTGGCGTTGTCCACAACATCCAATTTGCGGTGGGACCACGAGCCGTCGGCCTCGGGGCGGTAGATGAAGGCGCGGCCACGCACGTTGTCGAGCGTGGTGAGAAGGAGCGCGTTGCGTGTGGCTGCCGCCTCTCCGAAGCTCTCGCGAGGTCCTGGCGCGTAAATGACCACAGGCTTAAGGTGACCGGGGTCTTGAGTCGCTTCGGAAAGATCCAGGACGATCAGCGAGCCTTGGCGCAGCGTGGCGCTGGCGACGGTCCAATCTTCGGCAAGGCTGACAATGATCTTGCCGTCCACCAAGGTGCGAATGTCCGACTTGCGCGGCAATGCCAACTGGGCGACCCCATTGGCCGTCAGCAAATACTTTTCGGATTCGAAGGTGGAAAGTGGCCGTTTGATGACGACTGCGTGATGCCCGGTGCCATCATACAAAACATACGGTATGAGGCCGTAACCACCATCCTTGGCCGTGCCACGATAAACCTCGTGTGCCGCCTGGAGCGCCTGGCCGCGCTTAAGCCGCCTGACCACGAACGGATAACCCGACGCGGTCAATTCAGCGGGATCGAACGCTCGGGCGATGAGAAGCGTGTCCTCGTCTTCCCAGGTGACTCGTTGTTTAGCCCGCGACAGTTGGAAGCCGTTCTCGACGAAACGAGCGGAAGGCAAATCAAATTCCCGCACTGTCACAGCGTCTTCGCCGCCATCGGACAAATTGACCATGCAGCGACGCTCGGCGGGTTCGGCGGATACGGCGCCTTTCCAGAACCAGTTGGCCTTCTCGACTTTCGACAGGTCGTCAAGGTCCAGGACCGTGGTCCACGGCGGAGAATCGCTCTGATAACCGTCCAAGGTGGTGCGGCGCCAAATGCCGTGGACGTGATCCGCATCCTGCCAAAAATTGAGAATTTGACCGCCGAGTATGTCAGGGGCGGGTATGCGGTCTTTCGCCTCCGCGATCGCCAGCGCATCCGCATAGAATCCGCCGTAGCGCGGGTCCTTTTCCAGGACGGCGAGAGTCTTGTCGTTTTCGGCGTGGACCCATTGCATGGCACGCGCGCTGTCAACGTCTTCCAGCCAGATATACGGATCATCGAGTGTCGGGGCGGCCAAAGCTGATTCGGCGAGCGCGTTAGCCCATAAAATCATCAAACCAACAAGCGGGATCTGGGTTAGCCAACGTGTTTTGTTCATGTCTCGAAGTATTCCCGGGTGAGTTGGCGGGGTCAAGAAAACAGAGGAACAAGGAAATTAGCGCGAGTCGTTGGCGATGTGCTTGTGAATTCACCCGAAGGCAGCCTGATTGGGAAGCCAAGTGAACCGCGAATAGTGTATCAATTTGAATCGGAGGGAGTGTCATCCTCTCTCTGGTCTTTGATTTTCCAAGTATCGCCATATAACTTCCTGGCTGTTATAATGAATTTTTGCCGATGCTTGGCCCTTGAAAAGTGAAATATCGCGTGATGGCCATTTCGCTCCCAACTTCCTCCCACTTGGCCTTCGATATGTATTTGTCGTGGGTTTTCCGGCTGGCAAACATGAGCGAGGGCACTCAAGCAGCCAATCAGCTTCCGGTCGTCAGTTTGAACAGTTATGCTGAACCTAAAATTCCGGTAGCGGCTCATATAGCGAAGATTCATCAATTAAATCCACGATTTCGGCCAGTGTCCAGACGTGATCGGCAATGCCCGCTTCCATTGCATGGATGTCGCCGCGCCACTAGACGCACTTCAGAATTGGTTTATATTTGGCCATGAGACTTTTGTGCTCATCACTACTAAGGGCGCGCCGGGCGAGATTCTGCAACGAGAGCTTGCGGAGCCGGTTCAGCAAAGCGCGAGGATTTCAATGCAAGGTCGCGAAGGAGCCATGACGCAAAGGGGTTTCTGGCATCAAACCGAATCAAACCTGCATGGGTGGGGATGGCGGAAAGGGAATGAATCACTATTATGATGATGTTTATGATTATGATTAAGAAGGCTCGCCGACTCGGGGCCGGGCGAGCCTCGAAAGCGAGAGCTTGCAGAGGCACCAATCAAGCCTAAAGCATGTGTCTCCGGACGCTTCGCGCCGCTCCGCCCCCGNNAATTTGGCAAACTGCTTGCCCGCTATTGACAATATCCCCGGAAGCGAGAATTTGAGGCTAATGGAAATTACATTGCCATTAGAGAAAATGACCATCGCCGAGAAACTGCGGCTGATGGAGACGCTCTGGAGCGACTTGACGCGCGATGAGGAGCGGTTTGAATCTCCCGCATGGCACG
>PLIU01000003.1 GCA_003140095.1 Verrucomicrobiales bacterium | reverse complement strand
AGGGCGGGCGGCGGTCCAAAGCAACGGGCTGGCCCTTGAACTGGTATTCCTTCCATTTGGTGGCTTCGGTCAACACGGGATCATCGGCGCCTTCAAAAACGAGGTCCGTGCGTTCGCGGCCGACGCTGCCGAAGGCCCCGTAGGTGTTGACGAGGTTCAGGCGGTTGAAGGAGGTGTTCATGATTTGCCCCGGCGAAATCAGGTTGGCCACCGGCTCGATGCTCAACAACCCGATCACCAGGGCCAGCGCGATGGCGGTTATGTGGTGCGCGGGCGAAGGTTGCGCCTGGGCGGCGGCGCGGCGCGCCCGTTCCGCCAGGGACCTGGGCAGCAGGCGGGCCAGCAGGAAGTCATCGAAGCAGGCCAGGATCGGCACGATGGTCAGCCAGTTGAGGAAGGAGAGGTTGCCGCTGAAAATCAGGAACAACTGGAACGAAAACAAGAAAAACCCGGCGGCATGCCGCCACATGCCCGGCGCGAACACAAACCACGGCGCCACCAGTTCGACGAAAAAGTTCCACAGCACGCCGAACTTTTGGAACCAATGCGGCTGGAAATGGCAGAGGCGGCTGAAGGGATTGGGGAGGGGCTGGGTTTGGTAATGATAATAGAGGCAGGTCAGATCGCGCCAGCAGGAGTCTCCGCGCAGTTTGATCAGACCGGCCCCAAGCATGATGCGGAAAATCAGCCAGCGAAACAGCCAGAAGACCACCGTCGGCGGCGGCCGGCGCGGGAAGGGGCGGCCATCGAGCAACGGGCAGAGAAAGATGGCCAGGAACCCGGTTTCCAGCAGTTGGATTTCCCAGCCGTAGGAGTACCAGTCCTGGCCGATGTTGAGGATGGACATGTAGAGCGCCCAGAGCAGGAACAGGATAATGGCATTGGCATAACCGAGCAGCACGGCCAGCGAGAGCGCCACGCCGATCCAGGAGACGGCCAGCATGAAGGAGTCCGGCACGCCGGCCCAAAACACGCTGGGCGTTTGGAGGCAGGCCGCCCACCGGGAGCCGAAGTGCGCGGCGGCGCGTTGGGTGAAGAGCGCGGCCGGCGTCAGCCCATGCTCTCCGAGCAACGGAACAATTTGATTGACAGAAACCAGAAAGGCGATCAAATAGACGAAGCCGAGCCAGCGCAAGATGACGAAGCGGGTCAGCCAGAAGGATGGGGCCGCTCTGGCCGCGGTGGCCGGGGAGGGAGTTTCAGAAGAAACCGGCGACATGGGAAAGTTGCGCCTTCCATTTTTGCGCCGCCGCGCCGTGCGAGAGCTTTCGTTTGGCCAGGGCGGGGACGACAATTTCCAGCCGGACGTCGATGGCCTTGCCGTAGATTTCCTGCCAGACCGCGCGCGTGTTTTCGAAGATGTCGGCGGCGAACTGCTCTTCGGCAAAACGAGGCCGGTAGATGTCCACGGCGTTCATGAGGACTGTCCTGAAGTCGTCTTCGGAAAAAAGCCGGCGTCCGCAGACCAGGCGGAAGGCCTCGAGGTCCTTCTGCTCCAGCCGTTGCAGCTTGGAAACGAGGAGATCCAAGGGATGAGGAAAACAATAATTGACACTTTGGCGCCGAGCCTGGAAGGACCGGGCGGACCAATCGCTGGCCGTGACAAAGGCGCTGGGCTGGCATTGTTCCAGGTAGAGCGGCCGTTGGTCCTTGCCGAGGGAATGCGCCCGAATCAGTTCGCTCAGGTCTTCTGGGGAGATGACGTCCACGTCCGCGCTGAGGAAGGCGGAGTCAAGGGCCAATTGCAGCGGAGCGGAGCCGAAAACCGTGATCGCATGCAGGGTGTTCGCGGGCAGAACCGCCGCCAGTTCGTCCAGCAATTTTCCGGCGGGCGCATTCCAGTCCAAATTGGGAGTCCAAGGTATCATCGGCGGCTCATTTCTTTCTGCTGGCGCGCAGCGACGAAACGGCCTGGTCCAACAGCCGATTGGTCACGGCCGGGTCATCGGCCAGGCGTTTGGCCCAAGCCCGGTCCCGGGCGCTTGCCGGCTTTGTTGCGGGGCGAAGCAGAATCCGCGCGGCGATGCGGGCCTTTCGCCAGGAACGGTCCATCAAGGTGGACGCCGATTTGGGGCGGGAAGTTCTCATGCCGCGCCGGCGGGTGGCTTTGGCCGGTGGAACTTCAACGCCCCGTTTTCCACCGTGACCTTGATGCGGTCGCCGGGTTTGATTTCCCCGTCGAGCAGCTTCATGGCCAGCGGATCGAGCAGAAGCTGCTGGATGGCGCGTTTGAGCGGGCGCGCCCCGAATTGCGGATCGTAGCCTTCCTTGGCCAGAAAACGGGTGGCCGCGGCGTCGAGGTCCAGGGCCAATTGCTGGCGGGCCAGCCGGTCGCGCAAACGCTGCAACTGGATTTCCACGATGGCGCTCAAGCCCTTCTCGTTCAGGCTGTGGAAAATGATGATGTCATCGATGCGATTGAGGAATTCGGGCCGGAAATGCTGCTTCAACTCCAGGCGCACCAGTTCCTCGACGCGGGCGTGGTCGGCGGCGGCGGTGGTCCCGGCTTTGCGGGTGGAGAAAAACTCCTGGATGATGGGCGAGCCGATGTTGCTGGTCATGATGATGAGGGTGTTGCGGAAATCGACCGTGCGGCCCTGGCCGTCGGTCAGGCGCCCGTCATCGAGCACTTGAAGGAGGACGTTGAAGACGTCGTGATGCGCCTTCTCGATTTCGTCAAAGAGCACGACGCTGTAAGGACGGCGGCGGACGGCTTCGCTCAACTGGCCGCCTTCCTCGTAGCCGACATACCCCGGCGGCGCGCCAATGAGGCGGGCCACCGCGTGGCGTTCCATGTATTCGCTCATGTCGATGCGGATCATGGAGTTTTCGTCGTCAAAAAGAAATTCTGCCAGGGCGCGCGCCAGTTCGGTTTTGCCGACGCCGGTGGGTCCCAGGAAGATGAAGGAGCCCATGGGCCGGTTTGGCTCCTGCAAACCGCTACGGGCGCGGCGGACGGCGTTGGAGACGGCGGTCACGGCCTCGTCCTGGTCCACGACGCGCTGGCGCAGGCGCTCCTCCATTTTGACCAGTTTTTCCCGCTCGCCCTCCAACATGCGGTTGACAGGGATGCCGGTCCAGGCGGCGACGACGCGGGCGATGTCCTCCTCGGTGACTTCCTCGTTGAGCAGGCGCTTGCCCTGGCGCTGGCCGAACTGCTTATCCATCTCCGCCAGTTTGGCCTGCAACTCCGGGATGCGGCCGTATTGGATTTGCGCGGCCAGGTTGAGGTCGCCGGAACGTTGGGCGGCTTCCTGCTGGCCGCGGGCCTGCTCCAGTTGGCTGTTGAGAATGGAAATGGCGTTGATGGCGGCTTTTTCATTCTGCCAGCGGGCTTTCAACTCGGTGGCCTGTTCGCGGAGGTTGGCCAGTTCGCGCTCGATGATCTTGAGGCGCTCGCGCGAGGCCTGGTCCTTCTCTTTGCGCAAGGCGGTTTGCTCGATGTCCAATTGCAGGATCTGCCGTTCCAGTTGGTCGATCTCCGCCGGCATGGAGTCCAATTCCATGCGCAGGCGGGAGGCGGCTTCGTCCACCAAATCGACCGCTTTGTCCGGCAGGAAACGGTCGGCAATGTAGCGATGGGAGAGGGTGGCGGCGGCGACAAGGGCGGCGTCCTGAATGCGGATGCCATGATGGACTTCGTAGCGTTCCTTGAGGCCGCGCAAGATGGCGATGGTCTCCTCCACACTGGGTTCGTTGATGTAAACGGGCTGGAAACGGCGCTCCAAGGCGGGGTCCTTTTCGATGTGCTTGCGGTATTCGTCCAGAGTGGTGGCGCCGATGCAACGGAGTTCGCCGCGGGCCAGGGGCGGTTTGAGCATGTTGGAGGCGTCGTTGGCGCCCTCGGCCGCGCCGGCGCCGACAATGGTGTGCAATTCATCGATGAAGAGGAGCACGCGACCTTCGCTGGCGGTGATTTCCTTCAGGAAGGCCTTGAGGCGCTCTTCGAATTCGCCGCGGTATTTGGCGCCGGCGATCATGGCGCCGAGGTCCAGCGCCACCAGGCGCTTATTCTTGAGCGATTCCGGCACGTCGCCGCTGACGATCCGGCGCGCCAGGCCCTCGACGATGGCGGTCTTGCCGGTGCCGGGTTCGCCGATCAGGACGGGGTTGTTCTTGGTGCGGCGGGTCAGCACCTGCATGACGCGGCGAATTTCCTCGTTGCGGCCGATAACGGGATCGATCTTCCCGGCGCGGGCCAGGGCGGTCAGGTCGCGGCCATATTTTTCCAGGGCCTGAAACTTGTCTTCGGGATTGGGATCGGTCACGCGCTGGTTGCCGCGCAAATCGGCCAAGGCGCGCAAGACGGCGTCGCGTTTGATGCCCTGGGCCTGGAAAATCTTTTTCAGCGCCGGGCCGCCTTGTTCCAAAAGGCCCAGGAAAAGATGCTCGGCGCTGACGTATTCGTCGCGCAGCTTGCCCGCCTCGGCCTGGGCGGCGTCGAGAGTTTTCTTGAGGGTCGGGCTGGAGAACAAGTCGGAGGAGGCGTCGCCCTGCACTTTGACCTTGCGTTCGATTTCCTCCTGCACGGCGTCGGCAAGCGCGGGCGCGGGCACGCCCAGTTTTTGCAAGAGCGGGGGGATAAGGCTCTCGGATTGAGCGAGCAGGGCGGCTAGCAAATGCTCGGCGCCGACTTCCTGGTTGGAATGGCGGCGGGCCATTTCCTGCGCTCCCTTGAGCGCTTCCTGTGCTTTGATGGTCAGCTTTTCCGTATCCATGCGGAAAAACTCTGCCTGGAACGCCAAGCTGTCAAGCGGGCAAACGGAGCGATCCCTTCTCTCCCGCAGCCGCGCTTGCTCCTCATCCTAATTCTAATCTTGATCTCTTTCCTTCCATCAGAATGGATTAGGATTAAGATTAGGATTAAGATTAGGATTAAGACTAAGATTAAGATTAGGAGCAGTTAACCTCTGGCCGTCTATTTGTGCGGGCTGAGCGTATTGATCAGATTGGTCGAAGCCGGGGCAGCGAGAGCGTTTATGTCCAGCGAACCCGGCGGAGCGGCGGCGTTGAGTTCCTTGATGATGGAGTCGGTCAGGTCGTCCTGGCCGTTGGAATAAAGCAAGACCGGCACATGGTTGCCGCTTTCGCCCGAGGAGTCGAACACCATCGAGTAGCCGCCGGCTTTGGCGTGGGCATCGACGACGCCTTTGATCTCTTTGACGATTTCCGCGGTGCGTCGCTCCTGTTTTGCCTGGAGGTGCAACTTGGCCCTTTGCTCGAACTCGTTGATGGTTTGTTTGTCAACATCAAATTCTGCGGATTTCTTGTTGGCGGCCGTTTTGCTTATTTCGCGTTGCTCGGCGGAGACCGCCTGGTCGTTGGCCTTCTCGATGAGTTGGTGTAATTCTTCTTCGTGTTTTCTGGCGCTCTCGATCATTTGCGCTTCCTCCTTCTTCGCCTCCTCTAATTCCTGTTTGATGGCGACTGTGGATTGGATGGTCTTGTAGTAACTGTCGAAGGCTTTGTGGAGGTCGAAAATGGCGATTTTCTGATCAACGGCCCGCCCTGACAGGCCGAAACCCGCCAGTCCCGCGGAGAGGAGACCGAGTTGCATGAGCTTTTTCATATTGTTCAACTAGAATGGATGCGAGAAGCCGAATCCGAATTGGAAACGGCCAAACTTGCTCGCGGTGGGATCATGCACGATCGGCACGCCATAGTCCAGCCGAAGCGGCGTGCCGCCGGCGATGGGCAAAACAATGCGCAAGCCGACGCCCAGGTCGTCGTTGAGAAACTTGCGATCGGGACCGGGATTCAAACTGAAGGAACCAGGATAGACGTCGCCGACGTCGTAAAAGAAGGCATAGCGTACGATGGGGGCGATGGGAATGCTGTACTCCAAGGAGGCGAACCAATAAGTATCGCCGCCCAACGCTTCACCCAGGCCATCCAGGGGGCCGACGGTTTCGTATTTGTAGCCGCGCAAGGAATACATGCCGCCCAAAAACCAGCGTTCGAAGATGGGCACGCGGGTGGTCTCGCCCCACGGGGAAACCACACCCGCCTTGGCGACAACTTCCAGGACGTGATTGGTGGCAAAGCCTTTGAACCACCAGGCGGTGCGCAATTCCATCTTGTAAAATTCCGTGTCGCCGGGCGGGGTGGCCACTTCGGTTGAAATGGTCGTGCTTTGGCCGGCATTGGGTAGTTTATTGCTGTTGCGCGTGTCGTAAGTCAGCGAGAGACCTACTTTGGAGACCAAGTAACTGCCCCGCTCGGCCAAAATGTTGGTCGTCACGCCCGGTCCACTGTAGGACTCCTGCTGATAAAGGCCGCCGGTGGTGGCGAAATAGTTGGTGCTCAGGTAGGGTTCGTAACCGGGGGTGATGCCAACATGGACGTTTTCCATGGTGTAGCTGGCGGTGCCCTTGAGGAATTGGCTGCCCAGTTCTTTGGTCAAGCTCAAGGTGCCCCCGTCGTAGGTCTCGGAATAATCACTGTGCAGGGCGTTGTAATAGAGTTGTCGATGGAACAAATCGATATTGAAGAATAGGCGCCGGCCCAGGAAGAACGGCTCGGTGAAATTCAAATCGTAATCCTGCAAGAGCGTGCCGATGGAGAGGCGCAATTGCAGTTTCTGGCCGCCCCCCGTGAAGGTGGGCGGATTGAACAAATCGAAATTACCCTGCCGGACTTCCACCGAGCCGACGATGCTCTCGACGGAGTTGAAGCCGGCGCCGACGCTGAAGCTGCCGGTGCTTTTCTCCTCGACGTCGATGACGAGGTTTTTTTGATTGGGCACATCGGAATCTTCCGCCTGATCGTCCACCTTGCTAAAGTAATCCAACCCCTGAAGCTTCTGTTTGCTGATTTTGATGCGGACCATGTCATAGACCTCGCCAGGATAGACCGCCAATTCGCGGCGCAGCACCCGGTCTTTGGTCTTGACGTTGCCTTTGATGATGATTTGCTCGACGTAACACTTCTCTCCCTCTTGAATGTCGTAGGACACGTCCATGGTCCCGGTGGACGGATTGGCCGTATGGTTGGCGGTAATGATGGTCGTGCCGTGTTCCATCCGTTCCAGATAGCCCTTGGCGCCGTACATGTCGCGCAACGTCTGCACGTCGTCGTTGAACTCCGTGGGCGTGAAAATGGCCCCGGGAACCATCTTCAGGTGCATCAGTATCTTGTTGATCTTGACCCCTTTGATGAAATCGTTGGTCGTGAAGACCGTGTTGCCTTTGATGTCCAGTGCGCCCACCTTGTAGAGGCGCCCCTCGGAGACCACGACGCGGAGAGTCATCCAGTTTGGACTGATGTCCTCGAATTTGATGTCCTTGATGGCGAAGTCGATGTAGCCTTTGTTCTGGTAATACTCCACCAGGGCGTCTTTATCGTCCTGGAATTCGTCCTGCTTCAAGACGCCCGAACCGGTCAGCCAGGAAAACATCCAGCGGCGCCGGGTCTTCTTGAACACCTTGCGCAATTGTCTTTGGGTGGCGGCGGTGGCGTTGACGAAGATGATGTCCTTGATCTTGATCTTGGGCGTTTCGTTAATCACGATCGTGGCCGTGCCGCGGCCCGCCGCCTCATCAATAACCGGCGGCATGGCGGTCACGGTCGTCTTTTGGTAGCCCGCCTTCTCGTACATTTCTTTGATCCCCAGGGCGTCGTCGAAAAGCTTCCTTTCGTCCAGCGGTTGGCCCTGTTTGGAGGTGATCTTCTTCCTGATCTTCTTGAGGCTCATTCTCTTGTTGCCCACGACGATGACGGGCTCGGTCAGGATCACTTTGCCTTGCACGATGTAAGTCACATCCACTCCGCCGGCTTCGGGCTGGGTGGCCACCCGGATGTTCTTGAAATAGCCGGTGCTGTAGAGGTTCTTGGTGTCTTCGTCTGCGGCCGGGATGGTGAAGGGCTCTCCCACCTTGACGCGAATGTTGGCGCGGATGAAATCCTCGCTCACGGGCGGAGGGCCGACGAAGTGAATGGAGATTTTATTGACGAGCGGCGCAGTCAATTGCGCCTCCGCCGACGGCAAGCAGGCCGCCAACGACACCCAGAGGAAAAACGCCAGACGCGCGATAAGTTTCATTGGTCAGGCTTCGGGCGGCACATCCTCCGCGCTGACCTTGGCCGCGCTTTCAAAGCGCGTATAGTTCTTGAGGAACGTCAAATCGACGTCTCCAGTCGGGCCGTTGCGTTGTTTGGCGATGAAGAGTTTCACGGCAATGGCGTCTTGCTCCATTTCCACCTCTTCGTCCCCGTCTTTGTTTTTCGTCTCACGATATAGCAATCCAACCAAATCCGCGTCCTGCTCGATGGCGCCCGATTCGCGCAAATCCGACAGACGCGGCCGCTCGCCGGGGCCGCGCTTTTCCAACTCGCGGTTGAGCTGGCTGAGCACGATGACCGGCACGTTCAATTCCTTGGCCAGGGACTTCAGGCCCCCGGAAATCTCCGCGATTTCCTGCTGGCGGTTTTCCGCCCGGCGCGAAGTAGAATGGAGCAGTTGCAAGTAGTCAATGACAAAGAGCTT
>PLIU01000240.1 GCA_003140095.1 Verrucomicrobiales bacterium | reverse complement strand
ATTCGAGGCCAGAGCGGCGGGAGAGATGGCAAGTCCGGCGATCAGCACCGCACAGCCTGTCAAACTAATTATTTTGGTGGTTTTCATAGCTGTCAATATTTAAGTTGTCACAATATAGTTTTACTAACGCGAACAGATTACACCATCGGCCAGCGAAGTCAAAGAAAAAAAACAATTATTTTTGTGGACTAAAGGGTGCTCTATGGTTAAGCAATTAAAGTTGCCTGGGCCGAATCGTGAGAAAACTTTTGGAAAACGTGGTATTTGGCATGTAAAGTGCTGCGGTGAGGCTGAAATTGCCCCAAGAATATGAAAAACTCGGAAATTAACATTGGTTTTTCGAGGGTATGGCGCAAATTATTCCGGCGCAACGATTTGTGCAGCCTTTCGTCCAGCAGGGGATCGAACCGGATTTGCTTTTTTCAGATGACTGATTGCAGGGATTTCGCCGCTTCGGTGCATAGGAGGTGAAGGTTTTGTTCGGTTGAAGTCACTGGCCGGCCACGCAAGCGCAGAAGACCCCAGGATTGGCGCAAACGCCTGCGGCCAGGGGGAAACCGAGCCAAAATGCCAGATTCCAACTCGTCCTTCACTACCCAGCCGGGCAGTATGCTCATGCCAAAACCATGCCTTAGCATTTCCTTAACAACGTCAAGACTTTCAATGTTCGCGATCCCATTTAGGACAATGTTGTCGGCCGCGAAATACCGGTCAATGAGATGCCGAGTCGGATGGGATTTGTCTGCCAACAGACACGGTTCTTTGGCCAGTTCCTTGGCCGATGGGCGCCCTTGCGCGACCCAGCGATGCGTGGACGAGACGACAATCTCCAACGGGGCATCGAACAAAAACGTGAACTCGATTTCAGGAGCGTGGATAGGGTGCGCTCCGAGGACGATTTCCAATTCGCCGGTTTTGAGACTGGTCGCGATTTCCAATGGCCGCACCACCTTCGCTGTCAGAAGCAGATTCGGTAATTGCCGCTGGAGCCGGGCCAAAACCAAGGCCAACAACCGCTGAAAAAGAGCGGCTCCGGCGCCGATCTTCAGCCGTTGGCAGCCCCATTGTTTGACCTCAAGGACGGTTTGGCGGGCTTGGGTAAAACTGTTAAGACCGTTTTGAGCATGATGCAAAAAAGCTTCACCTGCGGCAGTCAGTTCAATCCTTTTGCCCATTCTGTTCAATAATCTACAGCCCAATTCGTTCTCCAAGGCGCTCAGAGAGTGGCTGATGGCGGAATGGGTGAGAAAAAGTTCTCGGGCCGTCTCGGTAAAACTGCTGGTTCGGGCCAAGGTCACAAAAGCGTTTAGCTGGCGGGAATCCAGCGGGCTTTGCCTTGTGTGAATATGATTCATTGTGTCTGTGAAAATATTTCAACCAATTTTCGGCATCCGAACCGCCTTTTGGCATCAGCGTAGCTATTGTTCAGAACTGGCGAGATTCAAAGCCGAACGAGCACAGTAGGAAGCAGGTGTTGGGCCATTGAGCCGAAATCCCTGCAAGCCAGCTTCGGCAATCCCGCCAAATAAAACTCGTCGAGAACACAAAAACACAACAAATGCACCAAAACACGCGACAAAAGACCATTGCTGCCGTGAGCGCGGTCGTAGGAGCCCTGGTTGCGGGCGGTCTCCCCGCTTACGCACAATCGGGCACAACCAATGCAACCGGTGTGACCAAACTGGAACAGGAAAACCAGGAACTTCGCCAGCGGTTGGATAATTTGGAACAACTTATGGAAAAGGAGGGCTTGAAACCCAAGGGCAATGGAGTGGCCGCCGACCCGCCTGTCAGCGCTCTTACCGACATCACTCTCAGCGGGTTTATCTCGAGTTCCTATTTTTACGACGTGGGAAATTCCAAAGACAGCCATCCGGCCGGTTACCTTTGGAACACGAGCCTTAATTCATTCACCATCAACAAGATCAAACTGACCCTGGCCAGCCCTCCCGTAGAAAAGGACAAATGGGACGCCGCTTACCGAGTCTCCTTTATTTGGGGCCAGGACGCGCCGATCGTGGACACTGGCAGCACGAAAGACCCAGGATTCTCCTGGATTCGCGAGGCTTATCTTGAGTTGAACGTTCCAATCGGCACCGGGTTGAGTATCAAAGCGGGCGAACTGATCTCCTTGCTCAATTATGAATCTGGAGATGGCGGCCCCGTCAACGGCAACTATTCCCAGGGCTATCAATGGTACTACACCGGCAATCCGCCCGATGGCGCGATTCAGCTTGGCTATGACTTCAACGACATGTTTGGCATCAAACTGCGCCTGCAAAACGGGCTTTACACCGGACCGATTGACACCGGCTCCAAGACCTTCCTGGGCGGCTTTTACGTGAAACCCGACAAGAAAACGTCCCTTGCATTTCTCGGCTTTGCTGGTCGCCAGGATTTTAACCCGTCTTGGACCCTTGCCGGGGGTTCATTCATAGGCACGCGCCAATTGTTCGAGGAACATAATGTTTCCTTCTCCACGGAGTGGGATTACTTCCGCTTTAGCGGCTTCGATCCGGGTGCGGCTGGCTTCCCTTCGGGCGCCTCCTCCGGCGATTGGTGGTCCATTGGCGGTTGGTTGAGCGCCGATCTCGTCCCCAAATTAGGCGCAACCTTGCGTGTGGAATACCTCACCGATCCGACGGGCTTTGGCACGATTTACAACTCGCCGCCGCCCGGGGCGGACGCCGCGTTCCCCACGGCGATCTATACGTCAGGAGCCGGTCAGGCTTTGACCAGCGTGGCTTTCACCCTCGACTACAAGGCGACTGCGGCGTTGAAGCTACAACCTGAAATACGATGGAACCATTCGTCTTACGGCGGCGCTTTGAACGGCGAACGAGACCAAGTCATTGTTGGCATGGGCGCCTCGTACATGTTCTAATATTATCGCGTAAACCCAAACCTCTAGAAAAACTGCTATGAAATCGAAACTATGCAAATGGCTCGGAGCTTGTGCCACCCTCCTGCTTGCTTTTAATGCTATGGCGGCTGATACGATCAAGGTCGGGATTCTGCACTCCCTGAGCGGCACCATGGCCATCAGCGAAACCTCCTTGCGCGACATGCTGCTGTTCGCCTTCGACGAAATCAACGCGGCTGGCGGCATCAAGGTCGGCGACAAATCCTATATGATCGAACCGGTCATCGTGGATGGCGCCTCCAACTGGCCTTTGTTTGCCGAAAAGGCCAAGCAACTGCTGGAGGAGGACAAAGTCGCAGTCGTCTTCGGCTGCTGGACTTCCGTCAGCCGGAAATCTGTCCTGCCGGTTTTTGAGAAGGATAACGGCATGCTCTTCTATCCGGTGCAATACGAGGGCGAGGAGTTGTCGAGAAATATCTTCTACACCGCCGAGGCGGTCAACCAGCAAGCCACCCCTGCCGTGGATTACTTGCTGGCGCAGGGCAAAAAGAAGTTCTATCTGATCGGCACGGACTACGTCTATCCGCAAACCACCAATCTCATCCTCTACAAGTATTTGCTCCTGCATGGCATTAAACTGGAGGACATCGGAGGCGGCCTGCGCAAGGATGATTCCGGCAAGGTCATTTCCGCCGGCAAATACACGCCCTTCGGCCACACCGACTACCAGCAAATCGTGGCCGAAATCAAACAGTTCGCCGCCGGCGGAGACGCCTGCGTGGTCAACACGATCAACGGTGATTCCAACGTGCCTTTCTTCAAGGAAGTCGCCGCCGCTGGTTTGACCCCGGCGGATTGCCCGGTGGTCTCCTTCAGTCTGGCGGAAGATGAACTGCGCGCCCTGCCGACCAAAGATCTCGTGGGGGAACTGGGTTGCTGGACCTATTTCATGTCCATCAAATCCAAGGACAATAAGGCCTTCCTGAAACGGTGGGATGGGTGGCTCAAGACCGAGGATCATCCCGGAGTGGTCAAGGAAAAGCGCGCGGTGGACAGCCCCATGGTTCTCTCCTACGACGGTGTCTATCTGTGGAAAGAGGCGGTCGAAAAGGCCGGCTCTTTTGATGTGGACAAAGTGCGAGAAACGCTGGAGTCAGGGAGCATCAGTTTTGAAGGACCTGGCGGCAAAAACACGATGCAGAAGAACCATCATACCACCAAGAACGTTTATATCGGGGATACCCGAGCCGACGGCCAGTTCAAGATTCTCAAGACCTTCATGGGTGTTCAAGGCGAGCCGTTCCTCCTGAAAGATCTTGACGAGAAACTCTCGGCCATGAAATAAATGAGTTGGCGAGTGTCCTGCCAGAACGGTTGTTCCCTGCGTTTGATGGGGCGGAGCGGGTGCTCCGCCCCTCGTCTGTTCATGAACTTGGCGCCAAAATTGTTGGTTTGGCTTTTGAGCGGGGGCATCTTTTTTGGATGCTTTTCTGCCCGGGCCGACAATACGCCCGATTCCGACATCCGCCAAAAACTGGTGCAAGCCATCCAGAGCGATGGGCAGGCCCAGCAGCAACTCCTCAACGAATTGGCGGAATCAGGCGCCAAAATAGTGCATGATGTGCTGACCGCCTGGATACGCGAGGGAGTTTACCTTTATGACGGTCCCGATGGCTCCAAGATCCCTGTCATTTTAGACGACCAACTCGACCCCGAAGGCAAGGCGCGCGCTATCCGTATCATAGACGGCCAGTTCATCAAGGACGCCAGCGGCAAAGAGCTTCGTTTCGCCTCCGCTGATTTGAACACCGCAGAAACGGACATGCGCCTCCGCTCGTCTGTTCAGCAGTCCATGGATACGCTGGCGCTCTCGGCGCCCAACCCCGAGGAGCGCAACTCAGCGGTGCTCAAACTCGGCAATTCGCAAAAGCCCCGCTACATTCCCATCCTCCAAGCCCGTCTGACCAAGGAAACCGTCACGGCGGTTCGGCGCAGCATAGACGAAGCTATCGCGCTGCTGCAATTGGCCGATCCTGATCCCAAGATGGAAATAGCCGCCGCGCAGCATCTGGCCGAACTCAAGTCCATTGGCGCGCTGGCCAATATCAAAAGCCTGATGAACAAGCCGGGTTGCCCGCTGGATGTGGTCAAGGCCTGCCGCGGCGCCGTCCAAGTCATTGACAACCACATTGCCTTCGTGAATTTCATCGGGACGATCTTTCACGGACTAAGCCTTGGCTCGATTTTGCTTGTTGTCGCCCTTGGCTTGGCCATTACCTTCGGATTGATGGGCATCATCAACATGGCGCACGGCGAAATGATCGCCGTCGGCGCGTACACCTGTTATGTGGTGCAGAATATCTTTGGGTCGGGCTTTGGATTTTCCATTACGTTGCCCATCAGTTTCGGAGGCAAGATGATCCAGTTCGGGCTGCACATTCCCGGCCTCAACGCCACGGGGTGGTGGTTCGAGAGTTATTTCCTTTTCGCCATCCCCTTGAGTTTTCTCATGGCGGCGCTGGCGGGATTGGCCATCGAACGGACCGTCATCCGCTTTCTCTATCGCCGTCCGCTGGAGTCGCTGCTGGCGACGTGGGGCATCTCTCTGGTTATGCAGCAGCTTTTCCGCATGGTTTTTGGCGCGAACAACGTCCAAGTCAATTCTCCCTCTTGGTTGCTGGGCCATTTCTCGCTCAACGACGTGACCTTCGACTACAACCGGGTGTTTGTCATCGTCTTTGCCATCCTCATCGTCATCGGCACTTGGTTATTATTGACAAAAACGCCGCTGGGGTTGCTCATTCGCGCCGTCATGCAGAACCGCGCCATGGCCTCTTCCCTGGGCGTCCGCACCGCGCGCGTCAATATGCTCACCTTCTCCTTTGGCTCGGGCCTGGCGGGATTGGCGGGCGCGTTTCTCTCCCAAATCGGCAATGTCGGCCCCAGCCTGGGTCAAACTTATATCGTTGACAGTTTTATGACCGTCGTTCTCGGAGGCGTCGGCAGTATTGTGGGAACGGTTTGTTCCGCCTTCGGCATCGGCACGGCTGATGAGGTGCTGCAGCAGACGACCGGTTCGCCAGTTACCGGAAAAATTGTGGTTCTGGTGGGGATCATTCTTTTTCTGCAATGGAAACCTGGCGGCCTTTTCGCCAGCCGCAGCCGGAGCCTGGACTGAACAGAAGTTATGCGGCCCGCCGAGTCAAAAACGGAAAAATGGGGTCTGTTGACGGTGGCTTTGATCATGGTGGTGCTGCTGCCCTCCTTGAACGCCTTCACGCCAGCGGGCACTTTTCTGCACGTCAGCAATTTCAGCATTAACCTCTACGGCAAGTACCTGTGCTACGCCATCTTGGCCATCAGCGTGGACCTGCTCTGGGGTTACACCGGCATGTTGAGTTTGGGGCAGGCCCTCTTTTTTACCCTCGGAGGTTACATGATGGGCATGTATTTGATGAGGATGATTGGCAATCTCGGTCAATACCACCAACCCATCCCGGACTTCCTGGTCTTCCTGGGCTGGGGCACTCTGCCGACGTTTTGGAAACCCTTCTCCAGCTTTCCTTTTGCCATCCTGATGGCGTTTCTGCTGCCGGGTGTTGTAGCCGCGATTTTCGGCTTTCTCGCCTTTCACTCCCGCATTCGCGGCGTCTATTTTTCCATTCTCACCCAAGCGTTGACTTACGCCGCCTGCCTGTTGTTCTTCCGCAACAGCCTCCTTCTGGGCGGCAACAACGGCTTCACCGATTTTAAATTCATTCTCGGCTACGATCTTCGCTCGCCCGGCACCCAACGCGGCCTCTATATCGCGACGGCGTTGGCGCTGGTGTTGGTCTATCTCGGCTGCCGCTGGCTCAGCCGGACCAAATTCGGCCTGGTCCAGCAAGCCATCCGCGACAGCGAGAATCGAGTGCTCTTTAGCGGCTACGCGGCAGGCTACTACAAGCTTTTTGTGTTTGTTCTCTGCGCCTTCATCGCGGCCCTGGGCGGCATTCTTTACGTCCCGCAGGTGGGTATCATCAACCCCGGTGAAATGGGAACGGAAAAATCGCTCGAAGCTGTGGTCTGGGTCGCCGTCGGCGGACGCGGCACTTTGATCGGCCCCGTCCTCGGCGCGATTTTCATCAACGCCCTGAAAAGTTGGACCACTCGCGCTTATCCGGATATGTGGCTGCTGATTTTGGGCACGCTCTTCATCCTGGTGACCGTTTTCATGCCCAAGGGCATCGTCGGCCTGCCGGGACAACTGCGCTCTCTGCACGGCCGTTTCCGGCCCAAGTCCGCGCCTGCGCCCGCCGCCTCCACCGAACCCAAACCGGAAATGGCCAAAACCAAATGAGCATGGGCGGGCAGCAATTTATCCTGATGCTCGAAGGCGTCAACAAGACCTTCGACGGTTTCAAGGCCATTTCGGATTTAAATTTTTACATGGACGAGGGTGAGTTGAGGGTGATCATCGGCCCCAACGGGGCCGGCAAGAGCACCATGATGGACCTCATCACCGGCCGCACCCAGCCTGACAGCGGCAAGATTGAGTTTGGGGCCGACACTGACCTGACGCGCATGAACGAATATCAGATCAACCGCCTGGGCATAGGCCGCAAGTTTCAAACGCCTTCGGTCTATATCTATCACTCCGTTTTTGAAAACCTTCTGCTCTCGCTCAAAGGCCCGCGCAGTGTATTTTCGTCCTTGTTTCATCGCACCACCCCCGCGCAGCGAGATCGAATTGGCGAGGTGCTCCACACCGTCGGCCTGACCGAGCGTTCGGATTGGAAGGCCGGCTCCTTAAGCCACGGCCAGAAACAATGGCTGGAAATCGGCATGTTGATCGCGCAGGACCCCAAACTTCTTCTGGTGGACGAACCCGCCGCCGGGATGAGCGACGAGGAAACGCGCAAAACGGGCGAACTGCTCGTCAGCCTGGCAGGCCGCCACAGCGTCATTGTGATTGAGCACGACATGACGTTCGTCCGCCAGCTCGCCCGCAAAGTCACCGTCTTGCACCAGGGCACTGTGCTCTGCGAGGGCACGGTGGACCAGGTGCAAAATAACGAGCGGGTCATCGAGGTCTATCTCGGACGGAAAAAGAAAGAGAAAGAGAAAGGGGAGCGCTGATGCTGGAAGTCGCTGGCATGGCCGTCTCTTACGAGGGATCGCGTATCCTGCGCGGCGTCAATCTCGTCGTGCCCGACCACAGCCTGGTGTGCCTCATGGGACGCAACGGTGTCGGCAAAACCACCACTCTCAAATCCATCATTGGCCTGACCAGGACGGACGCCGGCACCATCAAATTTGGCGGCAAGGAAATCGCCGCGTTGCCTCCCGACGATCGCGCTCGCATGGGTCTGGCCTACGTCCCGCAGGGCCGGGACATTTTCCCCAACTTGACCGTTTGGGAGAATTTGAAAATCAGCCTCGTCATTCACGGCACCAAAACGAACGGTGAAGTGGAACACGTCCTGGAGTTGTTTCCCGTGCTTGGGGAGATGCTGCAACGCAAGGGCGGCGTCCTCAGCGGCGGCCAGCAGCAGCAACTAGCCATCGCCCGCGCCCTTTTGACCAGCCCCTCGCTGCTACTGCTGGACGAGCCGACTGAGGGGATTCAGCCGAACATCATCGATCTTATCGGGGAGACGCTCATCAAGATCAAAAAGGAGGGCAAGATCAGCATCCTCCTTGTCGAGCAATACTTGGATTTTTGCCTTGGCGTCGGCGACAGTTTTTACATTATGGATCGGGGCGCGATTGTGGCCGAGGGGCCGATCGCCCATTTGAACGATGCCATTGTCAAGGAACATTTAACGGTGTGAACTTCAACCCTGCCAGAGCCCGCCTGGAAGTGGAGATGGTCGCCGGGCGTAGCGCGGCCACTGCTGCCTGCGCTTCCAATCCCATGAAATTGCTTGTGCCGCGACCGCGTGGGGGCAGTGTCTGGGCCTGCCTGGGCAGCTTTGGCGGCGGGTTCGTGGCCGGCGATGAAACTAGTCTTGACATTCGTGTGGGCGCCGGCGCCCGCTGCTTCCTGACCACGCAGGCATCTACCAAGATCTACCGCAATCCCCGTTTTCGGCCTTGCGGGCATGCGTTGCGCGCTTTTTTGGAGGCCGGTTCCCTTTTCGTGCTCGCCCCCGACCCCATCCAATCTTTCGCCGGCTCGACCTATTACCAGCGGCAGGAGTTTTATTTGCAACCGGGCGCAGGCCTCGTTTTGCTGGATTGGTTTTGTTCGGGCCGCTCCGCCCGCCGCGAACGCTGGGCTTTCACGCGGTTGCAAAGCCGCAACGAAGTTTTTCATGGCCAGGAACGATTGCTGACGGACTCCCTGCTGCTGGATCAAGCCCACGGTCCGCTCGACGGTGCGAATCGCATGGGCCGCTTCAATTGCCTGGCGCTTCTCGTCATGATCGGACCAATGGTGGCCGACGCCGCTGCCCGCATGCTGGCTGAAGTGGAGGCGCTGCCGGTCACACGCCGGGCTGAACTCATCATCAGCGCCAGCCCCATTCGGCAAGGAGCCGTGCTGCGCATCGCGGGCGAGAGCGGCGAGGAGGTCGGCCGCGAAATACGCGGGCGTCTGGCTTTCGTCTCCGAGTTGTTGGGCGACGATCCGTGGGCCCGAAAGTGGTGAGATTCAATCATGCACCTGAATCCGCGAGAAATCGACAAATTGATCCTGCACCAGGCTGGCTTCCTGGCGCAAAAGAGGCTTGCGCGCTGCTTGCGGTTGAATCATCCCGAAGCCGTCGCCCTGATCGCCACGCAATTGCTCGAGTTCATCCGCGAGGGCAAGAACGTGGCAGAATTAATGAACCTGGGCCGCCAATTCCTGGGACGCAACCAGGTGATGGAGGGGGTGCCTTCCATGATTACTGAGGTCCAAGTTGAAGGCACTTTTCCCGACGGCACCAAACTAGTCACCGTGCATCATCCCATCGCCTCGGAAAGTGGGAATCTGGCGCTGGCTTTGCACGGCAGTTTTCTGCCCGTCCCCGATGCCGCCTTGTTTCCGTCCGGCGGTTCCGACTTCGAGCCGGGTGCCTGCATCGCGCCGGAAGGCGAACTGGAAATCAACGCCGGGCGGGAGGCCGTTTCGCTTGCCGTGACGAATTTGGGCGACCGCCCGGTGCAAGTGGGCAGCCACTATCATTTCATCGAGACCAACGCCTCGTTGAAGTTCGACCGCGCTCAAGCCTATGGCAAGCGCCTTGATATTCCCGCTGGGACCGCCGTCCGTTTTGAACCGGGCGATACAAAAACCGTCCATCTGGTCGAGATCGCCGGCGCGCGCGTCATTCGTGGTGGCAACAATCTGGCGGACGGCCCCGTCTCCGACACGGGCAAAAAGACCGCCTTGCAACGCGTCGCCCGGCAGGGCTTTTCCCATCAACCATCCTGACCCGCCATGGCACACAAAATGAAGCGCCGGCATTACGCCGAGATGTTTGGCCCCACTACTGGCGACCGGGTCCGGTTGGGCGACACGTCGCTTATTCTGGAAGTTGAGCGCGACGACACGGTGTATGGGGATGAATGCAAATTCGGCGGCGGCAAAACCATCCGCGAAGGCCAAGGGCAGGCCGCCGGAGTGGGGCAGGCCGATGCCTTGGATTGCGTCATTACCAACGCCTTGGTGGTGGACCACTCCGGCATTTACAAGACCGACATTGGCATCAAACACGGCCTAATTGCCGGCGTCGGCAAGGCCGGAAACCCGGATGTCATGGCCAGTGTCACCAGCGGCATGATTGTGGGAGTGACGACCGAAGTCATCGCCGGAGAAGGATTGATTGTCACGGCGGGGGGATTGGACACTCACATCCATTTTATTTGTCCGCAACAGGCTTATGAAGCCATCGCGGCTGGCCTGACCACGATGGTGGGAGGCGGCACCGGACCGGCCACCGGCACTTGCGCGACCACTTGCACGCCAGGGGCTTTTTATTTGCAACGCATGCTGCAATCCACGGACGCGTTGCCCCTCAATTTCGGTTTCACCGGCAAGGGAAACACCGCGCTGCCCGCCGGGTTGCCCGAACAAATTCTGGGCGGCGCCATTGGCCTCAAGCTCCACGAAGATTGGGGAACCACGCCCGCCGCGATTGATTGCTGCTTGCGCGTGGCCGACGAGCACGACGTTCAAGTGACCATTCACACCGATACATTGAATGAATCCGGCTTCGTCGAAGCGACGCTGGCTGCCATCAACGGGCGCACTATTCACACCTACCATTCCGAGGGGGCCGGTGGCGGGCACGCGCCGGATATTATCCGTATTTGCGGCGAAGCCCACGTGCTGCCCAGTTCCACCAACCCGACCCGGCCCTATACGGTCAACACTCTTGACGAACACCTCGACATGCTGATGGTCTGCCACCACTTGGATCCCTGCCTTCCCGAAGACGTCGCCTTTGCCGAAAGCCGCATTCGTGGCGAGACCATCGCCGCCGAGGATATTCTCCACGATTTGGGCGCGATCAGTATGATGAGTTCGGATTCCCAGGCTATGGGCCGCATCGGGGAAGTCATTACCCGCACTTGGCAGACTGCGGACAAGATGAAGCAACAGCGCGGCTCGTTGCCGGGAGAGAAGCCCGGCTGCGACAACTTGCGAATCAGACGCTACATCTCCAAATACACCATCAACCCCGCCCTCGCACACGGCGTGGCGCATTGTGTCGGCTCGGTCGAAATGGGCAAACTGGCCGACTTGGTGTTGTGGAAACCGGCTTTCTTCGGCGTGAAGCCCGAAATGGTTCTCAAAGGCGGTTTCATTGCATGGTCGCAAATGGGCGACGCCAATGCCTCCATCCCCACGCCTCAGCCGGTCATGATGCGCCCGATGTTTGCCGCTTTTGGTTCAGCCGCCGGACGCAGTTCCATCGCCTTCGTCAGCCGGCTCTGCAGCGACAAGGGCATTGCCGCCGGCTACGGCCTGCATAAGCGGATCGAAGCCGTCCGGGGCTGCCGCCGCCTCGGCAAGAGGGACATGAAATGGAACGACGCAACGCCGCGCATCACCGTCGATCCAGAAACCTACGAAGTAACCGCCGACGGCCAGGCGCTGGTGTGCGCGCCGGCCAAAGTCCTGCCGCTGGCCCAACTGTATTCCCTGTTTTGAAGCACCGCCGCCAATTGCAAGACCACCAGTCCATCGCCTCGGAGGACGACTGGATGCTATGGCAACTGGCCGATTCTGCATTTCCCGCCGGCGGCTTCGCCCACAGCGGCGGATTGGAAGCGGCCTGGCAACACGGTCAAGCTCGGAATGCGTCCGAACTGGCTGGCCTGTTGGAAAGCAGCCTGCGACAACTCGGCCATGCCAGCCTTCCGTTTGTCGGCGCGGCGCACGACAATCCGAGCCAACTCGCCGTGTTGGACCAATGGTGCGACGCCTTCATCACCAATCATGTGGCCAATCGCGCCAGCAGGCTCCAAGGCCGGACGTTTCTTTCCTCGACGGAAAAGATTTTCCCCGGACGCCACATCGTCCGTCCGCCATGCGGACATTTCGCGCCAGTTTTTGGAGTGGTCGCTCGCACCCTCGGTCTTGAACGGTGCCGCGCCGGGCGCATGTTTTTCTTCCAACACCTGCGCGGCCTCGTTGCTGCCGCGATTCGGTTGGGCATTGTCGGGCCTATGGAAGGGCAGGCATTGCAACATCGCCTCAGTCAGCCGGCCCGCGAAATTCTGGCGCAATGCGGCTCTCTGCCCGTCGCCGTCGCCGCCCAAACCGCGCCCTTGATGGAAATCTGGCAGGCGACGCAAGACCGTCTTTATTCCCGGCTCTTTCAAAGTTAGATTTATGAACGCCCATTCTCACACACACGAGCACAGTCACGATCACGCCCACGAGCCTCTGGCTCACGCCGGCCATTTTCACCAACGCGATCAACCGCTGGCCCGCGACTACCACCAACGCGCCTTTACCATCGGCGTCGGCGGACCCGTGGGCAGCGGCAAGACGGCGTTGCTGCTGGCTCTCTGCCGGCGTTTGCGCGCGCAATACAACATCGCCGTCGTCACGAATGATATTTTCACCAAGGAAGACGGCGAATTCCTCATTCGCAACCAGGCCCTGGAGGCCGAACGCATTCGCGCGGTCGAAACCGGCGGCTGTCCACACGCCGCCATTCGCGAGGATATTTCCGCCAACCTGCTGGCCTTGGAGGAATTGCAGCAACAATTTCATACCGAGCTTTTGCTGCTGGAATCCGGCGGCGACAACCTGGCCGCCCATTTCAGCCGCGAACTGGCCGATTACACTATTTATGTCATTGACGTGGCTGGCGGCGACAAGATTCCGCGCAAAGGCGGACCCGGCATCACCCAATCCGATCTGTTGGTCATCAACAAGACCGACTTGGCTGCGGCCGTAGGGGCGGACCTGGGCGTCATGGATCGCGACGCCCGCAAGATGCGCGGCCCCGGCCCTTTCGTTTTCGCGCAAATCCGTCACGGTCCCGGCGTGGATGAAATAGTCAGCCACGTCATTCATGCCTGGCAACATGCCTGCGCGATCCCCCATGTGCATGATCCGAGCGCCAGCAAAGCGCTAAAGTGAATTAAAGCCTCTGGCCAGCCAGTCGCGCCAGCCGCCAAACTGTGTGAATTCGCGTTGTTGCCCGCAGATCAGCAGGATCCGCCAGCGTTACGGTCGCTTTGCTCGTGTTGTGCTGCAATCGCGGCAGGAACGCCGAGGCAATCAACCTTGTCAATATCCGGTTTCCACATATCCTCTTGAGGTGCGCGAAGAAGGAATCAGTATCGAGTATCCGTCCGTGTGCATCAAGGAGACACTCTCCGGTAAAGGCGGGATCGTGGATCTCTGGTATTATTTTCATGAACAGATCGACGACGCGGCTCTACTCGCCGCGCAAGAAGCGCTCATGACGCTCGACGAACATGCACGATACCGTAGCTACCACTTCGAGCATGATCGGAGGATGTTTGTCGCGACCCGCGCCCTGGTGCGCACGGTGTTGTCGCGCTATGCCGCGGTGGCGCCCAGTGAATGGCGCTTCCTGCCAGGGAAGTACGGCAAGCCCCGCGTCGCGCATCCAGACGTGGCGCCCCCAATATACTTCAATCTGGCGAATACGCTGGGGTTGGTCGTCTGTGCGCTAAGCGTGGCTCATGAATCAATCGGAGTAGATGTCGAGCGTATCGATCGCAAGACAGAAATTCTTGATCTGGCTGACCGCTATTTTTCTCACTCCGAAGTCCGCGCGCTTCGGGCACTGCCTTCCTCCGAGCGGCTCCGTCGCTTCGTCGCCATCTGGACTCTCAAGGAAAGCTACATCAAGGCGCGCGGGCTTGGCCTGACTCAACCGCTCGATCAGTTCTCGTTTCTGCTCGACCAGGAAGAAATTGGTGTGGCTTTCGATGAGAGCATGGCAGACGATGCCACACGTTGGCGATTTGCGCTTTTGGACTCTGCGCCACACCACATGATCGCCGTTGGCGCCGACACCGGTGGTCTGGCATTGTCTTTGCGCACCGCGCACATCGTGCCACTTCTCGGAAATGGGCTGCAAGGATGATTACAATTCGCCTTTTGATCCATAATGATCTATCTATCAGCATGTTGTGCAACTACGATCAAGCCTCTGTTCGTAAAGCGTCGCTTGGCATCAAGATGGCGTGATGTGGAATAGGTGCCACCGTTCGCGGCACAGTGTTTGCTGTCCACAAGAGAGTCGCAATTTTGACAGAAGACATGCATACATTAACCTAACAAGTCAATTGAGAGGGAAGCCACTACAAAGCAGATTTTTGCGCAACGCGTGGAGTGAGCCGCAAGCATATCCGACAGCGATCTGTAAGCGGCGAACGACAAAGCATTTGCGTAGAAGGATCAAGCAGAAGCGGCCTATTCATTTGAGTAGGCACGGTATTAGCTTGGCTAGGCAGTCCTTCCAGGAAATGATGTGTTTGCGGCCGCTGAGTTGAGCGTTGTTTAATGAACGAGAAGACTAAGAATGCATTCAAAGTCCGGTTCCAGTATCCTTTCTGGACCCTCTTGCGTGGGGTCCATCGCTGAGTTGGTTGCGTTCCAAGCCGCTGCCAGACCCAAAGCCGTGGCGTTAGCCTATGCCTCCAACCTCTTAAGCTACAAAGAATTAGATGACAGGGCCAATGTTTTGGCGAACGTGCTCCGTGGCTTGGGAGTTGGTCCAGAAACGGTTGTTGGTGTGTGTGTGCAACGTTCTCCTGCGATGGTGATCGGTGCGTTGGCGGTTTTGAGGGCGGGCGGAGCTTACCTTCCATTGGATCCTCTCAATCCTGCGGCGCGGCTGGCGTTTATGGCTGAGGACGCACAAATTTCAGTACTGGTGGCGGGACATTGCAACGAAAGTAAAATCCCAAGGGATGCGCGCCCCACCATCATCCTGGATGAATACGGCCGAATTATTGACTCGCCAACTCATTCGGGCTCCATCGCCACGCCGGCCGCGGCTGCTCCGAACAAGCTTGCCTACGTGATTTACACCTCCGGCTCCACAGGCGAACCCAACGGCGTGGAGATCACGCAGGAAAACCTGCTCAACCTTGTTTCCTGGCATCAACAAGTTTTCCAGGTGACTCCCGAGGATCGGGCTAGTCAAATTGCCAATGTTGGCTTTGACGCCGCAGTGTGGGAAGTCTGGCCATATCTGGTGGCCGGCGCCAGTGTTCACATTCCTGATGAACAGGTGATAAGCGATCCAGAGTCGTTGCGAAATTGGCTGGTGGCCGAGGGCATCACGATCAGCTTCATCCCGACGCCGCTGGCGGAACTTCTGCTGAGTCTGCCGTGGCCAGCGCAGACAGCTTTGCGTACCATGCTCACAGGAGCTGACACGCTCCACCGTTACCCGCCCGAAGGGCTGCCCTTCCAATTGATTAATAATTACGGGCCGACAGAATGCACGGTGGTCGCCACTTCGGGTCGGGCTCTGCCCGACGATTCAAAACATGGACTTCCCCCGATTGGATTACCCATCGCCAATACGCAGATTTATATCCTGGACGAATCGGGCCGGCAAGTGCTTGCGGGCACGGAGGGTGAACTCCATATTGGGGGTGCGGGTGTCGCGCGAGGCTACCGGAATCGCCCGGACTTGACCGCCAAGAGATTTGTTCCCGATCCGTTCGCCGTCAGGCCCGGCGGACGGCTGTTCAAGACCGGCGACGTGGCCAGGGTGCGATCAAGTGGGCAGATTGCCTTTGTGAGGCGCATGGACGATCAGATTAAAGTGCGCGGCTTCCGTGTCGAGCCGAATGAAATTACGGCGGTGCTAAATCGACATCCTCGGGTATTGCAAAGCCTGGTCGTGGCTCGCCAAGCCGGGGAGGGGGACAAACGCTTGGTAGGCTATGTGGTCCCTGCGCCGGAGGGCCCGCCCACGCCAAGTGAGTTACGCGATTTTCTTCGAGATCGCCTGCCTAGTTATATGGTGCCCGAGCTATTTGTGAAGTTGGAGAGCTTGCCGCTTTCAGCCAATGGGAAGATACGCCGGTTAGATCTGCCCGCGCCGAGCGAGGCGAATACTCTGCATGATCATGCGTTTACCGCTCCCAGAACTGATTTGGAGAAGACGGTAGCCAAGATGCTAGGGAGCCTGCTGGGAGTGGAGCGGGTGGACGTGGAAGCAAACTTCTTTGTGCTCGGAGGCCATTCGCTTTTGGGAGCGCAACTCATTGCCCGAGTCCGCCGCGAATTGGGAGTGGAGATGAGTCTGCGCGTTTTGTTTGAAGCCCCAACAGTGGCGGAATTATCGGCGGAAATCGAACGGCTGCGGGTCCTCAAACCTGAACGGAAGAAGGATAATGAAGTTCAATGCGCGCTGGAATGCGCGGCGCGGGCTAATGCCGAACACTAATTCAAAGTGATCGCACAAGGACAATATCCAGGCAGCACGAGCAAGACGGCTTCGGAATTGAGCTTGTTTCACTTGCTGGATCCTGACGTGCTGGCCGATCCTTACCCTCTCTACCACCGGCTACGCTCCGAATGTCCCGTTTTCTGGGATCCGTACATGCACGCCTGGGTTGTCACTCGTTACCCGGATGTCGTTCGCATCTTGCGTGACTTTTCAGCGGAGCGAATACGCACCCCCGAACAGCTCACGGCTATGGATCTTTCGGAGCTAAATCCCATGGCCAGAATTATGGTCAAGCAGATGCTGTTTATGGATCCTCCAGGGCATAAACGCATCCGGACCCTCGCCTCGGCAGCCTTCACGCCGCAGCGGGTGGAGGCCTTGCGGTCCCATATCCGGGATATTGTCCGGGACTTGCTGACCAAGGTGAAAGGGAAGGGACGCATGGATGTGATGGCAGACCTGGCCGAGCCGCTCCCATGCATCGTGACCGCTGAGATGTTCGGCGTGCCCGTCGAAGATCATCAGCAATTGAAGGTGTGGTCCCAGGATTTCGCCGAAATGCTGGGCAACTTCGAGCACAACGCCGATTGCATACCGAGAATTCTCAAAAGCACCGAGGATGTGACGGCCTATTTTCGCGCGGCCATGCGCAAAGAGAACTTGCGCCCCGATGGACTGGTCAGTTCATTGATGAACGCGGAAGTCGAAGGTGATCGCCTCACGGAGGAGGAAGTGATCGCCAACTGCATCGTGACGTTGATTGGCGGCCAAGAAACCACGACGAATCTGATTACCAGCGGAACACTCACGCTGTTGCGCAATCCCGGCGAGCTGGAAAAACTTCGCGGGAACCTTTCCTTGATCCCTTCGGCGGTGGAAGAATTGCTGCGTTATGAGAGTCCCGTCCAGCATACCGCGCGCCTGGCCCCGGAGGACACCATCCTGGACGGCAAGCAGGTCTGGAAACGGCAGGCCGTGATCGCTGTCATGGCTGCAGCCAACCGCGATCCGGATCGTTTCCCGGATCCTGACCGGCTGGACATTACCCGCGAGGACAATCGTCACCTTGCCTTCGGGTGGGGCGCCCACTTCTGCTTTGGCGCGCCGTTGGCTCGGATGGAAGCCCAGGTTGCCTTCGAAGAAATGCTGCAATGGTTCCCGAACTGGTCACTTGAGCCTGTTCCTCAGGTTTGGCGGGCCAATCTGGGCATTCGCGGTCTAACTTCTTTGCAGGTTAATTTCTCCAGCGCGGCGGCTGGAAATAGCGCCGCGACCGCAAGTCAGGCCGCAGGAGATCACCCTGCGTGATTGCGAGCAAGCCCCAATTCATTCCAAGCCCGCCGGCGCCAGCCCTCTCGAGCCTGAGGGTGCTGGACAGTCGTGAGGAGTTCTTGAGGATTGTTCGGAACCGGCACCCGGAACTGCAGCCTGAGGACGCCTTTGTGGTGCCAACCTGGTTTGCCCAGCAAAATAAATGGTTGGAAGATCCTGTCGGATCAGACAGCGCGATATACAATTACCCGCTTCTTCTTCGCATTCGCGGGCCGCTGAACGAAGACGCCTTGCGACAGAGTCTGCAAGAGATTGTGCGCCGCCATGGAGTGTTTCGTTCGGTTTTCCGCATGATGGACGAAAGACTGATTCAAATCGTTGTCGCGCCGCAAGAGTTTAGTTTGCCGGTATCGTGCTTGGACGGCTTGCCGAAGGCAAGAGAACTGCAAATGCGAAAGGCCGCACGTATAGAGGCGATGGAGCCGTTCGATTTGGCGCGGGATTCGATGCTTCGAGGCAAACTGACGCGTCTGCAGACGGACGACTACGTTCTACATCTGACAACCCACACCCTCATTTATGACGACTGGTCCACCGGAGTCCTTATTCGTGAATTGTCCGAAATGTACGGTGCTTTTGCTGCTGGAACCATGCCACCCCAGCGCGAATTCCCGTTTCAGTATGGAGATTTCATACGATGGCAAAACCAACGACTCCAAGGCCCGGAGCTGGAGTCGCATCTGGACTATTGGAAACAACAACTGGACTTCACGGCTCCCTTTGAACATTTGCCGACCGATTTTTCGCGGCCAACCAGGAATACCCACGCTGGTGCAAGACAGACGGCGATTTTACCGGTGGCGCTAGCCGATTCACTGAAGGTGTTGAGTCGTCAGGAACGAGTAAGCCTTTTCATGGTGCTGTTGGCAGGATTCAAGTGCCTGCTTCATCGCTACTCAGGCCATGAAGAAATCGGCGTCGGTTCGTGCGCGGCGAACCGTGCGCTGGTGGAAGTCGAAGGATTGATCGGCCGGTTCGGCAACTCCATGCTTCTTCGCACAAGTTTATCCGGTAACCCGACCTTCAGCGAATTGCTTAAACGCGTGCGGGAGGTCACCCTAAATGCGTGGTCACACCAGGAACTGCCATCTGGAATGCTATTGGAAGGTATTGCCGCGGGGGCTGATCGGAACGGAAAACCGCCCTTCCAAGTGATGTTCAACCTGCAAAACGCGCCTAAAGAAAGCTGGCAGCTTCCGAGATTGAGCGTGGCTTGGTCGCCATTAGACACAGGGACCTCAAAGCAAGACTTGATCGTCTGGCTAAAAAGTGAGCCCGCCCTGGAAATCACTCTTGAATACAGCACGCAGTTGTTCAAATCCACAACTATGAACAAGCTGCTTGCGGACTATCAGGGCATCCTGCAAACCATGGCCAAAGATCCAAAGCAACGGGTTGCCAACGTCCAGATTTCTGCAAAGCCCGAACCTCTCGGCGCCAAACCGGTGCCCATGATAGTCAAGGGGATTGTTGAGGCCATGGACAAGGCCAGCGTTGAAGCCCGGATGATCGAGTTGTGGAGGAACGTGTTTGGACACCGGCCCATCGACGTTACACAAGACTTCTTCGAATTGGGTGGCGATTCACTGCTGGCTGCTCGACTGTTCGCTCAGATTGAAAAAACCTTTCAACGCACACTGCCCTTGAGTGTGCTTCTTGAGGCGCCCACGATACGGCAGTTGGTGCAAATACTTTGCGGTCAGGCATCTTGCTCATCCTCCTCTCTCGTGGCCGTGCAGCCCAATGGGACGCGGCCGCCGCTTTTCTGCGTGCATGGCCACGGCGGCGAGCCCTTTTACTGTCGGGAACTGTCTGGTTGCCTTGGTCCCGATCAACCACTGTATGGACTAAGATCCCGAGGACATTGCGGGGAACCGATCCAGCACACGGTCTCGGACATGGCGGCTCATTACGTGCAGGTCGTTCGCGCCGTGCAGCCGAAGGGGCCGTATTATTTGGCGGGCTATTGCTTTGGAGGAATGGTCGCTTTCGAAATGGCTCGACTTCTCACCGCGCAAGGCGAAGAGGTCGCGTTGCTGGCTCTATTCAATACTCCAGCCCCAGGCTCGCTGCGATGGTGGCCGCTGAACCTAAATTACCTCAACAGGAGAATCCTGCACGAATTGAGGGAAGTGCGTGCTCGTGGAATCCGGCCCAAACTGCGCATTCTCGGCGTCAAGTCGGCTCGGCTTGCCGGCCACTCACTGGGGTTCTTCAAAGCGGCTCTGGGGGGCGCCTTTGCAAAGTCCTCCCTCCCTAGCATCAAACCCTGGACGGAGGGAATTCTGACTGTTTCAGACGCCAACGTCGCTGCTGCCAAAGCCTATCGGCCGAGACCTTACACCGGGCAAATTACTCTTTTCTCGACCCAGGAAGTTTCAAAGTATTATGCGATTGACCCGCGAGAGGGCTGGCTGCCTTTCGCTGCCGGCGGCATGGATCTCCACGCTGTCGAGGGAGACAACCATTGCCTGTTCGACCCGCCTTTCAACACGAGGCTGGCTGAACAACTTAAGCGATGCATTGAACGGGCAAGCGACCCCATGCCTGCATCAACACCGGCTGCTGCCTGAAGCCTCAAGGAAGAGCGGTTTTCCATAGCCGCGCCTTTGGAGAGGAAATGGCTCGCGTGAATCACTTGCCGCCCGCCTCCTTCCGGCGGTAAGTCGGCGAAATGGTCGATCACGCGATTTGAAAGGGCGTGAAGTCTGATAAATCGGCTTTGGCGGTCACACCGTGGATATTCCCAAGGAGCAAGGCAAAGGGGGAATCAGCCAGCGCTTCTTGTTTTTTTCACGATAAAAAAAGCGGCAATTATAGAATCAAGAACTTGGTCGAGACGCTTGCCTGTGTCTTCCGTCAAGAATCGCAACACAAAATATCCATTTTACTGCAGCAGGGCGTCCTTCCTTCGATCCCGTCGATACGCATCCATATCACCGAAATGCTGCGCCCCATCCAACTCAATGACCATGCCGGCTTCCTCGCATAACAGGTCCACCTCATCTTGCCATGGCCATCAAATGAAATCGGCAACTCCGCATTCAGGCGAAAACGACCGGACGTTTCGGGCAATGTTTGCAAGCGGCGAAAAAGAAAGGCTTCGCTGGCGCTCCGGGCACGATCTTCTCCCTCGGCGTTGGCCTCGGGAGCGCGAGCCGCATGCACGAACAGGTTCGCCAGAGGAACATCCACTCAGTCACGGATGAGCCGGCGAACGCTGGCCGCGTAATCCTGTTTCCATTCTGGATCAATCGGAAGTGGAACCTCATCCGGCCAGCCCGGCATGGCGCTGCCAGGCAGCAAGATGGTGTAGCCGAGCGCTTCATATCCACGGCACCGTTTGTCGAACATTCTGGAAAGCATCGGCACATTTAGGTCGGCGTAGTCATAGACGCGCACTTCGCGCTTGCCATCGTGGAGGCGATGGAGCCGCCCGACATACTGCGCAATGGTTCCCTGCCACGAAACCGGCAACGCCAAAAACAACGTGTCCAATCGAGAATCATCAAAGCCTTCGCCGATGCATTTTCCCGTGGCCAGAATCGCCCGCCCCGCCGTGTCGGGAATCTCTGCCAAGTGTGCGAGGGCAGCAGCTACTTCCTTTCTGCTTTGCCCTCCCCGCAAGAGAATCAGGTGCGGAATATCCGCCGACAGCAGTTGAGCCAAACGTTGCAAGTGTTCGATTCGCTCGGTGAGCATCAAAGGTGATCGCCCCTCGTTCATGGCGCTCACGATGTCCGCGCATATCATTCGGTTTCGCTTATCATTATTCCACAAGGCTTCATACAACTGTTGAAATTCCACCCGCGGATCGGGATCGTATCCCTCGCGAAAGCCTGTCGGACGAATCAGAACGTGATGCCTAAAAGGCCGCGCTGCCGCCTGGACCTTCGCGTCCACACGATGTCGAATGTGTCGCCAGATGCAGGGTACACTTGATGGCTTGGGTGCTTTCGGCGATAGTCAAGGAGTGGCAGCAACCATGAACGGCTGCTGACCGCCGCGAATAACGCGGTGAATCAAACACAAAACAGAGGATTCGATTATGAAAGAGAAGAAAACGATGCAACTCGGAATGATTGGACTGGGCAGGATGGGAGCCAACATGGTCCGCCGGCTCATCAAAGACGGACATCACTGCGTGGTCTTTGACCGTTCACCCGACGCGGTGAATGATCTGGTCAAAGACCAAGCCTTCGGCGCCACCGCGCTGGCCGATTTGGTGCATAAACTCGACAAGCCGCGCGCCATCTGGCTGATGGTTCCGGCAGCCGTGGTGGAGAAGTCGATCGCCGATCTATTGCCCCTGCTGGAAACTGGCGACATCCTCATCGACGGTGGCAATTCGTACTACGTGGATGACATCCGCCGCGGAAAGGAATTGGCCTCAAAGGGAATTCATTATGTCGATGTGGGCACCAGCGGCGGAGTCTGGGGTTTGGAGCGTGGCTACTGCATGATGATCGGCGGCGAATCGGAGGTGGTGCAGCGCTTGGACCCCATTTTCGCCACTCTGGCGCCTGGCATGGGCAACCTTCTGCGCACTCCGGGACGGGAGAAACTTGGCGGGACCGCTGAACACGGCTACCTGCATTGCGGTCCGAACGGCGCCGGTCACTTCGTCAAGATGGTTCACAACGGCATCGAGTACGGCATCATGGCCGCGTATGCTGAAGGTTTGGGCGTTTTGAGAGCCGCCAACGTCGGACAACAGCAGAGCCAAGCCGACGCTGAAACGACGCCCTTGCGCGATCCGGGACGTTATCAATACGAGCTCAACCTGGCCGACGTGACCGAAGTATGGCGGCGCGGCAGCGTCATCGCCTCGTGGTTGTTGGATCTGACAGCCACCGCGCTGGCAGCGGATCCGAAGCTCTCGAAATTCGCTGGCCGGGTTTCCGATTCTGGCGAGGGGCGTTGGACCATCAAGGCGGCCATTGACGAAGGGGTGCCGGTGCCGGTGCTCACAGCCGCATTGTACGAACGGTTCGCGTCGCGGGGCGAAGCGGATTACCAGGACAAACTGCTTTCGGCCATGCGCTTTGGTTTTGGCGGACATCTCGAAAAAGCTGGAGTGAAAGAATCATGAACGCTCCCCATTCCTTCCAGGATGTTTCAATTTTCCGCGCCGGAATGATGGGTCTCCGGCCCGTGCGCAAGCCTCCGGAGCTTTGCCGATCCTTAACCGCTTTTTCTTTTTGAGCGCCGCCGTGATCCCCTGTTCTTGATTCGTTTGGCTGTTAACCCACGCATCGCACAATTCGCCGGCTTGGATTAAGGACTCCGTTTTAAGGGAAACTTCGGTTTCCTCAGTCTCAGTTCGCGTACGCAAACAATACGTCGTCACGCCCTTGACCGTGCGCTTCCACAGGAACTTCTCCCCATCGACGCTCGCGCCGCGCAGCCACTTCTCCGGATAAGGCGTCGTCCCGGTCAACAATTCGTAGCGCACCACCCCCAAGCCGTAAATGTCACTACGAGTATCCACATCAAGCCGGCTCATTTCTGCCTGCTCCGGGCTCGTGTACACTAAAGGAAGCAATTCCTTCGCGGACGCCCGATCTCCTCAAGCATGCGGGTGACGTCGCTGATTCAGAAAATAATACCCACTCCTTAAGCATGACACCAGACAATTGGGTAGTGTCCTAATTTGGGGGAGCCTTCGCGGCTCCAGCACGCACAGCCTTTTGGGCACTATGCTGGATCGTTTTCTGGCCTTCCGTCGTCATCGCTCTCACCAACTTCCTGTGTCCCTTGGCTCCACGATCATGACTCGCTTCCGCTCTTTTACGGACACTCTGACTCCTGCCCTGCGCGCGGGCACCCCGCGTCAGCATCCAGGGCAGGGTCTCCTTGGTTATTGAACATGCGCTTCAGGACATTCCGTCTCCAACCACCCCATGCTCCCCTGTTCCGGCCATGCTTTTTGCTCCGGGCCACGCTTGACCCCCGCTTCGCGTTGTAGCGCTATCGGCGGTTCTTCGGACTTCGCTCTTCAGGGACACCACACTAGAGCGTCCGCCGGAACAGCAGCGTGGCGGCGGATATGGAGATGAGGGTGAAGAGAGCCAAATAGGCCAGATCGCCGCCAATGGCGGCCAAACCGGTGTTCTTCAAAATCAATTGTTTGAACCCATGCACCGCGTAGGTGAACGGGTCCACAGTCGTGATGACTCTCATCCACGCGGGAAAGGCCTGGATCGGATAGACCGCGCCGCTGGGAAAAAACAGAACCGTGTTCAGAACCCCAAAGATCGCCCGCGGCACCAGCGGATCGCTCACCCTCACCATGAGCAGAAACATCAGGCTGATCAGCGCCAGCGCGGTCATCAGCACCAGCACCATCATCCGCGCAAAGCGCACCGCGTTCAACGGGTCCGGTATCCCCGCGATGACCGAACCCAAGGTCACCAGCACCAGGCCGGTCAGGATCGCCTTGGCCGTGCCGGCCAGGTTGAATCCCATGATCAATTCGAATTTACGTATGGGCGTGACCAGATAGCCCTCGTGCAATCCACGCGCTTTGTCGTCAATAAAAATTATCCCTCCGCCGATCATGGCCGAAACAAAAATCGCCAGCACAATGGTGCCCGGCAGCAAATACTGGATGTAGGGCACATAGGGATAGACCTCCACAACCGAGAGCGTGACCTTGTTACTCAAGCGGGCGGGCACGGCCGGTTGGTTGTAAGCCGCCAGCAACTGGTTGAGCGATCCTTCCAAGGCGGAGGAGGCGAATTGGTCGGTGTTGTCTTCCACCAAAGCGATCTTCGGGTTCGTCCCAGCCAGCTCTTTGCGCGAGAATTCCGGCGGGATGTTCAGCAGGCCGCTGATGTTGCCGTCGTGCAAATCGCGCATGGCGGTCGCCTGGTTGTGGTAATAAATGGTTTCAAAGGTCCGCGCGTTGGCGGCCACGGCCTGCGCCATCTCGCGCACTTTGATGGCCGGCATGCCGTGGTCCTCGTCCAAAACGCCCACTTTCAAATTCTGCACCTTGCCGCCGAAGGCGTAGCCCAGCACCACCAATTGCACCAGCGGCATGACCATCGAGACGATGACCAGCGTCGGGCTGCGCCGGAAGCGGCGCAGGTCACGTTCGATGATGGCCAGAATTCGGTTCATCCGTTTTTGCTCTCGTACATGAACGCGCTGCTGTAACCCGCCGACGTGTTGAGCGTGTCGCGCAATTGATGCCCGGTGTAATGCGCGAACACATCATCCAGCGTGGTGCTTTGCACCGAGAGCGAGGTCAGCGTCAGCCCCGCCGCGCGCACCGCCTCCAGCAACGCCGTGGTGGTGCGCGGGCCATTGTTGGAGGAGACGCGAAAGACGCTGTCCACCGCCTTGACCTCCGCCACGTCCGGCAGCGTCTTGAGCGTAGCGTCCCATCCCGGCGGCACACTGGAGAAGCCGGCCTCCAGAATGTTTTTGCCCGGGATGGAGGCCTTGAGTTTGAGCGGCGAATCCAGCGCCATCATTTTGCCGTGATCGATGATGGCGATGCGATCGCACAATTTGTCGGCTTCGTCCATGTAATGCGTGGTCACCAGAATGGTCAACTCGCGCTCGCGTTTCAATTTCGCCAGCATTTCCCACACCGCCACGCGCGAGACTGGGTCTAAGCCGGTCGTCGGTTCATCCAAAAAAAAGAGCTTCGGCTCATGCACCAAGCCGCGGGCGATTTCCAGCCGGCGCCTCATGCCGCCGGAGAACATCTTGACCGGCTTGTCCGCCCATTGTTCCAGATCCACCGCTTTGAGCAAGGCCGCGATAGTTTCTTTGCGTTTCTCCCGATTGATGCCGTAGAGCTTGGCGAAAATGCTCATATTCTCTATGGCGGTCAGGTCCAGGTCCGAGGTCATGGCCTGCGGGATGACGCCGATGCACTGGCGCACCTGATTGGCTTGAGTGTTGATATCAAAGCCATTGATGCGCGCGGTCCCCTCGCTCGGCGGCACCAGCGTCGTCATCATGCGGATGAGGGTCGATTTGCCCGCGCCGTTGGGTCCAAGCAAACCGAAAATCTCGCCGTTCTGAACGTTGAAATTCAAATGATCGACGGCCAGAAAGTCGCCGAAGCGCTTGGCCAGATTTTCAACTTCAACGGCAAACATAACTACGGCGCGTGTGGCGCAAGGGTGACATAGGCCGTCATCCCCACCGCCAGCGCCCGATCGCCGTTGTCGCAGTGCAGCCGGATTTCAAAAGTCTTGATGTCCCGCTTGGTCCGGCTCACGTCCCGTTGCGTCGCGAAATCGGCATCGATCCCGCGAAAAAAAACCGTCCCCGTCCGCTCCGCGCCGGAGGCCAGCCGCACCGGCATCTTGTCGCCGATGCGGATGCTGGTAATGTAAGATTCCGCCACGTCCGCCCGCACCCACAATCGGTTGGGATCGATCAAGGTGACGATGCCTTGGCCCGGATTGACTACCTCGCCTTGCAAGGCGGCCCGGACATCGACTATCCCGTCGGATGGGGCGTGGATTCGAGTGTAATCCAATTGCACTTTCGCCCGCTCGGACTGGGCGGAGGCCGCCGCGTGCTGGTCCTGGCTGGCCGCCAGTGCCGCGCGCCGGGCGGCGATCTGTTCGCTGGTCGATTGGGCCAGCCCCACCGCCGCCTCCGCTGCCACGGTCTGGTGGCGCAGCGATTGCACGCGCGCCTTGGTGGCATCATAAGCCGTGCGCGCCTGATCGAACTCACTGGCCGAATCGACGCTCTGATTGCGCAGCGCCTGCTCACGCTTGAAAGTCAGCTCCGCGTTTTCCAGGTCCGCTTGGGCCTGAGTCACTTGAGCCTGGGTTGCGGCCAGGTTGGCCTGGCTCTGCCAGATGAGATTGGTGCTTTGCGCCGTCTGATAATCGAGGTCCGCCTTCGCCTGGGCCACTTGGGCTGAGGACTGTTGGGCGCTGTGGGTGTAAAAGTTCAATTCCGCCTCCCACAACCGCGGTTGGATGACCGCCAGCAACTGTCCATTGGTCACCGTATCGCCTTGCTGGACCAGAAGTTGTTGCAGCCGCCCCTGAATTTCGGAACTGACCACCCATTCATCCGTCGTGACGATGCCCGTGAGAACGATTACGCTCCGGCGCGCAATGATGGCAAAATAAACGACCGCCACGACGGCGGCCGCAATCAACAATATAAAAAGAATTCTGCGCTTCATGCTCAGCCGGTCGGCAGCTTGGACACTTCCCTGCCGCGAGGCAAGCCATTCCGGGCGGCGGAATTGTGTTTCCATCAGCGAGTCGGCAGTCGCAAAATAAGACTTCCGCATGAAACAGATATACGTTGCGAGTCGGGGCGAATGGCGATCGTGGTTAGCTGAAAATCACGATAAGGAAAAGAGAGGAGTCTGGCTGGTCTTCTTCAAGAGGCAAACGGGCAGACCGTCAGTCGATTATGAGGAATCCGTCGAGGAGGCGCTCTGCTTCGGTTGGATCGACAGTATCATTAAGACCATCGATGCCGACAAGTACTGCCGGAAATTCACACCCAGGAAGATCGAGAGCAGATGGTCGCGGACGAACCGAAAGAGAGCCGAGAAGATCATCGAAGAAGGCAGGATGACTGACTTCGGTTTGGCGAAGATTGAGGCGGCAAAAAGGTCGGGGAGTTGGGTAAAGGACCCACGCCCCGTGATCAACCTGGACATTCCATCAGAATTGTCAGAGGCCTTGGCCCGGAATAGGAGAGCAAAGGATTACTTTGAAAAGCTGGCGCCGACTTACCAGAAGCATTTTATCGGCTGGATCGTCACGGCAAGAAGGGAACAGACGAAAGCGAGGCGTCTTAGGGCATCCATGGCCTTGCTCGCAAGAGGGGAAAAACTTGGACTTAAATAGGGCGGCGCAAGACAGGGCATGGCGGCTGCGCAGAACGGATCATGTAATTCCAGCCACTTTAAATCCTTCTTCTTCGAGCAGGGAGCGGATGCGGGCAACTTGATTGCCTTGAAGTTCGATGGCGCGCTGGCGGGTGGTGCCGCCGCAGCCGCAGGCATTGCGGAGCTTGCGGGCCAACTCCTCGATCACGGTCATGGGAATGGAAGGCGCAAAATCGTGGACGACAATCACCGACTTCCCGCCGCGATGCGCTGTCTCGCGTCGCAGCACCACGCGCCCCAACCCGGACTTGCGGGCCGCCGGCCCGGCTGGAGACGGCGGCTCCGGACCCGGCGGCAGTCCGTCCAACCGCAGGCCGGCGAACGGATTGTTCAACACCGGCTGAGAGTCCTGGGACAATGGTCTTCCTACCTTCTTCGGCATAGTCATTATATCCACCCGCAACCCCGCCTGTATAAACTCCCCTGAGACCAAGTTCAAGAAGAAGGGAAGTGTGCGCAGTTGGAACGGATTCCCGGGACTGCGGCGGCGCGACCGCTCCACGCCGCGCCGGCGTCGGTCGCGGAGCCAAAAAAGATCCGTTCAGAGGCCGTTGATGCCATTGCCGGTGCAGGCGTGAGTGGTGAGCCAGCGACGGTCGGTGAAGTTATTACCCGGCTCGACGGTTGGATTCGGGCCGGCACCGCCCGCCACCACCGGGCAGATGGTTCCGAGCACCATCCATTTGTGGATTTCCGANNTGGCCATCGCTAAAGGAAAAGCCGCAGGCTCCGTTGTGAAAAGAGGCCGGCGTATCTGAACCTGCTTCAGACCATGATTGGGGAGCTGAAGGAGGGGTTTGATTGCCGTCATCGAAGTAGCCATCGTTGATGCTATCGGGATGCTCGTCGAGGAAAACATAAATTTGGGAGGGTTGGGGAATCATGCCCACTTTCAAGTATTGCGGCCAGTCGGTATTGAATTCGTTCTTTGCC
>PLIU01000329.1 GCA_003140095.1 Verrucomicrobiales bacterium | reverse complement strand
ATCCAGATGAAATGACCCTGGATCCTGGGTGAATGGTCTGGGGTTGGGCTTGACGTGTGTGGGCGGAGAAATTAGGCTGGGGCTGGTTGGTGGCTATAGCTCAATGGTAGAGTCCAAGCTTGTGGAGCTTGTTGTTGCGGGTTCGAGTCCCGTTGGCCACCCCACCTTTCTGATGTTTTTGTTGTATTTGACAGACCTCCCATAAGGTGAGCGCTTTGCTCAGTATTTGCCTGTAAGCCCAAGATGTTCACTTTATGCCATTAACTTTGAGAGCAGTTCCGGTCAGTTGACATATAGTTTTCTAGTATTGTAATTTGCTGAAGAATGTTCATCTGCAAATCCGCCCTCGTCACCCTCGCTGCTGGTGCCACGATCCTCGCCGCTGAACCGGACGATTGCCCCAAGCTCGTGAGTATCTCCCAACCAGAGACAGTGCTCGCGCGTTGGCAGGGACAAACGCAACAGATGATCAAAGGCCGGCGGCTTGGTAATTGGACCTTGATGGCAGTGATCCAGGCCGATCCAAAGCATCCATTGGCGGTCTTTGAGGACTTCACCCAGACAAAAGGGCACCTGGTGGTTAGCGGAGAGGATGGGAAGGAAGTGGACCTTCCCAAATCACTGGAAGCGACCTTCGCGGAGCCGGCGAGCTTGTACCGTGGCCACAGATTGGAGGAAGTGTTGAGCAGCGACCGCGATCTGCTGGCCGAGGAGATCCTGGCAAAGCCTGCTGACCCGGAATTCGAAGAGGTAGCGGCTTGCTTCCCGCCGATTTCCAAGATGGGCGTCTATTCCTTCGTCGGCACGCATAGCTGTTTCGAAAAGGTTGGCATCTTCTACGGCGGAAGCACACCCAATTTCGATCCGGCCGTTTATGTTCCCGCCATCAAGAAAATCCGGGACGAAGGCCGTGTCTGGGACGGCCTGATCGGCGGGTGGTTGCCGGCCATCAGGTTCGTCTATCCCGAGAAACCCGGCGATTGGTCGGAGTTGGTCGCCTTCGCACCGATGCGAATCGAGAACGGCAACGCTCGCGTGCAGCCCGTCTGGTATCGCATGAGCCGAATCGAGAGCAATGCCCTCCGATGGGTCCGCTACTTCGACTCCTATCACCCGTTCCCGCCTCGCACCGGGCAGCCGGCGGAGCTTTTCTACCAGGACTTGCTGGCCATGCGTGACGGCTGGGACCGTGCCCTGGCGCCCGGCATGAAAATCGAACTCCCCGACCAGCGCGTGGCTGACCTGGCGCGTCATTCTCTGGTGCGTGACATGATCACCCGCATCGGCGCCTTCCCCAAATATGGCGTCTTCGATCGCGGCTACGGGGGGAGCGAGCACGATGGCTTTCCCGACACCTTCAATGCCGACACCACGGCCATGCTGGAGTGGGGCCTGTTCGACTTGGCGCGACGGTACCTCGACAACTACCTCACCTTCTTCGTCCGCGACGATGCGTCGATCTTGTACCGTGGACCCGAGACAGGCCAGTTCGGGCGGATGCTAACGGTGGTCGCGCAATACGCGAACTACACGCATGACTACAAACTCTTGCTCAAGCATCGGCGTCGAATCGACGCGATCGCCAGGCTGCTGCTCAACCTCCGCGCGAAAGCGCTCACCCTGCCGCCCCGAGATCCTGCTTATGGTATGATCGCGGGCTGGAGCGAAGCCGATTCGTGCCTCGACCCGGACCCGGCGCGCTACATGCAGCCCTATTTCTCGAACTCCACCGAGGCCCAACGCGGTTTCAGAGACCTGGGTACGGTCTGGGAAAAAATCGGCCGATCCACCCACCGGCCTGAACTCGCCGCGTGGGGGAGGAAGCTGCAAGAAGAAGCCCGGTCGATCGCCATTGACGTGCAACAGGCCATCCAACGCTCGATCCTCACCAACACGGAACCGCCTTGCCTGCCGGCCATCGCCGGAGTCAGCGAGCCCTTCCATCTGGCGGTGTCGCGCGACAAGCTCGATCCCCAATTCCGCTCCTATCGCGCGTTCATGGAGATGCTCTATTCAGGCAACCTGACGCGCGAGCAGGTCGAGATGATTGTCAACTATCGCGCGACGCATCGCGATACCATCCTCGGCATTCCGACCTGCTACGGCTACAACACTCACGAACTGGCCGGCTTCCTGAGCTACGGCCACACTTACGGCCTATTGCAGCATGATTTCGTCCGCGAGTACCTACTCGCACTCTACAGCCTCATGGCGCATCACTACACCCGCGGCGCCTGGACAGCGCCCGAGACCCGCAACCTCGATCCGATACGATTCGCCGCCCCCTACTGCACCCCGGCCCAGATGGTCGTGCCTTTGATGACTCGCTGGATGCTGGTCTTTGAAGATCCCGCCTCGAACACACTCTGGCTGGCCAAGGGCACTCCGCGAAATTGGCTTGAGGACGCCAAAACCATCGCCGTGTCCAACGCGCCGACCCGCTGGGGACCTGTGAGCTTCACGCTGCGGTCGCGTCTCCACGAACACGAAGTCCAGTGCATCGTGAGCCTGGGCTCGCGGAATTCACCCGATGCGATCAAGCTCCGCCTCCGCGTCCCTGAGGGAAACAGGATTCAATCCGTGACCCGCAACGGCAAATCGTGGACCGACTTCAATCCACAGGAAGAAACAGTGACCTTGCACCCTCTCCTAAAGGACCCGGTCACCCTGACTGTTCATTACTAAGTTTCCCCATTGAATCCGCCGCCGAATCGGCTTAGTTTCAGGCGATCAAGCTTTAGGTTATGCCAAAATTGAAATCAAAAATCTCCATTCCGGGAGAAACGCTGGCGTTGTACGAAAAACTCGTTGCCACCAATCCCGACGTTGAGCGCAAAGGCGCCACTGTCCCTTACACTTCCGCCAACGGGACCATGTTCAGTTTTCTCACAGCGAACGGAACGCTTGCGCTGCGGTTGCCCCCGGATCAATTGGAGCCGTTCTTCAAGAAATTCAACACCACCCATCCGGTCGCTTACGGCAAGGTCATGAGAGACTGGGCCGCCGTGCCCGACTCCGTTCTCGCCAATACCAAGGAACTGAGGAAATATTTCGACTTGAGCCTTCAGCATGCCGCCAACAAGAAATCCAAAGCCAAGGCCGCCAACAAGGGAAAGGCCAAATGAAGGCATAAAATGGCGGCAATGAAATGAAGCCAACAGTTCATGGAGAAATGGAAATGAAGCCGGCTCCGCTCAAAGATGCCAATGCTCCGCCGGGCAACACGTTGCGCGGACGCGTGGTGGATGGCCAAGGCAGGCCCATCGTGGGCGCCAGGGTTCAACCTCGCCTCATCCTTAACAAAGACGGCACCGGGCGTAGCGGCTCTCTGCCCGGCATCGATCCCTTGGCCATTACGGATCACTTGGGCAACTTCTTAATCACCTCGCGCAATCCTTTCGCTTCGATCGATGTCAAAGTGGAAGCGCGGGGCTTTGCCAGGAAAGCATTCACCTGTTTGACCAGTGGAACCACGCGGCACGATTTGACGATGACGGAGGGCGCCGCCTTCACCGGCCGGGTCGTCTGGAACGGCCAACCCCTCGGAGATGTTTCGGTGGGCATGGTCTCAACGAGTCGCGGGCGCAGTTTTATTGGGATTTATGAAGCCAGAGCCAACGCGGATGGACGATTCGCCTTCGCCAATCTTCCCCCCAACCTCGAATTCTGCCTTTATGGCATCATGCAAACCCTCAAGACTTTCGGAGCCATCATGCCGTCGCGGGTTTGGACCGGTGGCGACGGGTCGCAGGCGGAGGCGGGCAACTTGATGGTGGTTCCGGCCCGTCAGTTGGCTGGGCGTATCGTTCTTGACGACAGCCAGCCCATTCCGGACAAGACGCGTCTGGTGGTCGGTCTTCCGGAGGCGTGGGACTCGCTCCAATTGGAATTAGACAAAGATGGCAATTTTGACAGCACAGGCATTCCCTCGGGGTTGGTCAGCCTGAGCCTTCGCGTGCCGGGCTATCGGGTCTCGCGAAAAAACATTAGTCTGGACGTTCTGAACCCGAATCGCCTTCTCGGCCGCTTGGACGAGGACATTACCAACCTTGTCATCCTGGTGGAGAAGGGAGATATGCTTGAGCCGAATTGCGATTCGCCGCACGGAGAATGGCCGCCAACACAGCCGTTGCGCGGCGTCGAAGCTGGACGCCACCCGGAAGAGGTTCGAGCACATAGTTGGAGAATTAGCGGGCGGGTGATCGACGCCAAGACCGGCCAGCCTGTGCCATCTGTTTTCGTGACGCCGGGCGACAAGCTCTTTCAAAGAACTGGTTTTGACCAACGCAATCAGGCCCAAGGCAGCAACGGCGATTATGCCGTGGACCTGAGCAAACGCTTCTCCCAGCCTGTCCTCAAAGTCGAGGCCGACGGCTATCTTCCCATCGTGCTGAAGCCGCCCCAGGAGGACAGAATCAATTTTGAAATTGCTTTGCAACCAGGCAGTGGTCCCGCTGGAGCAGTTTTGTTGCCCGACGGCAACCCGGCGGCCAACGTGACCGTCGGATTGTTTTGCGCCGGCAACCAATGGATGCGCATTCGGGAGGGCAAGCTCGAGAGCCAACAAGCCAGGCGCCTCTTGCGAACAACCGATGCCGGCGGACTTTTTTCCTTCCAGCCGGAATTGGAGATGCAAAGCGTCGTCGCCGCCAGCCCGGATGGCTTCAAGCTGCTTTCGCTCACGGAGCTTGCGGCGAATCCGAAAATAATTCTCGAACCTTGGGGCCGTGTCAGGGGAACGCTGCGCCGCCCTTCCGGCCCTGGCGCCAACGAAGACCTCGACTTGGCATTCCCGCCGGAAATGGTGCTTGGCCGGTTGCAGATGGACCCGGGAACGCATACGACGACCGATGAAACAGGGCGCTTTGAATTCGAACGCGTGCCGCCCGGAAAAATGGACCTTTTTTGCCGCATCAACACGGGCGAAGGGCGTTGGCGAAAGGTGCTATTGCAATCGATCTCAGTCAATCCCGGCGAGACCTTGGAACTTAACATCGACGCCCCTGAACGCACCGTGCCCGAACGGGAATTGGGCGTTACGCAGCCCAAGCCGGAACGGAAGCGCGTTTCCGGGATTACTGGAACCGTTGTTTTGCCTGATGGAAAGCTCGCCCCGGCCGTTGAGGTCGCACTGCTCGTGCCCAACGAATACCTCGTCCTTGGCAAGGGATCGCTGAAGCCCGGTGGCGACCACAGTCTGCGAACCCGGACCGATGACACGGGGCATTTCACTCTTCCGGGTGTGGAGGGAGCGACGGCCATCGTGGCCGTGCATGAGGCGGGCTTCGCCATTATCGATCTGCCAGGGACCAATTCGCCCGCGCTCACTCTCCAGCAGTGGGGTGAAATTCACGGAACTTTGCGCTTTGGCCGTCGCTTGGGCGCAAATCAATTGGTATCTTTGACGCATGGCCTTCCAGGTGGGGGCCTGATGTATGACTCCCATTACTTTCAAGCGCGAACCGATGATCGGGGACGGTTTGTCATCACCTACGTCCCGCCGGGAGAACAGCCTCTGGTGCGGTGGATTCCCATGGGCGAGGAGTCTGCGACATCCAGCCTGCCCACCTTTGTGAATGTCAAAGCAGGTGAAGTCACGGAGGTAACCCTTGGCGGATCGGGGCGGCAAGTTGTCGGAAAAGCCGTGTTGCCGGATGCTCCTGTCACCTTTGATTGGAAGGAAGTCAGGTTTTCTATGCATACGACTCCTATTCTGAAAGACCAAAGCAATGATGCCCGCTTGAAGAGCCGCTACTATCACGCCGAAGCCGTCACCCATGGTTCCTTTGTCTTCGAAGACGTGCTTCCTGGCACCTATCGATTGTCGGCCGAAGTGCATCGAACCCGCCACGAAGGGAACAGGCATTTCGTGAATATACAGTCCCTGGCGGCGAAAGAGGTCGCCATTCCAGAGGCTGTAACGGGCCCGGACGGCGAACCTTGCGACGTTGGCACGCTCGACCTGCGGCTGATTCACCCGTTGACTGTGGGAAATACCGGCAAGGAATGGGTGCCACAGTAGTCTGGCGCGTGTTCAGTTCCGCCCAAATGCTCGCCTAACAGCCCGTTAAAAATGGCCGGCTTTTTCGTGACCGGTTTCTGAAAAACAGTGCGGCACCCGTTATGGCCGTTATCAGCACGAACCCGAGAGCGTCCCAAAGCCAGTGGTCCGACCACGTGATCGTCCTGTAAACTATAACCGCTGTCAGGGGCAACCACGCCAAAATGGCCCAAAGGCCATGTCGTCCAATTGCCAGGACTATCTGACCCTCCAACGTCAAAAATGTTCAGTCAAATATACGACCGCATTCATGGGCTGCTAACTTCGCCGTATTCATTTGGCCATTGCAAGACACGGACGGGTTACCGCATATTGACGACCAGCCGACGTATGGACCCTTCGCTCGCCAAGAAAACGTGCAAGATGTGCTGCCTGGAGATGCCGGAGCAGGCGCGGAAGTGTCCGCATTGCCATCATTTTCAGAACCGCTGGACGATGATGATGTTTCATCCTGGTTTTGCGGTCCTCTTATTTTCGCTGCCTCTCGTAGCCATGATGATTGTGTTCTCCACCTTTTTCGATCCGGGCGAGAATTACGCGACCTATAAAGACCAGATTGTCATCAGCGACTGCCAGATTGCTTTCGGTAACACGAAGTCAGCGGCGACTGCAGCGGTAATCGGCACGATCAAGAATACCAGTAAGGTTTCCTGGAAGGACATCAAGTTCCACGTTGATTTTTTTGATGCGGCAGGCAAGCGGGCCGATGTCGGACAGAGGGAGGAATACAGCTATGGTCTGGCGGCGGGTGAGACATCCTCCTTCAAGGTGTCATTTACCAGAGAGTATCCGGAGACGAACTACGTGAAGCCGGTCGTTCGCATTGTTGGAGCGACGGACATGAGATCGAGATGGTGAGATTATGACGACGATGCCCATCCTTTGTCTCAGAGCAATTTCCGTAGTTTTTTAACGGTCTGCTAAGGCTCCGAATTTCATGGCTTGGGGGAGCACGCGCGCCTCCGCTTGCCACGTAGAACGTGGCGTGTGGCGGTTGGCGCCCTCGCCCCATGAGATGACGCAGGCTATCTCACGGGCTCGCCGACCGCTTCCTTCACGTCATATATGGTTCCTATCGAAGCATTCCGGCGCAGCGCGATCGTTAGGTTTTGGGTTCCGACTTCTCGGCTGACATCACCGCGTCCCGGGCTGCCGATCTATTGCATAAACGTGGACGGTTCGATTCCACTTATTGGTCTCTGGCGGCAGGACTTCCTCCAGTTCCAGACCAACGCGGCGGGCCACTTTGATGGAACGCTCGTTTTCCGGAGAGATGAACGAGACGACGTGTGGAAAACCAAAGATTTGAAACGCCGCATCCTTGACCGCCCGGGCCGCCTCGGTCGCGTAGCCTTGGCCCCAATACCGCCGCTGCAACGCATACGCGATTTCCTTGTCGCATTTAGCCCGAATTTCCTGGTGCAGGATGCCGCAGCGACCGATGAACTCCCCGGTCTCACGCAGGCACACCGCCCAAAAACCGTGTCCGTGCCGCGCGTAACTTGCGAGGCAGATTTCAATCGAAGCCCTCGTCTCCGCGATGCTTTTCAAACCGGTCCAATGCTGCATCGCCACCGGGTCGGTGAAAATCATCTGGAGATTTCCGACGTCCTCCAAGGTCAGAGGGCGGAAACTAAGGCGCGGCGTGTCTGGCGGCAACGATGTCATTTCAAACTTTCTTGTATCATGGGCGGATCCTTCTGAACATTCACAAAATATTCTTTGCGGCGGATCTTACAGGTCAGCCGGATGGCATTTGTGTTTCAAAGAAAACAGGAAAGCGCGCCGCATAGGTCGTGGCGAGCCAGAACAGAGGTTGAAAACGTTTGCAAGTTGAAGTGTATAACGCTGCAATGGGCAAATGATGTGGTCGCTCTGTCTTTTTTCATGGGACAAAGGCTGCCAGCGCTTAGTTAAGCCCACAGCTTTTCACGACTTTTTTGTAACGGCAGCGATGGGAAACCTCTTGGAATATGCGAGCCTGCGTTTTCATCCGTGGAATCGTCAGTGAAGGCCGTGCGGGTCCTCGGAAATTGGTATTTGCAGCAACCCAACGCCTCGACATTGCCGGCGCAGAAGCCCGGCTGTGAGCGCCGCATTATCCGTCCGGTCGGATTGCTCAGCAGCTCCCTTTGGGTCGTTCCGATGCTCTCGCGCGCCTGGCGAAGACGGTTGGCAATATCAGCAAGTTGCCGTTCGCGATCCAATAATGTATGTGAGCGAATGAGAGCCATCCAGGCGCATGCAACAGCGGAACGGTTTGCGGGTCAAAATATTTTGCGAAATATGTTGCAATCTCTGAATATGGTAGTTATCTTACGCGAAGAATGGTAAATAGACATACAAAATGAGTGATGAAGGGACAGTGAAAAATGGAAGGAAACCTGGCGGCAGTTCTCCACGACACCAGCAGTCTGACATTTTGAACCGCCCATGGACGCGAATGGCGCGAATGCCAGCGGCAGTTCTTCGCCACACCGAGAGTCCTGACCCGCACCCCATCCACAGTCCCTATAGGCCATAATTTAAAAATCTCATCGCCACATACGACAAACCGGCCGCGCTTTCCCCGCCGCCGCAAGAGCCACGGCGCACCATGACTCAGGAAGACATGGAACATTACGGCCCGAAGCCGTCGAATGCTGCCGGCCTCTTGCCGCCACGAGGCAAGAGCAACCGGAGGCATCCGCGTGGGGCCATAGATAACACGCGGCAAACTACAACTTGCTCCAGAAAATTCGACATAAAAAATACGACCCCCAGCATGTCGCTTATGTTTCGGAGGCGCTTCGGGAACGGATTGCACTTGGAATGCAACCATCGGCCTGATATTTCTTCGCCAGAATCATGACACATTATGACCGAACGCGCGCAAAATAATCATCCCAAATTGCACAACGCCTTGTGGCCGGGCCTGGTCGGCAAAGGCGGCCCCGGCGCCGAACCGTGCCTCGACCTGGACACCATGCTGGACCTGACGGCCAAGGCCGAGGTCAACGGAGTCAAGTTCGACGGCGTCGATATTTTTCTATTTGACCCGCACATCAGCATCGACATCACCCCGGACGGCTTGAAGCAGGTGGCGGAGAAGATTCGCGCCAAGGGACTGGTGATCGGTTCGGTCGTGGCGCCGGTCTGGCCCCCGACGGGCGGCGGCTCCGCCATGGGCGGCGCGGAGGAGCGCAAGAAATTTGCCGGCCAGGTGGAAAAAGCCTGCCGCATCGCCCGCCAACTGCGTGAACTGGGCGTCCGCCCGCACGGAGTGGTGCGGATTGATTCGGCCTGCAGCGTGACCGATTGGGAGAAGGACCCCAAAGGCAACAGCAAAGTCATTGCCGCCACCTTCCGCGAAGCCGCCAAAGCGGCCAAAGACAACGGCGAGCGGCTGGCGGCGGAAGGGGAAATCTGCTGGGGCGGCATGCACAGTTGGAAATACATGATCCAGTTGCTGGAGGAGGTCGGCCAGCCCAAGATCGTGGGCTTCCAGGCGGACATGGCGCACACGCTGCTTTACACATTGGGTTACAACGCGCCGGAACACCGCATTGTGCCCAAGGATTTTCATTGGCAGCCCGGTCAGTTCCACGCCGCCATGAAGAAGATGACCCAGGCGCTGCGGCCGTGGACGATTGATTTTCACGTCGCGCAAAATGACGCCACGGTCAGAGGCTCCGGCTCGCACGATAAGACGGGCCGCCATTGCCTGGCCACCGATCCCAACGGCAAGCTGAACATCGCGCGCGACGCCGGTTATTGGATGCGCGACGAGAAAGAGAAAGTCACCAAGAAATTCAAACACATCTGTTGGGACGGCTGCATGTTCCCCAACGAAGTGATGATGAAGCCGGAGACCTGGAACCATATTCTGGCCGCCATGATCCAGGTGCGGGAAAACCATGGCTGGAGGGCGTGAGGATTTTATGAAACAATTGAATATCGGACTCATCGGCTGCGGCTTCATGGGCCGCACTCACGCCAACGCCTTCGGCAAGGTTCATCACTTCTTCGACCTCCCATACCGGCCCGTGCTCAAGGCCGTCTGCGCCCGCAACCAGGACGCCGCGCGCGCTTTCGCCGCCAAGTGGGACTTCGAATCGTTCGAGACTGACTGGCGCAAGCTGTTGCAACGCGAGGACATTGACGCCATTGACATTGCCAGCCCCAATGACACGCACGCCGAAATCGCCCTGGCCGCCGCTAAGGCCGGCAAGATGATCCTGTGCGAAAAACCGCTGGCCATGAACGGACCCGAAGGCAAAACCATGGTCGCGGCGGTCGAGAAAGCCAAAGTGCCGAACATGGTTTGGTATAATTACCGCCGCGTTCCCGCCGTCACCTTGGCTAAACAATTGATCGACGAAGGCCGGCTGGGGCGCATCTTCCACTATCGCGCCAAGTTCTTGCAAGATTGGACCATCAGCCCCGAATTGCCGCAGGGCGGGGCGGGGCTGTGGCGTTTGGACCTCAAGGTCGCCGGCAGCGGCGTAACCGGCGATTTGTTGGCCCACTGCATTGACACCGCTCTCTGGCTCAACGGCGGAATCGACCGACTCACAGCCATGACGGAGACTTTCATCAAAGAACGCAAACATAACCTGACCGGCAAGGTCGAACGCGTGGGGATCGACGACGCCTGCGCCTTCCTGGCCCGCTTCCGCAACGGCTCGCTGGCCACGTTTGAATCAACCCGCTACGCGCGCGGGCACAAGGCGCTTTACACGTTCGAGATCAACGGGGAGCACGCCTCCATCGCCTGGGACCTGCACGATCTGCATCGGCTCCAGTACTTCGATCACCGCGACGAGGGCCGCGTGCGGGGATGGCGTTCGCTGCATGTGACCGACAGCGACCAACCCTACATGAAACATTGGTGGGTGCCGGGTTTGCAAATCGGCTACGAGCACACCTTCATCCATCAGGTGGCCGATTTCCTGGAGGGATTGGGCAATGGCCGGCCCGCCAGCCCCACCTTCCGCGAGGCACTGGACACGCAATATGTTTGCGACGCCGTGCTGAAGTCAGCCCGGACCCAGAAGTGGGAAAAGGTGCCCGGGGCGGTCAAGAAATAGCGGTCTTCCGCAAATGAAAAGATCCGCACCGGTAAGGTGCGGATCACGTCATTAGCCGATTCAAAAAGACTGCGACTTACCGGTGCCCGCCACCGCCACCGCCCCCGTGCCCGCCGCCAAAACCGCCATGGCCACCACCGAAGCCACCCCCGCGGAAACCTCCGCCGCCACGGAAACCGCCATGCCCCCAACCCCAACCCCAGCCACCGACAACCAACGGCCCGCCATAACCATAATAATAGGGCCATCCGTCGTAGTAGTACGGGTACCCGTAATCATAACCCGGATAATTGTCCGCACCAATCACCGTCACGGCAGGCGGCGGCGTGCTGGGCGTCGCAACCTGTACGTTTGCCTGGTCCGGACCAGCGCCGTTTGGCGGCGGCATGGAACCCGGCATTTGCTGCGGCATTTGCTGCGGCTGGTAATACGGCTGATGGCCACGTTGCTGCTGCAATTGGCCGTCGCGCAGGATCATGGCTTTGGTAATTTCCTGCGGCATTCCCAAAGTCTGCATATAGATGATTTGATCGGCGGTCAGGTGATAGGGCAGGGCTGTGCTGTTGATGTAATTGATGATAATGTCTTTGCTGATGCCCCCTTGATACATCTTGACCACCTCTCCGACGCCATAAGGCAAGGCAGCGGCCTGGGCGCCTGGTCCCACGCCGCCTTGCACTGGAAAAACCCCGCTGGGGTTGGCCGGGTTGACTTGGGCGACGCGAACCGCCGACAGCTCAGTGGTGACATTACTATTGGAAGTGTCTTGGGCCTGGGCGACGACGTACGATGCACCGAGGCACATCGCCGTGGCCGTGATGGCCGCGATCGCCATCCGAAATTCCGACGAATATTTTTTCATATACTCAATTCCTCTTAGTTGGCGGGTCATTTCCAACTTATCTTATCTTTTTAACCCGTACGAAGGATAAGCCCCAAACCGCCTCTTGGCAAGCTCAATTTGGCCTCAGGCGAGGGCTTTGGGTGACCCTTCATCACACCACTTGGACGTGAGCCACAGCTTCGGAATTCACCCTCGACATCGCGCCGCCTGCAGAACATACTCCTTTTGGCATGCAACATTCGCCCGGCTTTTTAAAAGTGGTCAATGAGGTCCGACCCCGCATCCGCGAGGTTTCGTTGGAAGACGCGCGCCGCCGCCTGGAGGCCAATGCCAAGGCCCTCTTGATCGACGTGCGTGAGGACGGCGAATGGGTGGCCGGCCATGCTCTCCAAGCCATTCACCTGGGCAGAGGCATCCTGGAGCGCGACATTGAATCAACGATTCCCGATCCCGACACCGAATGCATTCTCTACTGTGGCGGCGGCTACCGCTCCGCGCTGGCGGCCGAAGTGGCCCAGCGCATGGGCTATAAAAACGTCGCCTCCCTCATCGGCGGCTACAAGGCCCTGGCAGCGGCGGGTTGGCCGACAACCACTTGACTAATCTGCTGACACCAAACTTTACTGTAACTATTGAGCTAGGAATTGTGTAATCTCTTTTGGAAGCATGGCAAACAACAAAGCCAGAAACGAAAGGGAATACATCCCGTTCCCGAATCTGACGATTTGGGCGCACGGCAAGCACTGAAACGATTCGCGCCGAGAGTTGTCTATTACGCTTTAGGAAAATGGCAAACAACAAAAACAAAAGTAAACGGAAGATCATCCTGTTCTTGATTCTCGGCCTGCTGATTGTGGCCGGCGCGGTCGCGAGCAAATTCGCCAAGGGAGCGCCGCCTATTCCCATCACCTCGGATAAATCCGCCCGCCGCAACATTACCGAAATAGTCGTCGCCAACGGCAAGATCGAGCCGGTGCTCCAGGTCAAAATCAGCCCGGAGGTTTCCGGCGAAATCATCGAACTGGACGTCAAACAGGGACAAAACGTCAAGAAGGGCGACCTTTTGCTCAAGATCCGGCCTGACAATTACCTGGCGGCGCGCAATTCGAGCCAGGCCAACTACAGGTCCGCCATTGCCAACCGCGAATCCGCCAAGGCCAACCTCGAAAAGGCGGATTTGGAGTACAAGCGCAACGACCTCCTCTTCAAAGCCAAGCTCATCTCCGAATCGGACTACTTGACAGCCAAAACCACTTACGACGTGGCCTTGACCACGCGGGACGGAGCCATCGAGCAAGTCAGCATCGCCCACGCGCAATTGGATTCCGCCGAAGCCGACCTCTCCAAAACTACAATCTATTCCCCTTTGACGGGAACGGTGAGCAAATTGAATTCCGAACTGGGGGAACGGGTTGTCGGCACGGCGCAAATGGCCGGCACCGAAATCATGACGGTGGCGGATCTCAATAACATGGAGGCCAGGGTCGATATCGGCGAGATCGATGTCCCGTTGATCAAGCTCTGCCAGAAGGCCATTCTGGATGTCGATTCCTTCAAAGACCAAAAGTTTACCGGTCTGGTGACCCAGATCGCCAATTCGGCCAACAACAACGACACAACGACAGCGGCGTCCACCTCCGCTGCCACGTCCACGGAGGCGACCAAGTTCCAAGTCAGAATTCTGGTCGCGGAAAAGGAGCGGTTTCTACCGGGCATGTCCGTGACAGCGAACATTGAAACTCGTTACCGCACCAATGTGTTGAGCGTGCCCTTTTTGAGCGTCACCACCCGACTTCCCGACGTGACCAACAGCCTCGCGGGCGCCAGTACCAACATCCTTTCCGCCTCCATCTCCGGCACCAACGGCAGCGCCACCAATTCCATGGCGGACAAGAAATCGGACGAACCGGTCAAACCGATCGAAGTCGTCTTTGTCGTTGAAGGCGATCACGTTAAAAAGGTTCCTGTCAAATGCGGCATCTATGACGACAACTATTACGAAATTACCGACGGATTAAAGGAAGGCGAGGTGGTGGTTTCCGGCGGAGCCAAGGCGATCAATCGTGACTTGGAAGACGGCAAGAAGGTTGTTGTCAATACTGCCGCCGCCACCCAGGACAAGGCAAGCAAGGCCTACTGACCCGGAGCACGCGCGGTGAGTCTCATTCGCCTCCAGAATATCTCCCGGCGCTATCAAATGGGCGGGGAAACGATCCACGCCTTGCGCGACATTTCCATGGAGGTGCAGCGCGGCGAATATGTGGCCATCATGGGGCCGTCAGGCTCCGGCAAATCCACCTTGATGAACCTGCTCGGCTGCCTGGACACCTGCACCTCGGGCCTTTATGAGCTTAACGGCACCAGTGTCAGCGAGTTGGATGACAACCGGCTGGCGGAAATCCGCAACCGCGAGATTGGCTTTGTCTTCCAAACGTTTAACCTCCTGCCGCGCGCCAATGCCCTGCGCAACGTGGAACTGCCCTTGATCTACGCCGGCATCCCGCGCGCGGAACGCAAGCGCATTGCGCTGCAAACTCTGGAGAGCGTCGGACTGGCCGACCGCGTCCAGCACAAACCCAATGAAATGTCGGGTGGCCAGCGCCAGCGCGTGGCCATTGCCCGCGCCCTGGTCAATTCGCCCTCCATCATCCTGGCCGATGAACCGACGGGCAACCTGGATTCCAGAACGGGCGATGAAATCATGGCCTTGTTGCGTCTGCTTTCCGACAAGGGCAATACGATTTTTGTCGTCACCCACGAGGAAGAGATCGCCCATCACGCCCGCCGCATCATCCGCATCCGCGACGGCTTGATTGCCGATGACTCTACGCACCAGAAAGCAAGTCAGCCGTGAATTTCCTGCTCGAAATCAAAGAGGGATTGCTCATCGCCTGGGATGCCATTCGCGCCAACAAATTGCGCTCGGTGCTGACCACCCTCGGCATCATCATCGGGATCGTCACGGTGACTTCGATGGCCACGGCTATTGACGCGTTGAACCGGGCGTTCCACGACAGCATCTCCATCCTTGGGGCGGACGTTCTTTTTGTCAGCAGGATTAATTGGCAGACCCACACGGAGCAGGAATGGCTTGCGGAAATCCATCGCCCCGAAATCACTCTCGAGCAAGCCCACCGGCTGGAAAGGCAAATGCCGCTGGCCAGCGCGATCGCGCCGACGGTCGATTCCGAGCGCTCCGTTTGGTACAAAAACCACCGGGCCAGCCAAGTGGCCATCGTCGGCACCACCGATCAGTTTCTGACCACCAGCGGCTTCAACATCGCGCTGGGCCGGTTCATGTCTGAGACCGAAGTCGAAGGCGGGCGCCCGGTTTGTGTCATCGGCAACGACGTGGCGACCAATCTCTTTCCCAGAGAGTCTCCGCTCGGCAAAAAAATCAAAATCGGCGAACACCAACTGGAAGTCATCGGCGTGCTGGAAAAACGAGGCAGCTTCCTTGGGATGACCAGCTTCGACAACCAGGTCATCATCCCTATTCCGCAGTTTGTGTTCAGTTACTGGAGGCGCCCCAGTTTTGACATCCAGGTCAAAGTCCGTCACCTGAAGCAACTGGACGATGCCAAGGAGGAGTTGCGCGGCATGCTGCGCAAAATCCGCCACGTCAAGCCGGCGGACCCAGATAACTTTTCCATCAACCAGCAGGAACAATTCGTCAAAACATTCGATGCGGTCACGGGCACCATCGCGGCCGTCGGCCTGCTGATCACGGGCATGTCCTTGTTCGTCGGCGGCATTGGCATTATGAACATCATGTTTGTCTCCGTCGCCGAACGCACGCGAGAGATCGGCGTGCGCAAAGCCATTGGCGCCCGGCGGCGGACGATTCTGCTGCAATTCCTCATCGAGGCCGCCTCCATCTGTCTGCTGGGTGGCTTGGCCGGTTTGGGCATCACCTACGCCTTGACCTTGCTGGTGGCGGGCGCTTTTCCCTATTTTCCGGTTACGATGTCCCTGCCGGTCATGGGCCTGGCCATCTTGACCTCGGTCCTCACGGGCGTAGTGTCCGGCTTTTTGCCAGCCTGGCGGGCGGCTCGCATGAACCCGGTCGATGCGTTGCGCAACGAGTAAAGAAGCCCGCGCCATGAAAGCACTAAGAATCTTGCTGGCCGAGATCAAGGAAAGTTTCCTGATGGCCGTCAGCGCCATCATAGCCCACAAGCTTCGCTCCGCCCTCACCTTGCTCGGCGTCCTGGTCGGCGTCTTCTCCATCATCATCGTCATGACCTCCATGCGCGCCATGCAACAAAAAATCGAGGCCGACCTCAATCAACTCGGCGGCCAGACCTTCGTGGTCCAGACCTGGCCGCAACTGCACTTCGAAAGCGGCGGGAGCGAGCAAAGCTATTGGCGCCGCAAAAGAATTGATCTCGTCCAAGGCGCGGAACTGGCGCGCCGGGCCACCCTGCCCCTGAGCGTCGGTCTGGAGGACAACGACCTGACCCAGGGCCAAATTATCTCGCGCTATGCCAAAAGCCCTCCCGGCATATCGCTGAGCGGAGAAACTCCCGGCAGTTTCCCGGCCCAGAATTGGAACATCGCCCAGGGCCGGCCCTTGACTGAGGCTGACGTGGATGGCCTGCGCGACGTCTGTGTGTTGGGCAGCACGCTGGCCGAGGACTTGTTTCCCATCAGTTCGCCACTGGGTGAGCGGATCGAACTCAATGGTGTCAAGTACACCGTGATCGGCGTGCTCGAAGCCAAAGGGGGAATGTCAGGGGGCCGCCAGGACGAGTTCGGCATCATTCCGGTCACCACCGGCATCAATCGTTACGAGAACAAACGTTGGCTCAACTTGAGCATCCTGGTGCAGGCGCGCAGCGCGGCCGATTATGACAGCACGGTCGAGCAGGTGCGCGGCCTCATGCGCCAAATACGCAAAGTTGCGCCCGGCCAGCCGGATGATTTCGAGATTTTTTCCAACGATTCCCTGATCGAGCAAATGAAGTCCTTCACCCACAATGTGCGCCTGGGAATCACAATGATCAGTTCCGTCGCTCTCATCGCCGCAGGCATCGGCATCATGAACATCATGCTCGCCTCGGTGACGGAACGGACGCGTGAGATTGGCATCCGCCGGGCCATCGGGGCCAAGAAGCGCACCATCATGGCGCAGTTCATTCTGGAGGCGGTGGTGCTTTGCGAAGTCGGCGGCGCCGTGGGCGTGGCCCTCGGCGTCGGCGGAGGCGAACTGGTCGCCTTTTTCCTGCACTTGCCAAAGGTTTTTCCCGTTGACTGGATCTTGATCGGATTGGGAATTTGCTCCCTCGTCGGCATCGTTTTCGGCACCTACCCGGCTTATAAAGCGGCCCATTTGGACCCGATTGAATCTTTGCGTTATGAATGACAGCAACTCCTAACTCCTAGCTCCCATGATCCCCAAAACCTCAACCTTCGCCCTTTTCGCCGCGCTGGGAGCGTGGCTGCTTCTGCTCGGAGCGGACGCCCCCGCCCAAACGCCGATGCCGCCCAAAACAAACTGGGTGGTGGGCAGCGATGAACTGATCCGAATTGCGTTGACCAACAATCTGAGCATCCTCATCAGCCAAATTCAACCGCAGATCGACCAGTTTGCTTTGCGGGGACTCTATGGCGCTTACGAACCCTCTTTGACCCTCAACGCGACGCATAGCTACGATAAGTTTCCTCCAGGCTTCTTTTCCCAGGCCGGCCTGTTCTATCCGGCCACAACGGAGCAAATCAACTCCTACACGCCGACCTTGTCGGGCTTCGCTCCGTGGGGACTTTCCTATTCTTTTACCGGCCCGCTCTCGGAGCAGAACGTCAGCGGCGCGCCAGACCTCTACAACAGCGAACCGAGCGTCTCGTTGACGCAGCCTGTGCTCAAGAACCTATGGGCCGACAGCAATCGTTATCAAATCTCCTTGGGCAAATCGACGCTCAAGATCGATCAATGGGCTTTGAGCCTCCAGATCATGACGGTCGTCAACAACATGAAGGCCGCCTACTATACCCTGATCTCCGATCGCGAACTTGTGGGAGTGCAGGAAATGGCCGTCAAATTGGCGGAAGAGACCGCGCACGAAGACGAGCAAAAAGTGCAGGCTGGGGCCGAGGCGCCGCTGGCGCAAATGCAGTCTGAATCCCAGGCAGCCAACGCTCGTTCGGACCTTTTGACCGCACGAGGGAACCTGGCGATGCAAGAGAACGTGATCCGGAGCCTGCTGGGATTGCGTCGCGATGATTGGACCAGCGTCACTCCTGTCCCCGCGGAACGCTTAGTGGCGGTGCCGGAGCATCCTGATCTGCGGGAATGCTGGCGCACCGCCATGGAAAAGAGGCCCGACATGCTGCAGGCGAAACTGAAAGCTGAAACGCAGCACCTGCTCATAAAACTTGACTTCAACCAGCTCCTTCCAGAGCTAGACGTGGTGGGCGGTTACGGACGCAATGCCACCGAACTCACCTTCAACGGCAATCTTAATACCATCCGCCAAGGCAATTATCCGTTTTACGATTACGGGGTCGTGTTGACGATTCCTCTAGGCAACACCACCGCCCGGAACAAATACAAAGCTGACAAAGCCGCCATGGAGCAACTGGTGTTGCAAATAAAGCAAGTCGAGTTAACGATTATCCCCGCCATCGACAATGATGTCACCAAGATCCGGACTGATTTGCTGAAGGTCGATGCCACGCGCCAAGCGCGGATCTATGCCGAACAGGCGCTCGAAGCAGAGGAGACGAAGTTGCAAAACGGCAAAAACACCAGCTTCTTTGTGCTCCAGGCCCAGCAAACGCTGACCGCCCGGCGTTCCGACGAAATTCTGGCGCTGGCCAACTACAACATCGATCTCGATCAGCTTGCCTTCGACGAAGGCACCATCCTCGAACGGAACCACATCGAATTGCACCTCCGCTAAGCGGCGCTCATTGGCAATTAAACGAACAGGAGCCTATGCCGGACCACGGTCCGGTGTAGTTGCCGCCACCGCCGCCGCAGGCGCCGCCCTGGCAGTAGGGTTTGCAATTCTCGGGCGTTCCGGCATGGTCGCCGCCCGGGTAGCCGCAAGGGGTGTTATGGCAGGGCTTGACACTGATGGTCTCACAGTTGCTCAGGCTACAGCTATAACAAGCCGCGCCCCACCGCCAGTTGCAATTGATCCCCGCCGTGTCGCAACAGAACGATCCCGTCCAGCAAACCGAGTGGCAATTGGCGAACTCGGGCTGCCACGGGATGCCGCAGCCGGAAAGGAATATCTCGTCGTCGCCCGCGCAAGGCAGCGTTGTGGTCCACGAGCTGCCGTTGAAGGAACAACTTCCTGAGGAACAGCTTGGATTGAAGTCGACTTGGCAATTAGGCACCGGATAGGTGTAAGTTTTGCCGTTGTTGCAAGTCAGAGTCACCGCGGCATTTTGGCAATAGATCGTGCATTTTCGGCCCGGATTGCAACTGATATGCGCATTGCACCAAACATAACCGCCGCCCGGATTCTGCGCGTTGAAACTGCCGCAAATCTGACTGGTCACGCATTGGCTGACGATGGTGATCAATTGTGTGCAGGTATTGGTGTTGCCGCAGGCATCCACTGCGATCCATTCGCGGCTGATCACGTAGGTTCCNNGCACAGATTGGTGCTGCACCAACTGCTGACCTGGCAACCTTCAAAGCACTGATTGAGATTGCTGCACAGACCGCCGAGGTACTGCAACGTGCATCCCTCCGGGCAGGAACCACCAGCCAGCGCGCAGTTGCAGATGCCCAGGATGTCGCGCACTTTCTTGCCGTTGCAAGGCGAGGAGGAAGCACACAACACCAGATCACCGCATTTGCCCACAAAACCAGGAACGCAGCCATAGTCACCGAAGTCGCAGTTCAAACGCAAGCCCAGCACTTGCGCGCAAAACGAGCCGGCGCTGCAAGAAGATGGGTTGGTCGCGCAGCCATGGAGGACGCCGGGGGTTCCTCCCCAATTCAGGCAGGTTTGCGCCGCGGAGCAGGAAGTGAAAGTGACGCACGGGCCGCTGCCCGGAAGTCCGATAGTCACGCAGCCATTGGAATAGATTTTGTCAAAGCAATTGCTCAGAATGGTGTTCGGGTTATTGCCACCGCACGGCACCCAGTTCTGGTTTCCATTGTTGTTGTTATTCCACGAATGATTCCAATTTCCAGACTGGTTGCCCCACTGGTTCCCTGTCCAGGAGCACAACCAGTTGGTTGGATGGTCGTTATTCACACATTCCCAGAAGCCGGTGTATTGACTGTTGTTTCCACCGCATGCATTCCACCAATTGGTCCAGGACGGCCAGCACTGCGACGTTTGATTTTGCGCGCACCAGTGCTGCCACCAATTATTGTTGTTGCGAGAGTTGCCGTTGCCTGAGCCGCCCCAATCGCCCGCGCTGAACGTGCAATACATCTGGCACAAGTTCGTGATAATCGTCACATCCGGCGGACAGATGACGGTCGGACCGAACGAATTGGCCGTCCACGTATAAACAACGTTGGTGGTGGCTAGGTTTCCGTACGTATCGGTCACCGTAATGAGAAAAGTCCGCGTGTAGGCACAACTGGAATTGGTCTCGGAATACGTGACCGTGATTTTGGGCAGGCCGCAACTGACCACGGCAGTGACGTTGGAGGCGATGTTGGCGTCGGAGGGGAGATTGGTCGGGTTGCAACCCAGATACTCGCCCGGCGGCACTGAGATTTGCGGCGGGGCGGTGTCGGCATATCCGAAATTTACTCCGGTCGTGTTCTCACACGCCACAACTGTGACCCGTTGCTGGCCGTTGGTGGCGCCCAACGGATAGCTCTCAGCGTATCCGGCTGGCTTGGTCACCTCGACCGTGTAAGGGCCGCTCCCCAAACTGTAAAAGGAATAATGGCCTTTGCTGTCCGTCGTCGTGCTGGCCAGCAAATTGCTGCTCGATCCGTAGAGCGACACCGTCCAACCGCTCAACCCGGTGCCGCCGGCCAGATTAGTAGAGCCGACAACGCAATCCAGTACCACGGTGCCGGACAATTCATTGGTGACACCACATCCGCCTGTGCCAGAACATTCGACAGTCCCCATGCACGTAGAACAGACAAAGATGGGACTGCCGGTCAAATCATAGATGCCACAGTGAGCGGCGTCGGAATCAACGAAACCTATGACCGTAATGCTGAAATGCTGCTCAACCGGGCAAGTGACAGAGTCGGAGCACAACGTAATGTTGGTTGCGCCGCCTGCGGGAAGACTGAACGACGCAGGCGTCTCGCAAGTCATCCCCGTCGGAGTCGAAAGGAGAATAGTCACATTATTCAGGGGCGAATCACCGGAGTTCATAACCACAGCGCTCACGGTCACGGGCTGCCCGCCGGGAAGATTCTCGGGCAAGATCAAAACGCTGCCGCCGTTGTTCGTGGGATTAACATACGGCGAGGTCAGGGACAGACCACAGGAGATCGCAGCCGGGGCGACCAAAGCCGTGGCGCTGGCAGTGCTGGCGACCGAAGTCCCATTGGTGAAGACCTCTGTGCCATTGGTAACCGTGCCAGCCAAAGCCGCCGCGCCTTGAACCACCACGGTATTGGTGGCATTAGTGGCGAAGGCCATGGAAAAATAAGCCGCCACATAAGCGCCAGGCGCAAAGACGTTCGTGGGACTGCTAAAGAAATTAACGGTGAGGTTGCCCAGGAGACTGTCTGAAACGGTGACGTTGGTCAGAGGGATGGTGCCGCAGTTGGTAACGGTGATCTCGTAACAGAAGGCAGGGAGGTCAGGCATGCCGGTGCAGGCTTCTCCCACAAAACCTGCCGCACTCGGACCGTAAGCGCCGCAGGTGTTGCCAGGCTGGAGACAGGCGATTTGCTTGGTCACACCAATGCACGGGGCGCAAGGAAAGGGGACTTGCAGGATTGTGAGTTGCACCGGGAAGTAACCGCCGGTATTGGTCGTGACGGCCAGGACGACGGCGATAACGTCGCCGCATTCCGGCTGCCAAGTCGCCGCATTGGTGAGAGCGGCGTCTGTCATTTCGCTCACATTGTTGGTGTTATATGTCAGAGTCGTATAGCCGAGGGTATGAAAATAGGAATTCGGTGGAAGCGGTCCGCCAATAATATTAAAAATGGCGGCTTGAATATCCCAATAGGACGCTCCACTAAGTTTGTGGTTGAGGATGTAATTGACTTGATTCCACTGTGCCGCGCTCGCATTCGTATCGGTGGCCGGGTAGCTAAAATGGTAGGTGTAACCCAGATTCATCAGCTCGGCGTCAAGATTTGGGTCGCAACTTGAATACATCAATACGCTGTAGGCGTCCGGCCCGTTAGCGATGCTATTGGATAAATCGATACACCAGCCTAAATAGGTGCCTGCCGGTACCGTTGAGTTTCCAGTTGTGACCGTATCTCGAAATAAAGCCAGATTGTCGGGCGAAGTGTAACTATCGTTTATCTGCCAGTAGGCTTCAATAGTTACCGATGCCGGGCTGGGGTTCGGGGAAAAATTGAGCCCGCACGGTTCAGCCAAGGAGGAACTTTGCGAAGCCGCCGAAGCGCCGAGACAGATGACCAAGCAGTTCAGCAGGGATTTGACGGTTTTCATTAGTAATTGATAATTGGCGCAGCAAAAGGCTTGAGCGATAGAGCTAAGCCCTCATCGTCTGGGACTAGCCCAGACGTGCTGACAGCCCTATCTGCAAATCAGTAAACCGAATGACTTTGGGGGGCGGCGACTAGCGGCGGAGTCTGCGAATGATTGCAAGGCCAGCACACGCTACTGCCATCAGGGCAGTCGTGGAACTGGCATCAGGAGCTGTTGCGATAGGAGGAGGAAATGCGCTCGCGGTTTGTGTCAACGTCACCAAGAGCGCAACAACTACTGCTCCATCCAATACTCGGTTAATCATCTGTTTCTTCATAAATTTAAGGTCTTTTTGAATTGCTTCATCCAAATCATAAGCCAAAAGTGTGCCAAAATTGGACAAACACTTTGCTTGGCACATAAAGTTCTTATAATAAACAACTTATGGTGATATTAGAGTTTCAAGTGTACGAAAAGGAGACACGCGAAGTGTAACGAATTCCGACAGACAGTTTGGCGTAAATGGCGCTGTGTTTATGTAAGTTGTTCATATCCAAAATAGAACCGCTTATAATCCGCGCATTTGTTGAAATGTAAAGATTCCCAACACCAAAAGAAACTTGGCCGGAATGTCTCTCTCACTCCTTGGGTATGCCATGTTTCTCCATGAGATCATATAGCGTCGGCCGGCTGACGCCCAATTCAGTGGCAGCGGGAGCGATCTTGCCCGAGTACTTGCGCAGGGCGTTTTGGATCATTTCGCGCTCTAGGTTCTCACGGGCGTCCTTGAGGCTCGTGGCGGCGCCGCCAGCCGCCGCAGTCAGTTCCAAATCTCGCACAGTCAGGCGCTTTCCCTCCGCCATGATGACCGCGCGCCGAATATTGTTCTCCAATTGCCGCACATTGCCCGGCCAATGATAGCGATCCAGGCCGCGCAGGCTTTCTTGATCGAAAGTCAGGCCGGTCTTGCCTTGCTGCTGGCAAAACCGCTGCAGGAAAAACTGCGACAGCAGCCGGATGTCTCCCTCACGATCACGCAGGGGCGGCAGGACAATCTGAACGACGGCCAGACGATAAAACAGGTCCTCGCGAAATGTTCCCCCCAGCATGCCCTTGCGCAAATCGGCGTTGGTGGCGGTCACCACCCGGGCATCGATTGGAATCGACTGCCGGCCGCCCACCCGTTCAATGCACTGTTCCTGGAGGAAGCGCAAGAGCTTTACCTGCAAAGGGAGCGGAATCTCGCCGATTTCGTCCAGAAAAAGCGTGCCCTTATCGGCGCTCTCGAAGCGCCCTTTTCGCTGCGCATGCGCACCCGTGAACGACCCTTTTTCATGCCCGAACAATTCGCTTTCCAGGAGTGTCTCCGGGATGGCGCTGCAATTGATGGCCACAAACGGCCCGTCCTTGCGCCCGCTGCCCATGTGAATGGCCCGCGCCGCCATCTCCTTGCCTGTGCCGCTTTCCCCCAAAAGCAGAACCGGCGCGTCCGTCGTAGCCACTTTGCGTATCGATTCAAAGGCCGCGCGTATGGCGGGGCTGTTGCCCAACATTCCCTCGAACGTATGGCCCGATACCACTTGCTGCATCTGCCGAAGCTCCGCGTCCAGGCCGGCGACATAAAGCCCGCGCTTGACCACCAGTTTCAATTCGTCCATGTCCACCGGCTTGCACAGGAAATCCCAGGCGCCGCCGCCGATGGCGCGCAGCGCGACTGCTTTTTCTCCCTGCCCCGTGACGACGACGATTCTGGCGAGCCTTTCCAGCGCCAGCAAATCGGAAAGGGTGGCCAGGCCTTCCTCCGGGTCGCCTGGATGCGGCGGCAGGCCCAAATCCAAGAGCACCAACAGAGGGTGCTCGGTTTGAAATTTCTCGATGGCGCTGGGCCGGTCCTCGGCCAGGAATATCTCGTAGGTCTTCGCCAGGCCCCACCTCATCTGCGTGCGTATCTCCTCGTCGTCATCGACTATGAGTATTTTCGGCTTCATTTGCTTTGTTGGTCAATCGGCAAGAGCACGCGGAAAGTAGTGCCTTTTTGCACTTCACTCTCCACTTCGATCCGGCCGCCATGAGCTTCGACTATCATTTTGCTCTGAAACATGCCGATGCCAAGACCCTTTTTCTTGGTCGTTTGAAAGGGCCGAAAAAGCGCGTGGCTCATGAATTCGGTCCCCATCCCGCAGCCATCATCGGCCACCAGCAGTACCGCCCAGCCATTGTTTTGGCTGGTCTCGATGCGGATTTCACCCGACGGGGCAATGGCCTCCGAGGCGTTGAGCACCAGGTTGGTCACCACTTTGGCAATTTGCTCCCGGTCCAACAAAATCGCAAGCCCCGGGCGCAGATTCTTCACCAGCGTCACGCCGGAAATGCCATCCCAATCGGAGAGCACGCCGGCCACGACCTGGTTGAGGTCAGATTCCACGGGTTTAATTTGCAAATCATGCCGCAGCAGGCTCAGGCGGCTGATGAGGCGGTTGATGTGATCGCACGTCTTGGCCATCCCGCGCAGTGCATCCTTGCGGAAATCCGGGTTGTCGAAATGAATCGGAAGATTCTGCAGCATTAAATTGAGGGTCGAAGCGGTGTTTTTGAGATCGTGGACAAAAAAAGCCGACATGGTTTGGAAGGCCTCCAGTTCCTTGGCCTGCAAAAGCTTCTGCGAAAGCTGGGCGTTGAGCAAACCGGCGGCCACCTGATCCCCCACGCACCTGAGCAAATCAAAATCCTGCAAGGAGAAGAAATCACCCCCCACCCGGTCCGCCAGGCTGATCACCCCCAGCAACCGGCTTCCACCCACTAGCGGCACGCAGACCCGGCTGCGGTTCTGACGGAACTGCGTCGGAGTCAGTCTCCTGAGGGCCACCGCCCAATCGTCCTTGAGCGTCTCGAAGTCGATGGGATCCCGATGCGCCTCCAGCGCCTGGAAGACGGCCATCGCCTCCTCCTTCTGGAGCCGCAAACCCGCCCCCGCCTCGGCGGACAAGGAGGTCGAGCCGGCAAAGGCCAAGTTTTCTCTCTTTTCGTCCACCAGCCAAATCGTGACCGAGAGCATCTGGAAAATCTCGGAGATCAAGATGACGGCGGCCTGGCAAATATCCGTTTCTTTGACGCGCGAAACAATTCCCTCCGTCAGCGTCCTCCAGACGGTGCGGTAATCGTAGAGCGGCCGCTGGAAGTAACGGCTGATAAAACGCCGGCCATGCTTCCGCGCCCGCTCCGACAGTGCGACGATGGTCAGCGCGACCAAGGCGAGCAGAAATAAAAAGGCCTTGGCCTGAAAACCCTCAATCCACGGGGCCAACTTGGCCAGAACCCCGACACAGACCAAATAAATGCCGGCCACCACCGCGGTGAGCGAATTTTCCAGGACAGCTTTGGAGGGGAAAACCGCCACGTCCCAAACATCGCGAAAAAGCGAGCGCAAGGTCAACAAGCACCCCAGCACCAGCGCTCCGCAATCCACCGCAACCAAAGACGGGTCTATATTCCGCGACAACAGTGCCTGGCTGCTCGTGTAAGCCCGCACGGCAAACAAAACAGCCAAGCCCAAGATCATGAACTTGATGCGCCATCGCATCGTACCCACCGCCGTCCGCAGAGTCCGCTCAAAATTCATCAGCACCACCACTGCGCTGGCCAGAAACACGGCGTAGAGGACGAATCCGGCCGGTTGCAGTTGGAAGACCCACTCGAAATTCTCGTGGCCAAAACCGGTCAGACTATCCGGGTCATAATCGGATGGAGCACTGAAGGGCGGCCATCTATGGGAGATTATAGGACACACCAGCACGACCGGCAAAACCAGCGCCCCTATCAGCACGTAGCGCCATTGGCGGAAAAACTCCCGATAATTGCCCCGCGCATAGCTTAAGCTAAAGAGCAGCCAGACACTGGGAAGCAAGGACATCACCGCCAGTCTCCAATGCTGCCAATGGGCGACTTCCTCTTTCGGCAGAGCGTCCTTCGCCAGGCCTTGCAAGACGCTCTCCAGGGCCAGCAGAGTCATCCCGACGGCAAATAGCCCGGCGGAAATCGACCGCCTTCCACGCCAGAGGGCAATCAGCGCCACAGCGCCTGCGCACACAGCTCCAGCATTCCCGAGTATGAGCGCCATCCTCATCGGCTTGCTTTGATTTCCACTCTCTTCGCTCCTGAAGAAGAACGGGTGGCGGTCACCTTGATCCTTCCAGCCCGGTCCGCGCCCGTGCGGAAGAACTTCCGGCGGGAAATTCCAGATGGCTGAACAAGTTTTTCAAACACAATCTTCATCGTTCCTTCCATCATGCCGAGCGCCCGAAGTGTCACACAATCGCGATGCGATGTCAGGCCGGAACATTGTATGCAGTCTGCCGTGTTGGACGCAAAGCGTTTTTGGCCGCCCAAATCTCGTAAGCTAAGGCGGGCGTGACGCTTGGATTGGAATGAGTCATCATTGAACATAGCCGCCATGAGTGAGATTCCAGATATAGCAACGAAAGATCACTCGATTGTCGGCGCGATACATCGAAATGCGGAACGGGTGGCTGCTGCTGAGAACTATTGCATCCCACCCGGATGCCTGAATGGACTTCAGGACAGCAGTGTGTAGCTCTGCTTTGCTGACCTTAGCCACCGAATTTGCCTTTTCCCGTTCTGCGATCGCGGGCATCCATTAGCGCCAACTGCTCTGGTCGAGGAGACCGATGCGGCAAGTACGTCGTCGTCTTCAGTTTCTTTTCGGGCTTTGGCGGACGTTTAAAACCGCCATCTGCCGCGAGTGGCGGACCCTCAACACCATTCCAAAAGCCACCCGGTTTGGAAATTCGGTAATAATCCTTTTCTTGTCCGCCTGCGGTTTTGTAAGAGGGTTCACTGATTGCGGCCGTTGGAGAATCTTCTGTCTGAAAGCGACCGAGCGCGCCTTGGAGATAGTCGTCTCGGAGTTCGCAACAAATCCACTTCCTTTTGGTGCGCTCGGCGGCTTCTCCAGTTACGCAACTGCCAGCAAATGGATCGACAACGAGGTCATTGATATCAGTGAGCATGCGGATGAAAAACTCGGGGACCTCGCTCGGGAAGCGCGCCGGGTGGGGTTTCAGCTTCTTGTCAGTGCAATATCGGATGTAGGCGGAGTTGCTCTCCGTGTGGGCGGCGGCAATCAAATTGGGCGGAATGGAGCCACCGTTGTCATTTTGAAATTTGTCAGAGATGTCGTGTCCAGATGGTCGCATCTGCGGTTTGTAACCATGAACCAGCAAGCCTTTCATGCTGTCGGAATAAGATTGGAGGACGCGTTTGTTGCTCGCTTTGGGCCATGGTGTCGGAGAGAGCCACCAGATGCAATTGATGGCGTCTTTCACGCGGACACGGCGGACGGTGACCCATTCCGCCGGCGTGGGAAGCCGTGCCGGATTCCACCAGAAGAATTCTTGGGCGAGGTGGAAATTTGATTCTTTGCAAAGCGAGATGAGGAGTTCGTAATGGTAGAGGCTGCGCGTGGGTTCCCCGGGGTTCCAAGCGCCGCCGATGTCGATGACCAGAGAGCCGCTGGGCTTCAGAACGCGCTTGAAAGCCTCCGCGAATGGTTTGAACCACTCGACATACTTATCTGCATCGACGTTTCCATATTCTTTCTTCCGCACCAAGCCGAAAGGCGGACTTGTCATGATCAAATCTACAGATGCGGGTCGCAATCGCGTTGCGAGCAAATCGAGCGAATCGCCATGATAGATTTCTCCTCGCGCTGTCGAGTGAAACAGCTTAACCTGCGGGCGGTCTGACTTTTCGGATTTTTGCGGCATGATTCGAATAAATACAAACTGTAAGCACTGTGCGTTGGCCCAGCAATCTCAATTGTCATCAAACGCCCGCCGCCATCGCTAAGCTTTCGCCGGCGGGACGGCTTCCGTGTCCGCGAAGGCTGCGGCGAACTAGATGGCGGACAAGTGGACGCGACGTGGATGAGGGCGATGCCGAGGGAGGCTCATAACCGGAGCTGAAAGGTGGCGTTTTGTCGGCGCGAAATGGAGAATGATGCTTTGGAAATCGACTCCACGACTGCGTGACAGGCGCACTACTAGACCCACCGCTGCTTTTGTGATACAATGTGTCGATGAAGCTTATCATAAGCGGATGCCGATGGCCTTGCTGGGAAAAATAGCCCGGTTGCCGCACGCGATGCGCGAAAAGCTGAGCCGGGTCCATTCAGTGAGGCGCGAAGGTTTCAACGCAAAGTCGCGAAGGCGCAAGGACGCAAAGCGGTTTCTGACCATGCCGGTCCGGGGCGCCAAAAGGTGGATATTGCCGATGGAGCCAAATGCGCTTCCTGACCTCTCTGCGTCTTGGCGTCTTGGGGTTAAGGTCCGGCTGAGGCGCCAATCAAGGCAAATCAAACCAAATCAAACCTGCGGGGGCGGGGGCAGGACAAGGTTGAAGTATGAATTATGAATTATGAAGGAAGAAGCGGCGGGGCCACTTCACAGCGGCACAGTCAGACCTGGTCAAACCCGGTTAAACCGCGTCAAACCCAATCAAATCGGATCAAAACCAGTCACCGGCTGCTCTGTCACCCTTGTGCGCTGCAGACAGATTCGAGCAAAATATACTATCCTAATAGAGATGATTATGTTAGTGCCATGGCCGAAAATGCACTCCGTCGGGCTAATCAAACTAAATCAAACTAAATCAAACCTGTGGGATGCAAAAAAAGTTCAAAATTCAAAGTTCACGGTTCAAAAATCAATGGTCAAACCACCACACTAAGCGGAGAAGGCAAAACAAGGATGACCACTCCTTCATGTAAAGTACACTTGTGCAATGGAGATTATGATTATAAAAGCAGCAGAAGCGGGGCGCCGGCGGTCAAACCCAGCCAAACTTAGTCAAGCCGGGTCAAATGATATGGAGTTACGGCTCGACGGAGTCAGAACAAATTCAGAGCGGCCCGCTTTGCGGACTGTCTCGCCCCACCGTCTCAGGGGGCTCCGGGCTGGCGCGACAATACGGTCGCGCTACCAAGAATTCACTATTGACTCGGTGTAGAGTTTTCTTGCGAGGAAAATTCTATTGTGCCAAGCAAAAGTTTCTGCTATAACCCTTTTCCGTGTTCGCCGCTGTTCGCCATCTTTCTTAATTGCGAGGGAAATCTGCGTATGAAAACGTCACTCTCTGCCAAATTCGTAGTCGCCATCGTCGCAGGCATCGCGTTGGTCTGGCTAGCGCCTGGCGGCGCTACGGAGCCAACCAATGATTCCGCCGCCGACAACCACGATCCAAATGATGCCATTGCCTGCATCAAGGACCAGGGATTGACCAGCAACTCCCAGGTCATGGCGACTTTGAGCTATTTGAGCGACGTCATCGGGCAGCGCCTGACCGGCTCGCCCAACCTGAAGCGCGCCAACGAATGGACCAAAATGAAACTGGAAAGTTGGGGCCTGAGCAACGCCCACCTGGAGGCTTGGGGACCTTTCGGACGCGGCTGGGAACTCAAACACTTTTCCGCCCAGATCGTCGAGCCGCAGGTCTTTCCCCTCATCGCCTGTCCCCAGGCCTGGTCACCTGGACTCAAGCGGCCCTTGACGGCGGAGGTCATCTACTTGGGCGGAGTGACCACTTCCAATTTGGACAGCTACAAAGGCAAATTGGCGGGAGCCATCGTGCTGGCCAGTCCCATGCATGAGATTGTTCCCCGTCTTGAACCGATCTTCGCGCGCCAGACGGAGAGCAATCTCACGCGCCTGGCCAATCTGACCGGAGACGCCGACCGTCAAAGAGGTCGGCCGGGCGGCTTCGGCAACCGGTCGGGCACCAACGGCAACCGGATCAGGCCCGCGCGCCTGCTGGCCTTTTTGGAGAAGGAAAAAGCCGGCTTGGTGGTCAACGAAAGTTCGCAAGGCGACGGGGGAACTGTTTTTGTCGCCAGCGCCACCGCGCCGAGCACCAACGAGGGCGGATTCGGAAGCGGAGCCCGAGGGCCCAGCGCCTACGCCACCAACGCGCCCGCCATGCCGCCTCAAATCACCTTGGCCGCAGAGGATTACAACCGCCTGGTGCGCATGCTCCAACAAGGGGTGAAATTAAAAATGGAGGTCGATTTGAAGGTCAAATTCCACGCGGAGGACCCGATGGCCTACAACACCATCGCCGAGATTCCGGGGACCGATTTGAAGGATCAAATCGTCATGCTTGGGGGTCACCTGGATTCCTGGCAAGCCGGCACCGGCGCAACCGATAATGGCGCCGGGGCGGTCTGCGCCATGGAGGCGGTGCGGATCATCGAGGCGGCGCATTTGCAGCCGCGCCGCACCATTCGCATCGCTCTTTGGACAGGCGAGGAGGAAGGGCTGCTGGGTTCCAAGGCTTATGTCTCGAATCATTTTGGCTCGAATCCCCAGTCGGATCGCGCGCGCGGCCGCCGCGCTTTCAACCCGGATGCAGGCGCGCCGACCGCCTCCGGAGACGCCGCCCAGCGACCATCCGGCGCATCCGATACGGCTTTCAGCGCTCCAGCGGCCTCCGACGGCGCCGCCACCAACCAGCCGGTCCGGTCGGCGCTCCAGCGCGGCCCGGAGTACGACAAGCTCTCAGTTTATTTCAACCTGGACAATGGAGCCGGCAAAATCCGCGGCATTTACATGCAAGGCAACGAAGGCGTGCGCCCGTACTTTACCAAATGGCTTGAACCCTTTCACAGCCTGGGCGCCGAAACCGTGACCATTTCCCGCACCGGATCAACCGACCACATTTCATTTGACAACATTGGATTGCCCGGCTTTGAATTCCTCCAAGACCCGCTGGACTACTCGACTCGAACCCATCACTCCAACCAGGACGTCTTCGACCGCATCCAGGCCGACGACCTCAAAGAAGCCGCGACCGTCATGGCCGCCTTCGTTTACAACGCCGCCATGGCCGATGAAAAATTGCCGCGCAAAGAGCCGCCGGAGTAAGCGCGCGAGTTGACACTTTCATGTTGACAGATGAACATGACGCCGGGCGCGAGATGTTTGACCGCATCGCGGCGGCGCGGGAACGCTTGCGCGGGCAGGCGCACCGGACTCCCATCGTAACCTCCCGCACTGTCAATCAAATGACGGGAGCGCAGGTCTTCTTCAAATGCGAAAATCTGCAACGGGCCGGGGCGTTCAAATTCCGCGGCGCGTTCAACGCCATCGCCCAGCTCGAACCGGAAGAGCGGGAAAGGGGCGTGGTGACCTTTTCCTCCGGCAACCACGGACAGGCGGTGGCGCTGGCCTGTCAATTATTGGGCGCACGGGCGGTGGTGGTCATGCCCCGGGACGTTTCGCCCCCAAAACGCGCCGCCTGCGAGGGCTACGGGGCCGAAGTCGTCTTGTGCGATCCGGACAACCCGAGCCGGGAGCGTGTGTGCCAGGAATTGCGCCAGCGGCACGACTACACGCTGATCCCTCCGTTCGATCATCCGGAGGTGATCGCCGGCCAGGGCACGGCCGCATGGGAGATGATGGAGGAATTGCCCTCGCTGGACTGGCTGGTCATCCCTTGCGGCGGAGGCGGATTGCTCAGCGGCACGGCGGTGGCTGTCAAGCGGCTGGCGCCCCGATGCCGGGTGGCGGGAGTGGAACCCGAGTTGGGGGACGACGCGACGCGTTCGTTTCGGAGCAAGACGCTGCAAACTGTCAACAATCCCCGCACCATCGCCGACGGCACGCGCACGGCGTCGCTGGGCCAATGGACCTTCCCGCTGGTGCTGGAAAAGGTGGACGAAATGAAAACGGTGACGGAGGAGGCCATTGAAGAGGCGGTGCGCGTATTGTTCTCGCGCATGAAACTGGTGGTCGAACCTTCGGGCGCGCTGGGATTGGCCGCGCTATTGAGTGGCGCGCCGCCCATCGCCGGGCGCGTGGGTGTGATCCTGAGCGGCGGCAATGTCGATCCCGCCGTCATGGCGCGGATTTTGGAAGGTGAGCGTCAAGAGAAGCCGGACGATGGCGCTGGTAGATGACAACGAAGCGATGGCCGACCGGAACGTGCCGGAGGCAATCGGCCCCCCAAAAGTAACGGTTGGGCAGAAACGTCACAACGCCGCACGGGTCGTACTGGCTGGCGGTGTAATTCAACATCCACGTTTCGAATGTCTGGAAGGAATCGGGCGGATAAGGCAGCCAGGAAAAGACGAGGTTGACAAAGACAACATAATCCGGGCGTCCCAGCTCCACTTCGGAGGTCATTTCATTATCCATGCGTTGGCGAAAAGGCTGATTTTGCACCAGGTCGTACATGTAAATATAGCCCGTGACCGAGCGCCGATGCGCGTAAAAGAGCAACTCCGGTTCCGAACCGAATATGGCCAATTTTGCCGGCGGCGGCGATTGGCGTCGAAGGTAATCCGCGATGATGGGGTAGACCTCGAAGTTATTGGCGGGATCGATGAGGCCGGCAGCTTCGGCCGGTCCAGACGCCAAGAACAAGTCGCGATGGGAGCAGGCGACAGCGGCCCAAGCCAGACCAAAGAGCAGCCACGGCGCCGCACGCGCCAGCGCCAAGGGCTGATTCGCCAGCCACGCCGCGGCCGGAGTGAAAGCGCGGGCCGCCAACAGCGCGACCACCGGGAGCATCAACTCAAAATAATGGCTGGTGAATTGCAACGTGGGACAGACCGCGGCGAAGGAAAAAAGCAGCCATGAGAGGAAGAAAAACTTTTCGTCCGCGCCGCCTTTTCCCATCAGCACGCAGCACAAACCCGCCAACGCCAGCGCCCAGAACAACCCGTCCCAAAACAAATGGGCGAAATAGCCGGCCAGCCTTGATACCCCGTCCGCCCAAGGCAGCGCCGTGGCGTGAACGCGCGCGTAGGTCACCGTCCACCACCAGAATTTGTCCCACACTCCGGCCCGCCACAGAATCAATCCTGTCAATAATATCGGAACCGTCACGCCGGCCGCATAAACCGCCAGGCGCGGCCCGTGTGTCTTCCAGTCCGGCGGTCGCCGGCGCAACGCCGTCCAGAGCAAAAGCGCGCCGCCGAAAAAGGCGAAGGCGCCGCCAGGCTGCTTCATCAGGAAAGCAACGCCAAAAAGCGCGCCGCTCCAAAAAAACCCCGCCAGGCTTCCGCGCTCCTGCGCGCGCAGCAGCACGAGGATTGCGCCCAGCGCCGCCAACACCACAAAGTGCGTCGAGTGCGCGTTGAACCCCTGCACGCGGGGACTGAGCGACAACAGCGCGTAGGCGGCACAGGCGGCGACCGCGCCCGCGCGGTCGAGAAAGCGGCGGCCCACAAGATAGAGCAGCACGATGGCGCCGAAATTGACCAGCATGAAACCCAGGCGAATGCCGGCGCTGCTTTGCCCGAAGAGCGCCATGATCAAAGCGTAGGCGGCGTAGATGCCCGGCATCTTCATGGTGTAAACCAGCTTGTAAGGCGGCTCGCCCTCCAGCATCAGTTGCCCGACATAGGCGTACTCGCCCTCGTCCCGCTCCAGCGGCATAGAGAGCAGGCGAATTCGCACCATCGCCACCAGCACCAAAATCAGCAGAAGCCACAGCGCGGGCCAATGGTTCCGCCACGATTTCATGCGCGGCCGCGGAGGAAGCTCTCGATCCGGTCCAGGCCCTTCTCGATGCTCTCCATGCTCGTGGCGTAGCTGAGGCGAATGTAGTCGGCGGCGCCGAACGCAGTGCCGGGCACGGCGGCGACCTTCTGCTTGTCAAGCAGTTGGGAGCAAAAATCCAGCGAACCCAGCCCCGTTTGGGAAATGTTGGGGAAAAGGTAGAAGGCCCCTTTGGCATTGACGCAGGATAGACCCGGCATGCAGTTCAATCGCTTCCAGGCGTAAACCCGGCGCCGGGCGAACTCCGCCACCCAGAGCGGCAAGTGGTCCTGCGGCCCGGTCAACGCCGCCACCGCTCCTTTCTGGGCGAAGGAAGTCGGGTTGCTGGTGCTGTGACTTTGAATGGCGTCGATGGCCTTGGCGATCGGTTCCGGCGCGGCTGTCAAGCCAATGCGCCAACCGGTCATCGAATAAGCCTTGGCCAAGCCGTGGACGATGATGGTGTGCTGGAAATGTTGCGGCGAAAAGGCGGCCACGCTGGCGTGTTGGGCGCCGTCATAGACGAGCTTCTCATAAATCTCGTCGCTCATGATCAGCACGCCCTTCTCCACGCAGATGTCGCCCAACGCTTTGATTTCCTCCGGGGTGTACACCGAGCCGGTCGGATTGCTGGGCGAATTCAGAATGAACAAGCGCGTGCGCGGCGTGATGGCGGCGCGCAATTGTTCCGGCGCGATTTTAAATTCCGTTTTGTCAGTGGTTTCGATAATGACCGGCGTGGCTTCGGCCAGGCGGACCATTTCCGGGTAACTCAACCAATAGGGCGCCGGAATGATCACTTCGTCGCCCGGATTGCAGGTGGCCAAAATGACATTGCAACAGGAATGCTTGCCACCGCAGGAAACGATGATCTGCGAGGGTTTATAGACCAGCCCGTTGTCGCGTGAGAATTTGTCCGCCGCCGCCTGGCGCAATTCCGGGATGCCGCTGCTAGGAGTGTACTTGGTGAAGCCGTCGAGCAAGGCCTTGATCGCGGCCTCGACGATATGCGGAGGCGTTGGAAAATCCGGCTCGCCCGCGCCGAAGACGACCACATCGATGCCGTCGGCCTTCATTTGTTTAGCCTTGGCGTCGATGGCCAGAGTAAGCGACGGAGTCAGCGAGGCCGCGCGGCGCGAAATGGAATAATTCATAGTCAAGCCGCCAAGAGATACGGGCCAAAGGGGCGCCACTTCAAGGTTAATTTAGGCGGCGGGAAGGCTAATCGGCGCGCCCATCGAGGGGCTTCATGCGCATGGCGTTGGCGATCCGCAGGTAATCCGCCATTTGCCCGGCCGTTACGGCCTGCCCAATCTGCCCCGAGGGGAGCGTGGCCATCATTGGAGCATGCCAACGCCAGTATTCGCCGTGGCCGTCGGCAAAAGACAAGTCACCGCCTTGATTGTGGCGATTGGAGGGCATGTCGAGCCACTTGCCGTAGAAGCCGCTGTTGATCATGGCGTAGCCGAATTGGTCGTCTTGCAGGGTTCCCTCGTTTTCGTCGATGAAGACAAACAATCGCGTCGGCGGAGGATTGGTGACTTGGGAGAGCTTGGCGAAGCATGGTTGCGTGACGTCCACGGGTTGGCCGGCGTTGAATGAAGGGTCCACAAAAAAGCCGAGGCCGTTGACGGACTGGCTCATGTTGTAACTGCGCGTGCGGAGTTGAGGGAGCGGATTGCCCTTGGCATCCACAATCGTGGAGACATCCGAGGGGCAATGATATATCCCTGCGGATGCATTGTAGGGAAACAGCAGGCCGGTTTGGATGTTGGATGCAGTCGTGTCCGTCAGCGCATTCCCGTTGCACCAGGAAAGGCTCTGGTTAAATCCTCCACCCGCTCCGACGTAATCAATCCAATTATTGGGCGCCAGAAGCCCTTGGTTGTCGTCGGCGTACATTTCCCAACAAAGCGTCAATTGCCTGAGATTGCTCATGCAATTGGCGCGGCGGCCTTCCTCCTTCGCCTTGTTCAGCGAGGGCAAAAGCAGTGCGGCGAGGATGGCGATGCTGGTGATAACGACCAGCAATTCGATCAGAGCAAACGCGTCCGCCCCATACCAGATCGTCAGCAGTCCTCGAGCGCCTTCAGACCTCGCGCTTTGGCAGTGGCTGCGCATTTCTCTTTTAGCTCGGTTTAATGATAGCTCAGTATTGTCAACAAGTCCAGCAAGATCGCCAAGCGATCTTAGCGGACCGTCCTGAGCGGGTTAATCGGCGAGACCATCGACGGGCTTGATCCGCATGGCGTTGCCGACGCGGGTGTAGTCATGCATTTGCGCTGGCGAAACCACTTGCGGATTCGGCCCGTTGACGCTGTAACCGCTGGTATAGAGCATCGGAACCATCCAATGCCAGAATTCGACATGCCCGTCGGCAAAAGATAGGTCGGCGCCTTGATTGTGGCGATTGGAGGGCATGTCCCACCAAGAGCCGTATCCATAATTGGGCATGGGGTAACCGAATTGATCGTCCGCCAGAGTCCCCTCGTTTTCGTCGATGAACACAAACAACCGGGTCGGCGGGGGATTGGTGACCTCGGTAAGCTTCACGAAGCATGGCTGAGTGACGTCCACGGCGAAGCCGCCATTGAAAGCAGGATCCACAAACAGGCCGAGACCATTGACTGATTGGCTCATGTTGTAGCTGCGCGCGCGCAGTTGGGGCAGCGGATTGCCGTTGGCATCGACGATCGTGGAGGCATCCGAGGGACAATGGTATATCCCTGGGGATTTGTTGTAGGTATAAAGCAGGCCGGTTTGGAGGTTGGACTTGGTCGTGTCCGTTCGCGCGTCCCCGTTGCACCAGGAAATGCTCTGGTTGAAACCTCCTCCTAAGCCGTCGTAATCAATCCAATTGTTGGGCGCGAGAAGCCCTTGGTTGTCGTCGGGGTACATCTCCCAGCAGATCGTCAATTGCCGCAAATTGCTCGTGCAATTGGCGCGCCGGCCTTCCTCCTTCGCCGCTGCCAAAGAGGGCAAAAGCAAGGCCGCGAGGATGCCGATGATGGCAATGACGACCAGCAGCTCGATGAGCGTGAACGCTCGCGCCCCATGACAGAGCGAAAGCAGTAGTCGCAGGCTGACTGACTTTGACTTGTGGCGGCGGTTGTGCATTTCTACTCTATGAATTCAGATTATAACCCAAATAACCAACAAATCCAGCGAGGTCGCCAGACGATCTAAATGCTTTCTTCTCGAGGGGGCTAATCGGCGAGCCCATCGATGAGTTTCATCCGCATGGCGTTGCCGACACGGGTGTAGTCGCGCATTTGCGCTGGCGGAACCGCTTGCGCATTCGGCCCGTTGTCAGTGACGCCGTTGGTATAGATCATGGGAACCACCCATTGCCAGCGTTCGACATGCCCGTCGGCAAAAGATAAACTGGCGCCTTGATTGTGGCGATTGGAGGGCATGTCCCACCAATAACCATACCCATAATTTAGCATCGGGTACCCGAATTGGTCATCGGCCAGCGTGCCCTCGTTCTCGTCTATGAAAACAAACAGTTGGCTTGGCGCCGGATTTGTGATCTGAGAAAACTTCATGAAACAAGGTTGATAGACGTCCACCGCCACACCACCTGAAGCCGGATCCGGCATCAGACCCAAACCATCGACCGATTGGCTCATGTTGTAGCTGCGCGTGCGGGCCTGTGGCAGCGGGTTTCCATTGGCATCCACAATCATGGACATGTCGGAGGGACAGTGGTAAATGCCGGGGGATGTATCGTACGGGTACAGAAGTCCCGCTTGAATGTTGGAAGTGGTGGTGTCCGTCCGCGCATCCCCGAGGCACCAGGATAGCTGCATCAACTCGGTGCCAACATCCATTGAGAAAACCCAGTTATTCGGACAAAGAACGCCCCCATTATCGTTTCCATACATTTCCCAGCAGAGTTGCAACTGCTTGAGATTGCTCCGGCAATTGATGCATCGTGCTTCCTCCTTGGCGCCGCTGAGTGCGGGCAAAAGCAGGGCCGCGAGGACGGCGATAATGGCGATGACGACCAGCAATTCGATCAGGGTAAACGCTCGCGCCCCATGACGGTCCGTAAGGAGTCGTCGCACGTTGACTGACCTTGCCTTCTGGCGGTGGCTGTGCATTTCCACTGTATGAGTTCTGATTATAGCCCAAATTGCCCACAAGTCCAGCGCGATCGCCAAGCGATCAGTGCGGCGTTCCGGTCCAGTCAACTGGGATGGTGCGCATGGCATTGCCGACGCGGGTGTAGTCGGGCATTTGTGCTGGCGGAACCGGCTGCGGATTCGGCCCGTTGTCGGTGTAACCGTTGGTATAGATCATGGGCGCCACCCAACGCCAGCGTTCGACATGCCCGTCGGCAAAAGAGAAACTGGCGCCTTGATTGTGGCGGTTGGCGGGCATGTCCCACCAATTACCGTAACCGTAATTGGGCATGGGGTACCCGAACTGGTCATCGACCAAGGTGTCCTCGTTCTCGTCCACCAAAACAAAGAGCTGGCTTGGCGCCGGATTTGTGATCTGAGAAAACCTCATGAAACAAGGTTGTGTGACGTCCACCGGCCAGTCATCCGGATTCTCCGGATTCGGCATCAGACCCAAGCCGTTGACCGATTGGCTCATGTTGTAGCTGCGCGTGCGGGCTTGTGGCAGCGGGTTTCCGTTGGCATCCACGATCGTGGACATATCGGAGGGACAGTGATAAATGCCGGGCGAGGCGTCGTAGGGGTAAAGGAGACCCGCTTGAATGTTGGATGTCGTGGTGTCCGTCCGCGCGTTGCCAAGGCACCATGAAAATTGCGTGAAAGTGAAGCTGGTCTCTATCGCTTGAATCCAGTTATTCGGACAAAAAGTGCCCCCGTTATCGTTGCCATACATTTCCCAGCAGAGTTGCAACTGCTTGAGATTGCTCCGGCAATTGATGCTGCGTGCTTCCTCCTTGGCACCGCCGAGTGCGGGCAAAAGCAGGGCCGCGAGGATGGCGATGATGGCGACCACCACAAGCAATTCTATCAGGGTAAACGCCCACGCCCGCCCAAGTCTTGCAACCAGGCGCCGATCGCAAACAGGCAGTCCTTTTTTCCGGTGCGTGCGCATTGGGTCTTCGATGGGTTACTAATAGCAGCACTCCTTCGCAAACTCCAGCATGATTATCTTTCGTTAAGCGGGGACCGGGGAAACTGGCGGGCGAGAATTCTCTCGGCGCTGGCTTCCCAGAATTCACCGGGGATGTTTTGGCCGGCGCTCAGATGCCGTATCGGCAGTCCGGCGCCAAGAGTCAGGTTCCAGAGTTTGCCCCAGTGCGGCTCTTCATCCAAATGGCTGATGATCAAATCCTCCAGCGGCAGCGCCGAAAAGGCGCGCACCTGCGCCAGCAGCACCTTGATGTCGTAGGCCCCGTTCAAAACCAGGTGCATGTGCGGGGAACCCATCCGCGTCAATTGTCCGGCCAGTTCCCTGATGGCCAGCGAACTGCGCCAATCCACCCCGGGCAAATCCATGAAACCAATATCCTCGGAAAAGGCGCGGCCATCAGGCGTCCAGCAACGCTCGACTGCCACGGACAGAGCCTCGCCATGGACGCTCAAGAACTCGGCGGTGTTGGAGGTGGCTCCGTCCAGGCGCCAGACGCGGGCCTGCCGGCCATCGACCAGCGCGGCTTGCGTCAGCCACTTGCACAGCAAAGTTGATTTGCCCGAACCGGCGGGGCCGATCAACACGTGCATGGAATGCGGCCCTATGGCGTAGGGCGCGCGCCAGTTGCTGGCCAGTTGCGCGCGGGCCAGCGCTATCTCCTCGGCTAGGCTGGACGGGGGATGATCGCCGTGGGCGGATTTCAAAGCGTCGAGTATTTGTTGCGTGTGCAGCGGCAGCAGGCCGGTCTTTTGCAGCAGCGTGGCCACGCGCCAACCGCTGTTGTTCAAATCGACTTGCTGCTTGATCTCCTCCAGTTCCTGGCGGAATCCAGCCAGCGCTTCGTTGATGGGCGCGGCGGCGGGCGCAGGCGGCGCAGGCGGCGCAGTCGGCTCCGGCCGATAGGCCATGACTTCGATCATCGGCTTTTGCCAGAAGCGCGCCAAACCGGGAGTTTTGAGCGGACGGACATTGAGCACCACCGCCTCAGAGCCGAGGCGGGCGCGAATCTGCGCGACGGCTTCCTCTGCGGAAGCGGCGATGAAAGGCATGGCTTGGTGGGCGGCGCTGCTCATATCATTCCAAGCATGGGATCGTGCCGCTGCTTTGGATCTCGATGCGCGCGGGCACTTCCGTGTAGGCCAGCACTGTCAATTCGGAGAACGTCGTTTCAAAGAAACGCCGGAAAGCCAGACGAATTTGCGGGGCGCACAACACCACCGGCGGCTGGCCGGCGCTGAGCAGTTGTTGCAGACGTTGCGATAAGGTATCGACGACGTGCCGGGCCAGTTTAGGCTCCATGGACAGCGAAATTTCCGTCGAAGTCTGGCGCATGCCTTGGGCAATCTGCTGTTCCAGACGCGGATCCAGCGTAATGGCCTGCAATCCGCCCTTCTCGGTTTGATACGGCTTTACGATCTGCGAACCAAGTGCGCGGCGGGCGTGCTCGGAAAGTTCGTCCGGATTCTTGGTCGTGCTGGTGTAATCGCTGACCTTTTCCAGGATGCCCGCCAGGTTGCGGATGGAAACGCCTTCGGCCAAAAGGTTCTGCAGGATGCGCTGCACTTGGCCCACGTTTAACTGGCTGGGAATCAATTCCGTCACGACCGTCGCATGCGTCGTTTTTAGATTGTCCAACAAGTTCTGCACATCCTGGCGGCTGAGGATTTCGTGGCAATGGCGCTTGACCGTTTCGGAAAGATGGGTGACCAGGACCGACGGGGCATCGACGACCGTGTAACCGCTGACTTCGGCGTTCTTGCGTTCGGTCTCCGCGATCCAGGTGGCCGGGAGCTTGAAGACCGGTTCCACGGTGGGCAGGCCCTTGAGCACGACTTTGCTGTTGGAGGCGTTCATGGCCAGCCAATGGCCGGGCATCAACTCCCCTTCCACAATTGAATTGCCCTTCAGGAGGAAACGATACCGGTTGGCTTCCAACTGCAAATTGTCGCGCAGCCGGATGGGAGGGATAATGACGCCCATTTCCTGGGCAAAGGTCTTGCGCACCCCGGTGACGCGTTCGAGCAAATCGCCGCCCTTGCGCGCATCGGCCAGATTGATCAGACCGTAGCCGAGTTCGATTTGGAGGGCATCGAGGTTCAAGAGCGTTTCCAATTTGTCCGGCGATGCAGTGGCGCCTTTGGCCGTTGCCTCGCCCGGAGTTTCAGCGGCGACGGGGGATTTGAGGGCCTTCTGTTCTCCTTTTAAATTGTAGGCCAGGAAGCCGGACAATGAGGCCAGCACCAAGAAGGGAAACATAGGCAAACCGGGCACCAGCGCGAAAACCACCAGCATGACCGTCAGATTGGCCATTACTTTGGGATAGGAAAGCAGTTGCTTGGTCAATTCCTTGCCCAATTCCTCCTTGGCTGCGGCGCGCGTGACCAGAATGCCGGCGGCGGTGGAAGTGATCAGCGCCGGGATTTGCGAAACCAGGCCGTCGCCGATGGACAAAAGTGTGTAACGTTGCAGCGCCTCCTGGACGGTCATTCCCTTTTGCATGATGCCGATGGCAAAACCGCCCAGCACGTTGATGAGCGTGATTAAAATGGCGGCAATGGCGTCGCCTCGGACGAATTTGCTGGCGCCGTCCATCGCTCCGTAAAAGTCCGCCTCCTGCTCGACGGCCCGGCGGCGGGCGCGGGCCTCGGGTTCCTTGATCATGCCGGCGTTGAGTTCGGCGTCGATGGCCATCTGCTTTCCGGGCATGGCATCCAGCGTGAAGCGGGCCGCCACTTCCGCGATGCGCCCGGCACCCTTGGTGATGACGATGAAATTGATCAGCACCAGAATCAAAAAGATGACCAGGCCCACCACATAATTGCCGTGGACGACGAAGTTGCCAAACGTTTCAATGATATGTCCGGCATAACCGTCCAGCAGAATCAATCGCGTCGAAGCGATGTTGAGCGAGAGCCGGAAGAGGGTCACGAAGAGCAACAGGGTTGGAAATCCGGTGAATTCGGCCGGTTCCTTGACGTAAAGGATGGACAGCAAAATGAGCAACGAGAGCGCAATGCTGATGGCCAGAAAACCGTCCAGCAGCATTGGATGCACGGGCAGGATCATCAGCAAGATCGTGCCGAACAACCCGCCAATGAGAATGAGATCGCCGT
>PLIU01000484.1 GCA_003140095.1 Verrucomicrobiales bacterium | reverse complement strand
GTAAGCGCAGTTCTCCTGATGCCTCATCCAGTCCTCGTAACCTCCTTGTTTCCATTCACTTAAGTTTTGCTCGCTGATGGGCCGCCCCTCGAACCTGGCCTTCAGCACCTTCTGCACGGCCGCCAGGCCGTTGAGCCATTCCACCAATTCCGTTCCCACCTCGCCATTCTGCAGGCGGACGTTTAACTCTTCGCGCAGCTTGCGCGGCAACCTGGCTATTTTACCCAGCCGGGTCATACCACACCCCGTTTTATAATTTTCATGTCTTCAGTTTATCACGCAAAAAGTGAAGTGTCAAATTCACTTTTCGCAAAATCCTAATCCTAATCGAAATCCTACTCCTAATCATACGGAAGTTATTGCATTGCAATAACTTGCATTTTGATCATAAAAGTCATCCTGCCCCCCTTGGTTCTTGCCTTCTCCGCGACCTCCGCGACTCTGCGCGAGACCCTCCCATAAACCCGGCCAACGGACCATTGATTTCCAATAACTTACAAATCTCAGGTTTATGGCCCCAATGCGGAGCATTGTGGTATTGCACAGTGGAGGCGGCGTACCGCCGCCTTCTGTTTTGATCTCTTCTTGGGGGTGTTAACTTTTATGCTTCCCGGTTCCCAGGATCGACAAAGCTGCCCGTCGAACGCAACCAGATGACAACACTTCAAGAAAAGGCTAGTGTCAAAAGGTGCCAGACGTTTTCACGAAGAAAAAACGCTCCGAAATCATGGCGACCATCCGCTCGCGCGGTAATAAGTCCACGGAGTTAAAGCTGGTCTCTATCCTCCGCGCCGCCCGAATCGCTGGTTGGCGTCGCCACCAATCGCTTCCCGGTCGCCCCGACTTCGTTTTCCGTCGTCTGGCACGGCTGCCCATGGCACTGCCGCATGCCAACAGAAAACCGCCAATATTGGCAGCGCAAAATCGCGCGCAACCGCGACCGCGACCATCGCGTCACGCGTATGCTTCGAAGTCGAGGCTGGCGGATTCTCCGCATTTGGGAGCATGCGCTCGCATCCCCGGAAGCCATAGCTGCCCGCATCACTTCGGGGTTGGACACCGCCCTAAAAAGGTGCAACCATGCCTCCAGGCAAAAATGAGCGTACAAGACAAGACCGTGGCGGAATTTTTCGCTGGCATTGGCCTAATGCGCATCGGCCTCGAAAACGCAGGCTGGCGCATCGCCCTCGCCAAGGACACCCGCAAGCATTTGAAGGGCAGCGAAAGCTGGAAACTCGATTGACGAGGCGATAATCCAACCATGGTCCTCGATCCTCAACACATACCGACACGAGAGAAACTCATACTGACGGGGCTTTATCTCTCAAAGTACGATTTGGTAGGCGTCGGAAAGCTCGGATTCGAGAGCTTCCTGGAAGCGTTCAACGTCATCGGCTACGCCCTGGGCGAGAAACCAGCCTCCATAAAGAACTATCGCGACGAGTTCGACCCGCTCTTCCCAAACAAACGAAAGGGTTGGCATAAACGCCAGATACGTCGGTACTGCTTGAAGGTCTTCGAGGAATACAAGGAGCTTGATCTTCAAACCTTTACTTCACTTCTGGAGTCGTTTACGGGGTACAAGGAAAACATCTGGAGCGAGATGGAAACAGAGCCAAAGGAAATCGATGGCCAATCCCAATTTGCGAAGAGGCTGGTCACAGGCCTGGCTGCCGAGCGTTACTTCGAGTCCGTTCGACCCACACTACTTGAGTTTAAAGATTGCTTCCTCGAAAACACCACGCGCCTAGGATGTGGTTACGATTTCCGCCTCTGCCCAGCAGTGATGGGAGATTTTTTGGCTGTCGAAGTGAAAGGCCTTGCGGACCGAGTCGACAGCATTTCATTTACGCCGAAGGAGTATGAGGTCGCGTCAACTCTCGCAAGCCGCTTCTTTCTCTTCGTGGTGAAGAATTTCAAGGAGTCGCCGTTCCATGTGATTTACCAGAACCCACTTGCATCCGGGCTGAAATTCAGCAAGAAAGAAAAAGTGACAGTGCATGTTTCGTGGCTAACGAAAGTTTGAACGTGAAATCGACTGTATATGGCGTGAAACAGAATTACCCAATTTCCGTCGAGGAGGAGCAGGCCATCGAGGCGCTTGGCGGGATCGACCGAGCGGCAGCAATAGCCGACCAAATCCTCGCCAGACACGGTTTCTTACGAGGCCTATTCACGAAGAGAGAACGAGACCAGATCCGCGGCGGTCGCCGCCCTCAAAACCGAACCATCAAGTTCCACTTTGATCCTGGCAAGTCACTTCGCGCCAACATTAATGACCTTCTGGACCAAGCCACGGAACTCCAAACCACTGGCGGGGGCACCAATTACGTTGGAGCAATGCTTCAGCACCTTGTAGGCGCTAAGCTCGACATCGTGCTTGGACTCGGGAAAATTAAACACCACGGGTTCTCCGTGGCGGACCAGTCAACCGCCCGCCAAAGTGATTTTCAGATTGAGACGGTTGCAATCCATGTGACCACGCATCCTAATGAAGCGCTGGTCAGGAAATCCGCCGAGAATCTCAGCGCTGGACTCAGGCCGCTGATTATCACACTCGGCGCTGGAGTGGAAGGGGCTTCGTTTCTTTTAAGCGGTGCGAATCTATCCGACCGGGTGGACGTACTCGACGTTGGCCAATTCCTTACGGCAAATGTTTACGAGCGCAGCCTCTTTAAGACTGCCGCCTGTAAAGTCACTTTCTCCAAGCTGCTCGACCGCTACAACGAGATCGTCGCCCGCTGCGAGACCGACCCGGTTTTCCGCATTGTGATCAAATCGGATGCCGAATGAAAGCCACGGCGATCGACTACGGCTGAACTACGCGTCAGTTAATGGCATTGTCATATTTTAGCACTTCACGTTGCCGATATAGCAGTCAATAATCCTGCTCGTCTTCAAAAATGGGATCGCGACGGTCACCGCGATTGATCACGTGATAGAAAGGGGCCTGGCATAGGATTGCCTTTCTATGCCGCAGTTCTAAAAAATCAGACCGAGAATGTTCAGTCATTTATCACGCAAGCCCTGGCCAGCCAAAAAGCGCAGCGCAGCCAGCCGCAAACAAAGTTTTACAGTCAATCGGAATCGCGTTTTTGGTGGCGATATATCTTCAGCCAAATCGCTCGGGGTTTCGACGAGGCGGTTTTGCCTCGAAAACATGACGCTTGCCTTTTATCTCACGTCCGTCCGGTGGGCCGAGCCTTTTGGAATGCAGATACGGCCAAACTCATTTACCAAGCATTTTGGCTATGACGAAGATGACGATAGCTCCGAAAAGGCCTCCGCCTCCCAGAAGATATATCAAGGAGTAACCGGCGGCGGCAAACATGTGTGGTAATAATACCAGTGCAGTCATAGATAGATGGGGGTTTAACAGCCCTGCAACCGTTTCCACAGTTGCAGGGCCATTGTTACTAGCGTGATATAGCCTCGGCCCGATCGTGGTTCGATTTGACCGGGCGGCTACCTCGAGGCAAATCCCCCCCTGTATGTTCTGACGCCTCTTCCGATCCAGTATCGACTGATTCGCCTAATGCTTCGTCGTTACTGCTGGAACGCGCCAACTCGGTGAGGGTTTCGTTGGCTGCTTTCTCCTGTTCGAGGATTTCTTGCAAGAGCGCGGCGGCCTCCTTGTTCCCCAACAGCCCGGCCCACTCATGGAGGCAACCATAGCTCGCCATTTCATAATGTTCAACTTTCTGTGCGGCGGAGATCAGCGCCGCGTTGATCGCTGGCGACCCTTTGAAGTCCGCCGCGATTTCGTCTCCCTCTTTCAGAAGTCCCACGGTCGCTTCGCATGTTTTGCCCTTTGCTTTTTCGTCAAAGGATTGAAAGACCTGCTCGAGCTTCCTCACATGGCCTTCCGTTTCCTTTAAATGAGCCAGAATTGCCTTCTTCAGTTTATCGCAGGTGGCAGCCGCGGCCATCTTCGGCAACGCCTTGACGATTCGGCGCTCGGCGTCATACATGTCAGCCAGTTCGCCCAGAAATAGGGCTTTAAGTGTTTTCATATTCGTTTTGTTTATTTGTCATGGATGGATTTGATTTAGTGCCCGCGACCGAGGTGTCTCAAGCCGCGGCAACGGTTATGATAATTATCGGGGATTCTCAACCAAGTCTCTGGCAGGCCGCGATCCGCGCTCGCTGGCTTTTCTGTCCGTGGGTGTGGACGCTTCGCCCGTGGTGCAAATGTCCTGCGCCCCGGCTTTGGTAAAGATGTCCTTGGCGCGCGTAATTTCGTCCGAGTTTTCTGTATGAACCGAGAGAAGCAGATTCCCTTCTTTAATCTTGCCTTCGTAGCGCTTGGCTTCGATCTCTGGAATGCCCAGACCAATTAACCCGCCGGCAATGCCCCCCACCGTCGCGCCGACAGCAGCGCCGCTTAACGCGGCGATTATCGGGCCGGCGGCAATGAAAGGACCGACTCCCGGAATGGCCAATGCGCCAATCCCGGCGACCCAGCCCAACGCTCCGCCGATGACGCCGCCCGTGCTTGCGCCAGTGGCAACGCCTTCCGGGGCTTTTGTGTTTTTCTCGTGCGCAAAATCGCGGGTCGTGTCCTTGTCAGGAAACAATACCGAGATGTCGTTGTTGGAGAAATTTGCGGCTTTGAGCTGATCGACGATTCTATCGGCTTGACCGCGAGAGGTGGCGATGCAGAATACAGATTTGTTTGACATATAGATTGCTTTGTTTTCCAAGTTTAATGTTTATTGACTGAATTAGTTGTTACTTGCGGTGATCTTCACTTCCAATTGGTTGTCCACGTTGTCGGAACGCGCGATCCGATTCGCGATTTCACCAACAAGACGCTTTTCCTCGTCGGTGTTGACCGGTCCTCGCAGGGTAACGTGTCCATTCACGGTGATGATTTTTACGTTTCGGGCATTAACGGACATGTCTTTGGTGGCGATAATTTCTTTCCGGATTTGCGCCGTGGTTTTTATGTCGGCCGAGCTGTTGCCCTGATCGAGGGGCGTTAGTGTGCGGTCATTGCGGTCGCGAACATTGCGCGCCGTATTATCCGCGTCGGTCGCGAAGTAGGGCTGGACATGATAGGCGCCGTACACTCCAGCGGCATAGCCGGGTTGGGCGAAATCAGGCCATTGATCGGGCTTGAAATGCGGCGCGTTGCTCAACATTTCCTTCGATGTGTCGATCTGGAGAGCGTCCCGGTCCGTGGTGAATCGAAGCGCGGTCGGTGGAATGGCGCTTACTTCGTTGCCCATTCCAAGGAATGCGCCGGAGGAAACGACGATCGCCACCATGCGGCCCGCAGGCAAATCGACCAGGATATTTTCCACCTTGCCGATGGTCTCATCCTGTAGATTCTTCACCGGGAGGCCCATTAGCTTGCTTGCTTTCTGTACTTGGCTAAGGCGCGATGTTGGAATCATGCAGGTTCCATGGTCCTGGTCCGCCGGAACAGCATCGGTGGTTTGAATAAATTTAAAGGCGTCTTCCTGACCGTAATAGCTATATACTTTCGAAAGATGCTCTGAGTCTTCGTACTCACCCCACCGAGACATCTCGAATCTAGGCGCCCCATGAAGTTTTTCTTTGTCGGCATCCAGGATGAGGCTCTTGTGGGCCGCATCGCAACGTAATGCTCCCGGTGGCACTGGCGTCAACGTATCGCCAAGGCCCGCAAATCCGCCGCTGGACAGGATCACTTGAACGATGCGGCCGGATTCCACGTCCACCGCCAGGTTTTCTACTTTGCCAAGTTTTTGGCCCTGGCCGTTTTTGACTGTCATACCGATGACGTCGGTAGCCTTGGCCGCCTCACTCAACCGGGCTTGGTGCTGTGCGCAAGGCAATTTGTCTGATCCAACTATTGTGGGATTGGACGCGTCCTGAGCCAGGGCTGAAAAACCTAAAACAGAGGCGGCGCAAGCCCGAACCATAATTTGAACTTTGCATTTCATCATATTTTTACTTCCTTCACGTTTCGTTATTCGTATTTTTGACTCTTTTTACGTGCTCAACTATAATTGAGGAATTTGGAAAACCAATAGGGTGATATACTAACGGGGAATGCATTACCTACGTGTTGAACAATCGGCTCACGGCAATCCTATAAGATCAACAACCGGAAGAATATCCGAACAATTGGTGGTCAGCTTCGGTTGCTCTTTGAAAACGACCCGATCGGCGAATCCCTTGGAGACGGCGTAGCGGGTCAGCCCCGCCACGTCATGAATATTGAGCTTCTTCATGACTTGCTGCCGATGCTTCTCGACGGTCTTAATGCTGATACCCAAGTCCACGGCGCTCTCCTTGTTCGCCCAGCCTTCGAAAATCAGTTGTAGAACCTGCGTTTCGCGTGTCGTCAGTTCCCATTTGCACTGGGATGTCCAGCCGGCTTTAAGTGCCTGCCGAGATCGATCTCGCTTGCGTTTGGCTATGCTCGGACTAAAAAACGCATTCCCTTTTTGCACTTCCCGAATAGCAACCAACAAGTGTTCTGTGGCTGCTTGTTTGACTAAATAGCCCGACGCCCCTGCCTCGGTCAATTGTTCCACATAGCAATCGTCGCAGTACGAACTGAGCACCAGCACCTTGGTTGAGGGAACATTTTTCAATACTTGCCGGGTTGCTTCCAATCCGCTCAACAAAGGCATGGCGATATCCATGACCACAACATCCGGCTCGATCTTCTTTGCCATTTGCACGGCTTCCTGGCCGTTCTCGGCTTCACCGACCACTTCGATGTCTTCCTCCTGGCGCAATAACGCGCGTAATCCTTCCCTGACGATTCTGTGGTCATCCACGAGTAATAAAGATATTTTTTTCATAAGTTTAACTGACATCATTTTTCCACACAAACGGGACGAAACAATCCGGGAGGCACCTTGCATTTCATTAGTGGAAAGCCGTAACCGCTAGGCAATGTTTTTTTGGCGGACTCGATAGGCGAAGCGAATAAAATCTATCGTCCTGTGACTTTCGCCAGTGTTTTCTGAGGTCAGCTTGCTTTAATACAGGTGGACCCCATACTTTAGACCGCGGAGCGCAGAAACTCATTTCGACTCCCGCCATCTGCTGTCATTTATAGTGTTGTTTGTCTTCCGTTCACTCTGCGATTCACAACCCTTTCGGAAAGAGAGAACGAGCGTTGCCGGTTCCGAGTTCCGAGTCGGTTCCATCGGTTCCGTCGGTGCCTTGTTGGTCATCACTATTTGCACTTTTTTCTTTGGCCGCAGTTCTAAAGAATCAAACCGAGAATGTTCAGTCATTTATCACGCAAGCCCTGGCCGGCCAAAAAGCATAGCTCGGCCAGCCGCAAACGAAGTTTTACAGTCAGAGTAAATTAAGAGCGGCCCGCTTCGCGGGCAGTCAGAACAAATTAGGAGCGGCCCGCTTCGCGGGCTACCATGGATTTCACGGATGACACGGATAAGGGTTTGTGCAAAAATAACTTCCGGAGAAAAGGCGTAATTCAAACATTTTGAAAGGAAAGGAGGTAGGCAGAAAAATGGGGGCAGAAAAATGAAAGTGGCCCGCTTCGCTCGAAAAAAAGGGGGGCGCGGCGTCTTATACACCCCCTGCGCCGCAGAAAAGGCCCCGGTGGACTTGGGAAAACAGCTTGCAAATCTGTGTGGAAGGAACAGAATCAAGAAAAAGGCCCACGTTGTCCGTGGGCAGCAAATCAAATGGGAAATCCCAGTTTATGAATAAATTGCTTGTTCGATTCGTTACGCTGGCAGTTGCATTATTGGTGATCGCCGGCTGCGCCACCCGCTTGTCGCGCAAAATGAACCGGCTGGAACTCGGCATGACCGGTCCCCAGGTGAAGAAAATCCTGGGCGACGATTTTATTGTCAAAGCCGCCAAAACGACGGCGAACGGATCCACTTTACAGTTGTGGGAATACACCGACAAAAAAACTGAGGCGACCTTCCAACTTTATTTCAAGGACGGCCAACTCGCCCAATGGGGCAGCCGCGGCCAGTTGGAATTCCCGGAATTGACTCTCCCCAACAAATAACGCGCTCACTTCAATGCACCGTGTGCGCACGGTAATTGAGAGAGCTTCAAGCAGTAACTGATGGAATAAGGAGAGAGGTTGGCAGCAGTTTGGGAATGAAGTTTGTGCCGGTGCCGGGGACAGGAGTATTGTTCGGAGTATGGGGTGTTCGGGCAAATATTTCTGCCCCGGATTTTTCTGACATGCTCTTCAAGAAAAGCCGAATTAGTTTTTGCAAGGCTCCTAAGAAATTGCGGGTTTCCCATCCGTGACATGGTGAAACGAGGCACTTTTTGCGGGCCAAAAATAGTTTGCGAAATATGTTGCAATCTCTTAATATGTGAGCCATATTACACCGTTGATGTTAAATAGACATACAAAATGGGTGATGAAAGACTCAAGGAAGACCGCCGCGTGAGGGCACGCGGCCTACAGGATGCCGCCACGAGGCAGAAGGAGCCGGAGGCATCCGCGATGGGGGCAAGGAAAACACGCGGCACACTACAACTTGCTCCAGAAAATTCGACATGGAACATACGACCCCAACCATAAGCGAAGCTTCTTTCACACTTCCGGCCGACAAGGAATCAGCGTCAGAGGCGAAGTTCCTCTTTAACTTCCCGAAAGCCGCGAATGGCGAAATCCAAATCTTCCCGCGAGTGGCCTGCCGAGATTTGCGTGCGGATGCGGGCCTTGCCTTGCGGCACCACCGGATACGAAAATCCAATGACATAGACCCCTTTGGCCAGCATCGCCTCCGCCACCCGGCCGGCCAGCGCGGCCTCGCCCAGAATGATGGGCACAATCGGATGTTGGCCGGGCAGGATGTTGAAGCCGACCTGGCTCATCGCCGCGCGGAAATACTTCGTGTTCTCCTCCAGTTTGTCCCGCAATTGGGTCGAGCAGGAAATCAGTTCCAGCGCCTTGAGCGATCCGGCGACGACGACGGGGGGCAGCGTGTTGGAAAACAAGTACGGCCGCGAACGCTGGCGCAAATACTCGATGATCTCGGCCCGTCCGCTGGTGTAGCCGCCGCTGGCCCCGCCCAGCGCCTTGCCCAGCGTGCCGGTGAGGATGTCCACGCGCCCCATGACGTTGTGGTATTCGGGCGTGCCGCGTCCGCTTTGGCCCATGAAACCGGCGGCGTGGGAATCATCCACCATGACCAGCGCGTCGTGTTTTTCCGCCAGATCGCAAATTGCCGGCAGATTGGCGATGTAGCCGTCCATGGAAAAGACGCCGTCGGTGGCAATCATGCGGAAGCACGCCGTTTTGGCTTCGACCAGCCGGGCTTCCAGGTCGGCCATGTCGTTGTTCTTGTAACGATACCGTTGCGCTTTGCACAAGCGGATGCCGTCGATGATGCTGGCGTGGTTCAACTCGTCGGAAATAATGGCGTCCTCCGCGCCCAGCAACGTCTCGAACAATCCGCCATTGGCATCGAAGCACGAGCCGTAAAGAATAGTGTCCTCGGTGCAGAGGAACTCGCTGAGGCGGCGCTCCAACAGGCGGTGGGGCGATTGCGTGCCGCAGATGAAGCGCACCGAGGCAAGGCCGTAACCCCAGCGCTCAAGCCCTTCGCGCGCGGCGGCAATGATGGCGGGATGCGAAGCCAGGCCGAGATAGTTATTGGCGCAGAAGTTGAGCACCGGCGCTCCGTCGCCCACGCGCACGCGGGCCGACTGCGGCGTGGTGATGATGCGTTCGGGCTTGTAGAGGCCCTGCGCGCGCAATTCCTTCAACTGGCGCGTCAGTTGTTCTTTGACCGTTCCGTACATAATCTCCTGGGAAATCCTGCGACGCCGGACCGAAATGTCAAAGCCAATTCGCCGTTTTGAGCGGCAGTATGAGGTCCGCTCGAACCTGAATCAATGCTGGGGGCAGTGCGAGAGAGTAAGAGACGATCTGAGCGGCGCGCTGGCGTCATTTTCTCAACGAAAACCAGCGGACTGGGGAAGCCGCGCCCGAGTGGGCCAGCGAAAAATCCCCGGAGCATTCCAGCAGAAGACGTTCAAATTTGGTGTGAATCGAAGTTCCCTGACGCGGGGCCAGATCACGCCAACGCGCAGGGGTAAGATCGTTCGCCTTACCCGCTTGATCGGGGTCGAGGTCACGGCGGTAGAATTCCCGCATGCGCGTCACGATCTGAGCCACGTCCTCGGCGGCCTGGCTGATCTTCTCCAGGCGTTGAGGTGGGGCATCCGCCAAATCCGGCAGCGTGCTGAGCAGAAGTTCCGAGTAAGCCGTAATCGGGGAGAGCGCGCTATTGATGTCGCGGGCCACGCCGCTGATCAACTGACCAAGGGCGAGAAGGCGCTCCTGCTGGCCCACAGCCTGCTGAGTCCGGCGCAACTCTTTGTAGGCTCGGCGGGTGCCCTCTGTCAAATGGGCGTTATCGGAGAGGCTCAGGCATTCCTCTTTAGCGGTGATGACTTTGACCTGGGAAGAATCATTGCCCAGCCGGACGGCCGCGGTTTCCGCGCGCACCTGTTGCTCGCTGGAACGAACCTCTTCCAAAACGAGCGCGATCATGCCAGCGGCGATAACGAATTGCAGCACCGCCGCGCCAAAAAAACCGGCCCTGTAGAGGTGCCCGTATTGCTGTGAAAACGGATAGCTCCCGAGGTAAATGCCCCATAAAAGAAAACCCAGGGTCAACATGCCCGCGCCCACGAGCGCCTTTTGCCTCCGCAATCGAAGATAGCACAAGCCCGCAAACGGGCTGCCCAAGCCCAGCACGACGAACACGGGCAATTCGACCAGCACCACACTTAACATGACTTGTGTACTGACGAAAATCCAAACCACCAGGAACAACATGAACCCGCCCAGCAGCCGCTGCCCGATGGGGAGTCCGAGAAAACGAAGGCTGCCCCACAAGAGGGAGACCGCCGAAATGGATAGGAAACATTGCTTGATAGTGAAGGTGATGCTCCCCACGCCCGGATCCCCCATGCGCAGGCTTAACGTCAGCCAGAGCGCATAGAACAACCACGCGGTGGCCCAGATGCTAAAATAGTCACGCCGGATGTAACGGTTGAGGTAAAAGAAAAGGCCCACCAGAACCCACACGCTCAGCAGGGAAACCATCAAAGCCGAACGCAGATATTCCTGGTGCCACAGCAACCCCATGTCTTCGAGTTTCATTGTATATCGTTCCTACATCGGCAGAATTCAGCGGACATCAAGCCAGCCAAATCCCGATCCGCCACACTTCCAAAATACGGTGAAGATTCAGCATTCGCCATGCCAGCAAGCCTTTTATTCCGTGGGCGCACTCTGCAAGGGCGTCATCACGCTCATCAACCGCCCCGTGATCCACAATGGAGTTGTGCCAAGAAACAGGACATTTCGACCTTCAATTCAATTCAAGACAAGACATTTCCCCCAGCAGGGACGGGATTTCAGTCAACCGCATTCCGCCAGCACTTCGGCCGCGTGCTTCGGAGGCTTGACTTTGCGCCAAATCTTCCGAATCCGCCCCTCCGGGCCGATGAGGAAGGTGATGCGGCGCATGCCCATGTACTTGCGCCCGAGAAAACTCTTTTCGCCCCACGCTCCGTACGCGCTCGCAATGGCCTTGTCCTCGTCGGCCAGCAAGACAAACGGCAGCCGGAACCGGTGCGCGAACTTGTCGTGCGAGGCGGCGGAATCGGCGCTGACCCCCACCACCACGATGCCGCGCTTTTTGAAATCCTCGAACTGGTCGCGGAACTGGCAGGCCTCGATGGTGCAACCGGGGGTGTTGTCGCGCGGATAGAAGTACAGGACCACGTTCTTGCCGCGCAGATCCGCCAGCGCGACGGTCGCGCCGCCGCCGGCCTGGGCGGAGAAAAACGGGGCGGCATCCCCTTCTTTGACGGGCAGTTGAAGTTCGTTTGGCATAATCGCGACCGAATTTTTCCCTCGTCCTGGCGTGCCGTCAATCTTTACGCGTTCACGTAATTCCCTTTTTTAAGCCTTCTCAACATCCAGTCCGATGGAGCGCATCAAATCCAATGCATTGCTCTTTGTCACCACGCCGGGTTGCAACCGGTAGTCGAAACTGAGTTTTCCGTCTGCAAGCTGGTCTTCAAAGTGGAAGTTCGCGCCGCGAGGCTTTACTTCCTCCACCACTCGAGTGAGGGCCAGATCATGGGTGGTAATTAACCCGACCGCACCCCTATTCACCAGGGCTTTGACGATGTAGGCGGCCCCGATCTGGCGGTCGTGGGAGTTTGTTCCGCCCAGCACCTCATCGATCAGAAAGACCATCCGCCCGGGTTGCTCGGTCAACTGCACGATCTGCCGCAAGCGTTTGATCTCGGCATAAAACCGCGAAACTCCCTCCTGCAGCGAATCCACAGTCCGAATCGATGCGCCGATTTGCAGAGAGGTCATCCGAAATTGGCGCGCCCGCACAGGTGCGCCAGCCAGCGCCAGAACCAGGTTGGCGCCGATCGCACGCAGCCAAGTGCTCTTGCCCGACATGTTGGAGCCGCTGATGACGTGCAAGGGCAAATTCGAGTCCAGAAGGATGTCGTTTCGCACCGCGCTCGATTCCGCGATGAGGGGATGGGCCAACCCTCGCGCCTCGATCAATGGTGAAGCGGAATCGGCAACCAACTCCGGGAATACATCCGCCGGATGCTCATAAGCGTAGCCGGCCAGTGAGGCAAGCGCCTCCATTTCACCCAGCGCCAGCAGCCAATCCTGGATCATCGGCCCATGCCGCGCGTGCCAGGCCTCCAACGCAAACGCAAATTGCGTTTTCAAGAGGAAAAATGGCCCCATCGCGGCGAATACTTGATTGTCTTGCGAGTCCATCCAGTCCACCAACACCGCCAGTCGGTGCAAACTTGCCGAAGCCGAAACCCCATTCCAATTCCATTTTGCTTGAAGCTCCTGTAATCGTGGCGCCTGAAAACTCCTACCTTCCAAACAACCCAGCAACTCCGAGAGCCAATGCAAATCCCGCGCGGGCAACTGCATCGAAGCGAGCGTCTTGGCCGTGCGCCGTCTATAGGCGCGCGCCAACCCGCATTGCGCGCAGAAGGCCAGCGAGAAAAGCCGAAATTCACTCAACAGCAAGAGAACCCAAGTGATCAGCGGAAGACACAAGGCGGCAACGCGTTCAACCCCGCCTGCGGGATTGGGCGGTTGCCCAGCCCACGACATCAGCGTATCCGTGTCAATGTGCGCGCGCGCATCGCCTGCCCGCATGGCCAGTTCCTCGCGCAAGTCCAAATCGCTCCGCATTTCGGCCACGGCCATCTGCCGCGCCGCGACCTCGCCATGATCGGCGCCATGCAGCAGCCACTGCGCCAGCTTTGTCCTGCCGGCCTGCGTTTGGGCGGTGTTGACAAGTTCAAAAAGACTGCCGGTTCCGAAAATATCCAAATCAACGGCGTAAGGGTGCTGCTTGTCCAGCAACTCTGTCCCCGCGAAGCCTTTTCCAGCCCAGCGGTTTCCGAGGCGGTCGAGTCCCCTCTTGTAAAAATCGGCCAGCCGCCGCGCCGTGTCGCGCTTCACCAGAATGCGATCATGGAACATTCCGCTGAGAAAAATTCCCGTGAAGACTCCAGGAACAAGAAAGGCGAGCGGGACAATGTTGCGCAGGAGGACTGCCACCACCACCAGCGCCACAGTGAGAACCACCCGCAGATTCCCGGTGCGCCGGTGCGATTGTTCATTGTGCTCAACCCTTCGGCTCCAGCGTGCGAGCCGTGCTTCGTATTCTGTTCGTGCATCCATATCCATAACGAAAATCGAAGCATTCTGTTGAGCCTCTGTGCAAAGTCCGCTTCAGAATGGATCTGCCGGATTCTCCCGCAACCAGGCCGTCAGTCCCGGCAGGCTGAAGGAGAGGTGCAGCTGGATTTTGGCGCAGTTCAGGGAGGTGTCCTCAGGCCGCGGCGCTCCATGGTACTCCCGCCGTGAGCCACTCTCGATGCGCGCCGCTAACTCCGGATGGCGGGCGGCGAGCAGTTGGCCAATTTGCAGGCGGGAAAGTCGTTCGGCGCCGGCCAAATGCCAGAGGCCGCCTTGCGGACGGGCAGCCAGTTCCCAAACCGCGCGCGCGGTCACGGTGGCGGAGATCGGCGAGCGATATTCGTCGTGGAAAAGTTTGAGGGTCTTTCCTTCCATCCAGACGGCGCGGAATTGCTCATTGTAGGCGCTTCCGCCGCCGAGGGAGGCGCCGCTGTTGAGCGAGGTCCGCACCACGACGTGGCGGCTGTTCGCAGAGACGACGGCCTCGGCCTCGACTTTCGTCTCGCCATAGACGCTCAACGGGTTGACGGCGTCGGTCTCCACGTAGTTTCCCTTTCGGCCGTCAAAGACAAGGTCTGACGAGAAGAAAATAAAATCCGCGTCCGCCGCCAGCGCGGCCAAGTGAGCGGTGGCCTCGACGTTGATTCTCCGGGCCTGCGCGGGGTTGGCCTGGCACTCCAGAGTTTTCGACATCGCGGCGCAATGAAGGACCAGGCGCGGACGCTCGGCCAGGAACCGTCGCTCGACCGCGACGAAGTCGGTCAAATCCAAATCGGCCCGAGTCAACGCGATGATGGGGCATGGCGGGGCGTATTTTTCCGCGAGGCGGACGAGGTAGCTGCCGATGAGGCCGGCGGCCCCGGTGATCCAAGCCCTCCCCTGCCCTGCTGTGTCGTCGCGTCTCAATCGATGAAGCGTTTGGAGAGGTCGCTGTAGGCGTCGATGCGGCGGTCGCGCAGGAAGGGCCAGTGCGTGCGTGCGAGATCGACTTGCGCCAGATCAACAGGCACCAGAAGGATTTCCTCCTGACTGGCGTTGGCGCGAGCCAGGATTTGGCCGGAAGGCCCAGCCACAAAGCTCTGCCCCCAAAACTCGATGCCCGCGCCGCCCGCCGGCTTTTCCAAGCCAACGCGATTGACGGCGGCGACAAAACAACCGTTCGCGATCGCGTGGCTGCGCTGCATGATTTCCCAGGCGGCGTGCTGGTTGAGGCCGTGCTCTTTCTTCTCCGACGGGTGCCAGCCGATGGCCGTTGGGTAGAAGAGGATTTGCGCGCCCTGCAGGGCGGTCAGCCGCGCGGCTTCGGGATACCATTGGTCCCAGCAGATGCAGACGCCNNCATCTTGCGGTAGATGCCCAGCAACTTCCCGTCGGCATCGATGATGGCGGCGGTGTTGTGATAAACGCCGGCGGCTCGCTTTTCGAAGAGCGAGGCGATGATGACGGCGCGGTGGCGGCGCGCCAGTTTTTGCAAGGCGGCAGTGGACGGGCCGGGAATGGGTTCGGCGAGTTTGAAATAGTCATGGTTCTCGCTTTGGCAAAAGTACTGGGAGGTGAACAGTTCCTGCGTGCAAATCAAACGCGCCCCTTGCTTCGCCGCCTGGGCAATTTTGGCAGCGGCGCGGGCGAAATTCTCCGCCGGATCCGGCGAGCAGCGGGTTTGGATCAATCCGAGCAGGACCGTCGCCGATTTGGACTTGGTGGATCGGCGGGTCTTCAATCAAGCGATGCGTGACTTGGGGACGGTCGAACGTTCCAGAACGGTCGTTCCTCCCGTATGCACTTGGCTGGGCATCTTCTGGCCGAAAAGTTCGCGGATGAATTTGCCCAGCGTTTCATTGGTCGGGCCGTAACCTTGGTGATAAATGTAATACTCCAGGTCGTACAGCAATTCATCGGCGGTGGGGTAGCGTTGGGAGAGATCGCGCGCCAGGGTGCGATGGACGATCTCGTTGAGCCGCTGATCGATGCGCGGGTTTAGCTGGGAGTAATTGGGCAGTGGCAGGGTCATGATGCGGTCGCGGGATTCCTCGGGGGTGGCGCCTTTGAAGACGTTGTAGCCCAACAGAAGGTTGGCCAGCACCACGCCGGCGGAGAAAAGATCGGACCGTTTGTCGGTGATCTGGAAATCCGCCTGTTCGGGACTCATGTAATCGGCTTTGCCGGCCACCACTTCCCCCTCGTCGTCTTGCAGGAAGCCGCGGGCCTTGGCGATGCCGAAGTCGGTCAATTTCACGTCGCCGGCGAAGGCGATCATGATGTTCTTGAAGCTGACATCGCGGTGGACGATACCGAGCGCTTTGCCGGAGTCATCGGTCTTGGCGTGGGCGTAAGCCAGGCCACGGGCGATGCGGCTGGTGATGAAGACGGCCAATTCCGCAGGCAAAATCTGGCGTTTTTCGGCCAATTGCTGCGCGAATTGCTCCAAGTTCACCCCGTGGATCAATTCCATGCTGATGAAGTAAAGGCCGCGCGCTTCGCCCAGATGGTAGGTTTGGACGATATTAGTATGGATCAGGTCGGCCACCAGCTTGGCTTCGCCGACGAAGTTCTCGATAAACTGCTTTTGGTTGGCGTAGTTCTGGCGGATGACCTTCATGGCCACGCGCTTGACAAAATTGCGCGCGCCATGCTGCTCGGCCTCATAGACAATTCCCATGCCGCCTTCAAAGATCTTGCGGATGACCTCATAACGAAAATCACTCTGGATCGTAAATAACGCCGCCATCGCGGGCATGTTGAATAATTGTGGCGGCAAGTCAAGCTCGCGCAGCCACGCCGCGTAGGAAAAATGGAATCGCCCTGGAGCGATTTTCGCCTTGCGCGACGGTGCCGGAGAGTTTTAATTGGGCCGAAAAGTTGAACGCAAAATCGACGGGAAAGGTCAATCGATATACACAGAAATTCATTATGGCAAAAGCACTCTCCAAAGCAAAGTTGGCGGCGGAATTGGCGGCCAGGAACGGGTTGACCAAAAAGGCTGGCGCGGAAATTCTCGACACCCTGGCCGCTCTGGCTTATAAACACACCAAGAACTCCTTTACGCTGCCCGGCATCGGCAAGTTCGTCCCGGTAATCCGCAAAGCGCGCATCGGCCGCAATCCCAAGACCAGCCAACCCGTTCCCATTCCGGCCAAGAAAGTCGTGAAGTTCCGTGCGGCCAAGGCCTTCAAAGAGTCGATGCTAGGCGCGCGGTGATCTTCGCCAAATCCAGCCGTGGCGCTGACGTCCGCAGAGTGCATTTTTTGTTGTCAAACTGTTTCCGGGCAGGCTTGGTTGCGGTATGAAAATCGCGGTCGTCGGATGTGGGGCGTTGGGAAGTTTCTACGGCGCAAAGCTGTGCCGCGCGGGGCACGAAGTCCACTTCCTGTTGCGATCCGATTTCGAAGCGGTGCGCCGGCACGGCGTCTGGATTGAGAGCGCGGAGGAAAGCTTTCACGTTCAACCTCTCTGTGCGCGCGCTCCTCTTGAGATTGGCCCCGCGGACCTGGCGCTCATTGCGCTCAAAACAACCGCCAATCACGCGCTGCCACACCTGTTGCCTCCGCTGATTGGGCCGCAGACGGCGGTCCTGACCTTGCAAAACGGACTGGGCAACGAGGCCGCCATCGCCGCCATCGCCGTCCCCGAAAAAACAATGGGCGGAGTGTGCTTCGTTTGTTTGAATCGCACCGCGCCGGGTAGAGTCAAACACATCGCGCATGGGAACGTGGTAATAGGCGAATATAAGCGCGCGTCGCAGGCGCGCACCCATCACTTCACCCAGGTCATGACCGGCGCGGGCGTGGCGTGCAAGGTGACGGAGAATCTCGAACAGGCGCGCTGGGAAAAGCTGGTCTGGAACATCCCGTTCAACGGACTCGGGGTGGCGGGCGCGGCGGGGCTTGACGCGGTCTTGCAAGGCAGGATGCCGCCGGGCGCCAAACGGCAAGGTTGTTTGACGACCGATTTATTGTTGTCGCATCCGGGCTGGGAACGGCTGGTGCGGGAGTTGATGATGGAAACGATCGCCGCCGCCCGCGCACAGAACCTGGACGTGCCGGAAGCAGCCGCCGACCGGCAAATCGCGCGGACGCGCCTGATGGGAGCTTACAAGGCCTCGACGCTCATCGATTTCGAGAACGGGCGGGAATTGGAACTGGAAGGGCTGTTTCTGGAGCCGCTACGGCGGGCGCGGCAAGCCGGAGTCCCCTGCCCTCGCTTGGCGGCATTGTGCGGGGTGCTGGCGCAACTGGCCGGAAAAGCTTAGTCTTGGCATGGTAGGCGCCATGTCGAGAAGGATGCAGGCAACGTAAGGCGCTGCCCTACAGGACAAGCTGTGAAACCCCCTACAGACACGACTCCGCCGAATGTTAAGTTACCGCCCAAGAAGTTTGAGCTCGATAGCAACTATGTGGATCAAGAAGTCTGACCGAGAATTGACAAGTGAACAGCGTACGCGTCTTCTGGCCGTCGGCCTTTGTTCGCTGACGGTGACATGTCTGGTGTACGTCTTCGGCTTCCCCCATGCCGGCTTCAAACTCCCAACCAGCCTCCGAATTTTTGGCGTGCTCGTGGCGGGAGTGTTGCTCCTGGCTTGGCGTTGGCGGGCACAAAGGCGTCACCTCCTCTCGAATGTGTGTGTTTGCGCTCAATGCCATCTGGTCAAAATCAATGACCAGCGAGAAACCTGCGCCTGTGGCGGCAAATTCACGCCCATGTCTGAATTGAATTGGCTCAATCCGCCGGCGCCCAAAAACGATCGAGCCCCTCTCCCGGACCCCGAGAACGCGCCTCAACCAAGCGCGGCGGCATAGGAATTGCCGCGGAATGATTTCCGCCGGCGAGATGGTCGCGCTCTTCCGGCTTGCGCCTTGACTGCCGTGGAACCGCTCTTATGATGCGCTCCACGATGAGTAGTATTTCTGACATTTCAGCTCGCGAGATTCTGGATTCGCGCGGTAATCCCACCATTGAAGTCGATGTTCTCCTGGCCAGCGGCGCGGCCGGACGCGCGGCGGTGCCTTCCGGCGCCAGCACCGGCGAACATGAGGCCCTGGAATTGCGCGACGGCGACAAGGCCCGCTATTCGGGCAAAGGCGTCACCAAGGCCGTCAAAAACGTCACCGACAAAATTCTGCCCGCCTTGCGCGAGGTGGATGCATTGGATCAATTGAAGGTCGATCGCATCATGCTCGATCTGGATGGGACGGAGACCAAATCGAAATTGGGCGCCAACGCCATTTTGGCGGTGTCCCTGGCCAATGCCAAAGCGGCGGCGGCGCACGTGGGGTTGCCGTTGTTCAAATACCTGGGCGGCCCCAACGCCAAAGTGCTGCCCGTGCCGATGGCCAATGTCATCAACGGCGGCGCGCATTCCGACGCGCCGATTGATTTCCAGGAATTCATGATCGTGCCCAAGGGATTGCCTACCTTCTCGCGCGGGTTGCAGGCGATTGTCGAAACGTTTCATGCGCTTAAATCGGTGCTCAAGAAGAAGGGCCTTTCGACGACAGTGGGGGATGAAGGCGGCTTTGCGCCAAAATTGGAGAGCACCGAAGCGGCCATCGAAGCCATCCTGCAAGCGATCAAAGACGCAGGCTACAAAGCGGGCCGGGAGATTTTTATAGCCCTGGATGCGGCGGCCTCGGAGTTTTACGACGCCGCTTCGGGCCTTTATGTGTTCAAGAAAAGTTCGGGACAGAAGTTCAAAGGCGAAGACATGGTGGCCTTCTACGCCGAGTTGGCCGGGAAGTATCCCATCATCAGCCTGGAAGATGGCTGCGCGGAGAACGATTGGAAAACCTGGAGGGTATTGACGCAGAAACTGGGCGACAAGTTGCAGGTGGTCGGCGACGATGTGTTTGTGACCAATGTCAAATTCCTCCAAAAGGGCATCGACGAAGGCGTGGCCAATTCCATTTTGGTCAAGGTCAATCAAATCGGCTCGCTGACCGAAACTCTGGACGCGGTCGAACTGGCGCAAGACAACGCTTATACGGCGGTCATCAGCCATCGTTCCGGCGAAACGGAGGACGCCACCATCGCGGACATCGCCGTGGCGACCAACGCGGGGCAGATCAAGACCGGCTCCCTCAGCCGCACGGATCGCGTGGCCAAATACAATCAATTGTTGCGCATCGAGCAAATCCTGGGCAAAGACGCCGTATATGGCGGGAAGCTCTGAGGTTGAAGGCCCAAGGTTCAAAATCGCATGAGGGAAGCACTGGCTCATTTGGTTCTATGGTATCAGAATACGCTCGATGCCGGGGGGTATCCGTTGATCGCCGCGCTGATGGCCATTGAAAGCACTGTCGTGCCCATTCCGAGCGAATTGGTCATCCCATTCGCGGCCCAACGCGCCCACGCCACCGGAAGCCTTTCTTTGACAGGCATCGTGCTGGCGGGAACGATTGGCTCGTGGGTCGGCGCGACGATCATGTATTGGGCTGCCCGCTTGGCGGGGCGCCCGTTGGTGTTGCGCTACGGTACTTATTTCCTGGTGCCGGAGGCGAAGCTCCACGCGGCGGAACAATGGGCGTCGCATTATGGCTCTTTCGGAGTTTTTGTGGCGCGATTGCTGCCGGTGGTGCGGCACCTTATCGGCATTCCCATGGGCATTGTGAAAATGGACTTTATACGCTACTCGCTCTTTACGCTGGTCGGCTCGTGTTTTTGGTGCGCGGTGCTGACCTGGGTTGGCGTCCAGGCGGGCAATGATCCGAAACTGCTCCAGGGCGATTTGCATCGAATCACCCTTTGGCTCGCGGGGGTGCTGGTGGTGTTGGGATTGCTCTATTATTTCTTCGTCCACCGCCAGATTACCAGCAGGGCCATTTCATCTGGGAG
>PLIU01000149.1 GCA_003140095.1 Verrucomicrobiales bacterium | reverse complement strand
TTATTTACGGATAAGCTCTAAGATTAAGATTAGGAGCGGTTGCCCAAAAACGCGCAACGCACCCATTACGGTATTACCTTCAATATCCCCTGGAGAGATGTGACTGCCGACGATGGGCCGGCCATGATCTCAAAATCGCCCGGCACGACCCTCCAGCGCATGTCGATGTCGAGCAATTGGAGGTCTTCCGGCACAAGCTTAAAGGTCACGGTTTTGGTTTCACCTTGGTTCAGCGCTACTCGTTCAAATCCCCGGAGTTGTTGGACAGGGGTTGAAACCGGGGTGTATTTCTCGTGCAGGTAGAGTTGGACAGTGTCCACGCCTGCGCGGTTGCCGATGTTTTTCACGTCCAGAGTTACGCGCGCCTCGCCGCCAGGATGAATTTCCGCCGGTTCCACGCGCAAATGGCCATACTCAAACCGGGTATAGCTCAAACCATAACCGAAAGGATAGAGAGGCGTCGCCGGCATATCGACGTAGCCCTGCCGCATCCTGGCAGCCTTGGATGGCTTGTAGTTGTAATAGGCCGGCAATTGGCCGGAGTGCCGGGGGATGGTGATGGCGAGCCGCCCGGTGGGATTGTAATCCCCAAAGAGAACGCCGGCCACTGCTTCTCCGCCGCGTTCTCCGGGTTCCCAGGCCTCCACGAGGGCAGGGACGTGTTCGGACGTCCACCGCGTGGAAAGCGGCCGGCCATTGATCAGCACCACGACGGTGGGCGTTCCCGTCTCGAAGACCGCCTGGATCAGGTCCTCCTGCACTCCTGACAAATCCAAGCTGGCCACATCGTGGCTTTCCCCATCGGTATGCACGTCATGCTGGCTTTCACCGACAACAACAATGGCGGCGTCGGCCCCTTTCGCAGCTTGCACGGCTTCGGCAAACCCGCTCTTGTCCGTGCCCGTGATTTCGCAGCCGCGCGCCTGGGTGACTTTGGTTTGCGGTGAGACCACGGCCTTAATCCCCTCGATCACGGTCGTCACATGCTGCAAAAGCTTCTTCGGCGAATAGTCGCCCAGTTGGTTCATAACGTCGTCCGCATTGGGGCCAATTACCGCCACCGATTTCAAATCCTTCTTGAGCGGCAGCAGGTTGTTCTCATTTTTCAGCAACACGATTCCTTCGCGGCCCGCGCGCAGAGCCAAATCTTGATTCGCCTGCGAATGCACGACCTGAACGGCGTGGTCCACATTGACATAAGGATCTTCGAATAAGCCCAGGCGAAACTTCTGCTCCAGAACTCTGCGCAGCGCGCGATCCACCAGCGCCATCGGGACTAGCCCCTCTTGGACGCTCTCGACCAACGGCCCCATGTAGGCAGGCTCGTAAGTTATATCCAAATCGACTCCCGCCCTCAAAGCCAGCAGGCCGGCTTCCTTTTGCGTGGGAACGATGTGCTCATAGAGCAAGCTCCCGAAGCCGCCGCCTTCGCTCTCGACGACACCCTTGAAACCAATTTCCTGCCGCAAGACGTCGTTCATCCACTTCACCGAAGCATGCGCGGGCACATCTTCGATTTCCGGGTAACCGGCCATCACGCCCAAGCCCCCGGCTTTGGTGATCGCGCCGATCCAGGGCGGCAGGAAGTTCTCGCGCAAGGAACGGTCCGAGACCTCAATCGCCCCGCGTTCGAGGCCGCTCGCCGGTTCGCTTTGGGTGGGAAAATCCGTCAGCACGGCGATGACCTTGTCCGGGGCGGAGATGTCGGAACCCTGCGTGGCGCGCACGATGGTTTCGCCGATGCGCATATAGAGGTAAGGATCTTCAGTGTAGGCTTCCTCGTTTCGTCCCATGCGCGGATCGCGATCCACTTCCATCACCAGTGTGGATAGCATGTGGATGCCGACCGCTCGCGCCTCTGCCGCGGCCGCCGCGTAGATCGCCTTGACCAGATCCATGTCGAAGGAACTGCCCACGGCCAGCCCTTCCGGGAACACCGTGCCACCCGGAAACATGGCGCCGTGCGTGCCTTCTTCGTCCTCCATCACCGGTATCTTCAGACGCGTCTGGGTGAGCGCGATTTTCTGAAGTTCATTGAAGTATTCAGCTTGTTGACGGGCACCTTCATGGAGAATCTCATTGGCGAGGGTGAAAAATCCGCAGGCGGGGCCGATTTCCTGGGTATATGTTCCAGCCGTGAATTTCTTGCATGCCTCCATCTTGGAGGGAATATCTCCTCCCAATTCATCCACATAGACACAAGGCAGATTGAGCTGCCCGACTTTTTCCTTGAGGGTCATCCGGCTCATCAGGTCATCGACTCGCTGCTCGATTGGCCGCTTCGGATCGAGGTAGATTGGCGTTTGGTCTCCGGCTTGCGCGAGCATCACGGAGAGGAATGCCAGCGCCGTGCCGGCGGCCACGATCAGTCTCATGGGAGTTCCTTGAGCATGCGCACGGCCTCCTCGGCGAGCCGCTCGCCGGCGCCAGCGGCGAATTGGCTGCTCTCGACCTCGTAGCCGCCCGCCGGGTAGCTCGCCTTCGTCGGCACATAGCCGGCCGCGCCATTGCAGTGCGTCAAGATGAAGGTGGGATGGAAGGGAGATTTGGATTTGATCGTCTGGCCCAGTTCGTTGAACACTTCGCCCCCCAAGCCGACGAAGGCCATGCCGCCGAGGCGCGCCACCGTGATGTTGAACGCATTGGTCCCGTCCACCCTCACTGGCGACCCGGATGCCCCCTTCCCGGGCAAGGTGAAGGTTTCGAACGCGGTATTTATCGGGCAATTCGTGGCAGCGGTGTGGATTTCATCGAGCACCCGCGCCACTTCTTCGCCAAGGAGATCTGCCATTAAGACCGGCTCGGGCACCCATCCTTTGTCGGTCTTGAAGCCGGGCAATATTCTGACCCACGGATCAATATCGCCCGAAGCCCCGGCAAACTCCGGCGCCACGGCGCCCTGGCCGAGATACTGTTCGAGAAACTGCGCGGCCAGGCCGTGAATGTCCCCGCTTACCAGGTAGTTCTTCGGTCCCAGCGAGGTGCTATGACAGGCATAATCAAAGAGTGCGGCGGTAACTTCGCCGCCCTCGGCGCGCACCACCTTCAACACCTGCACTTCGCGGTCAGTCAGCACCGAGGGATTGCGCCCAAGAACAATCTTCGTCCGGCCGTCACTGTCCTGGACCGGTTCGCGGCGGTTGGCGCCCACGGGCGAGGCGCCGCCGCCGAAACCGATCCGCACCGGAGCCAGACGGTCCAGGGCCTCGCGGACCACGGCTGCCAGTTTAAGCCGCAAGGCCCGGGTGTACTCGACGTTAGGGGCCGGGCCATATTCCAGGTCGAGTGTCAGCGTTGGCGCGCTATGAGTGTGGATGGCGCAGAGAAAAAGCTCGGAGGGTTTGAGGCCGGATGCTTCAATAATCGCCTGCCGCAACGGCTCGGCCGTTTGGTTGTAAAAGCCAAGACTGTCAAGTGAAACAAGGACCAGCCGCGCGCCGTCTTGTTCGAAGGCGAGGGCGCGGGCCGAGATGGGATCGTGAACCCCTTGCGACAGATTGGTCCGGCTGCCGTAGCCGTCCAACGTCACCGGTTGCGTGGGGGTGACATCGACCCGGGCCGCTCCCGCGCGCAATCCCTCCGCCCCGGCCGCCGGCAGCAGGAGCCGGAAGCCAGGCCAAAGGGCGAGCCAGAGGAGGGAAGCGCGAATTCCGAAAGGAGCCAAAGCCCGGCGCGGCCCGTGAAAAGCGCCCCGGCCGGCAAGTTGCGGGCAGGTTTCCGCCAGAAACAAGGCCAGAATTTTATGCATCATAAAAATAGTCGTAGTCGTCTTAGAGCGTGTCTGAGAATTCGCACCCAGCGCCGCGTGAGGGCACGCGGCCTACAGGAAAGGCCCAAAATTCCAATCCTTTGCAGGTCCGGTCGCCCGGCCGGGCGAATTTTCAGACAGGCTCTTAGGTCCGTGGATGCTCGGCAATGTTCATGGCCGGTTCAAGGTAAATCCGGCTTTTCTTTCGCAAGTCGAGGCAGTTGGACAAGGCTGCTGAAAACCGGCCCGCAGCCTGCTATGGGTTGGCTATTGCTGGAAATAGCAACTTCCGCGGACCGATTTCACTATTCTACGCAAGATTCAACGAATGAAAACGCAGTCTCGCATCGGACCGCGAAGATTGTTTGCGAAATATGTTGCAATCGCTGAATATGTGAGTTATTATACATATAGTATGTTAAATAGACATACAAAACGAGCGATGAATTGGCGATGTGAAAAGGAAAAGAGCCACGGCGCACCATGGCTTTGGAAGACCGCCGCATGAGGGCACGCAGCCTACAGGTGGAATGCGGCCGGCCTCTTGGCGCCACGAGCAAGGAGCAGCCGGAGGCATGCGCCGGGGGCCAAAGACAACACGCGGCAAACTACAACTTGCTCCAGAAAATTCGAGATAAAAAATACGACCACCAGCATAAGCGAATCTTCTTTCATGCTCCCGGCCGATGGCTGGATCCACATCGAAATGAAGGAGTTCATCCCAACGAGAAGGCCGGCGTCGTGCCAGTCCTTGACGGCAAAGCTTCCGGCGCATCGTCAATCGTTCGCCGCGGCAGGGCTGCCCGCCAAAGGTTTGGCGACGGCGGGTTTCCAGAGTTCGTGCTGGCCAACACCGGGGCCAACGTGTATAATTATTTTCAGCCATGAGGATTTCTCTCTCTTATGAAAACCGCCACCGCATCACGGTCAGAGCCCTCGTCATAATCTTGCTTGCCGCAATCGGTTGTCCCGCGCGTGCGGCCGCGGTTTCGTCGCCCAATATGACGCCCATCGCCTTGACCGGGTTCAATCGCGACGTCGTGGTCGAGAATACCGCCGCAGGCCCTCCCTTCACCAATTACGCTTCCGAAATGAACGCGGGCGAAGGCACGGCCTTTTACCAAACCGGCTTGCCTCAGTACGCCTGGGGCTTGCCGCCTTCCGGGGCCTTCGTCAGCCTGCTGGGCGATAATACCATCTTTCAATTCCAGCCTTACACGGCCAATAACGCGCTCATCCTAAGCCCCGACACTGGTTTGACCAACGGCACGCTCGATCTGGTCACCCCGGCCACTTATGCCAGCGTTGCCATTCTGGCTCATTCCGGCGACGGCACGAATGAAACCGGCACGTTGAGTCTCAACTTCAGCGACGGCACTTCCAATGTGACTACTTACTACGCTCCGGATTGGTTCACGGGCACGGGCAATGTGGCTTGGTTTGGCAACGGACGCATAAACCTGGCCAGCGGGACCGACACAGGCGGCCCCGAAGATCCCCTCTTTTTTCAAACGACCGTCCACATTGCGGCGTTAATGGGCGCGACCAACAAGCCGCTGGCCAGTATCTCCTTCGGCAAAACCGTTTCACAATCGACCGCTATTTACGCCGTCTCCGGCTTGCTGGCAGGCAGCGCGCCGCCTCCGTTAACGCCGATTGCCGCCATCGGTTGGAATCGCGATCTGGTCATAGAAAACACCGCCAGCGGTCCGCCCTACACCGCCGCGGCATCGGAGTTCAATCCAGGCGAAAACACGGCCTACTATCAAGCGGGCCTCCCTGGCACCGCTTACGGACTTCCGCGCGACGGCTCCATCTCCAGTCTTCTCGACGGCACTTTATTTCAGTTGCAGCCCTACTCCGGCGATAACGCGCTGGAAATGAGCAGCGACACCGGGACCAACCAAACCACTCTGACTCTTGCAGTGCCGAATATCTATGACAGCCTCTCCGTCATAGCCAATTCCGCTTCCGGCGGCGGAACTCCCAACGTCACGATCAATTTTTCCGATGGCACCGCACTGGTGACCAACTTCAATGCCCAGGACTGGTTTGTCAGCAGTCTCAACGTGGCCTGGCTGGGTTTCGACCGCATCAACTTGAGCACCGGCGCCGCCGCCGGCGGCCCCACTAACCCGCGTTTTTACCAGACCACCTATGATTTGACAGCGCGGTTCGGCGTCACCAATAAAGCCATTGCCAGCCTGACGTTTAACCAGGCCGCGGGTGTTGGCGCCACGGCGGTTTACGCACTGAGCGGCGTCGCGGGCCATCAGGGCAACGGCCCCTACACGCTGGCGGCGGTCACCAATACACCGGTTGCGAACATTCTAACCGGCGGCGCGATTCTGGGCGGCAACGTCATTGCCACCGGCGGGGCGGCTCCCGAGGTGTTCATCTACTACGGAAGCTCCGACGGCGGGACGAACGCGGCGAATTGGAATCAAGGAATTTCTTTGGGTTTTCAAGGAGGATCGTTCGCGCAAAGCGTGGCCGGACTGTCCATGAATTCCACTTATTATTACCGGGCCGCGGCCATCAATCCAGCGGGCGTCGCGTGGGCGCCGGCTTCGCAATCCTTCACCACCATCAGCCCTTCGCCGGCATCGGTCACAAACCTGCCCGCCACCAATGTCGGCCCGAATGGGGCCATCCTTTCCGGCAACGTGCTTGCGACTGGGGGCGATGCGCCGGTCGTGACCATTTTTTACGGACCGTCCAATGGCGGAAACAATCCCGCCGCGTGGTCCAACAGCTTGGTTCTTCCGGCCACGCAAAGCGGCTGGTTTGGCCAAGTCGTTTCGAGCCTGACGCCCAACACCACCTATTTTTTCACCGCCCAAGCCGTCAACGGCGCCGGGAATTCCTGGGGCGCGCCGGTCCAAAGCTTCACCACGTCGGCGGCCCTTCTTCCACCGCAGGTTTTTGTCTCCGTTCCGACCGGGCGCAATGACAACAGCCGTTCCGGGCAGAACACCAATGAAACCGTCCTCACCCCCGCCAATGTCAATTCTAATACCTTCGGCCTCCTTTATTCCCACGTCCTCGACGGTTACTTGCTGGCGCAGCCCCTGGTGCTGGCCGATGTGGCCCTGCCCGGCCAGGGTCTGCGCAACCTGGTCTTCGCCGCCACCGGGCACGACGGCGTTTATGCCTTTGACGCTGATGTCAACGGCCCGCCCCTTTGGTACGTCAGTTTCATTGATCCTGCGGCCGGCGTGACCACCATTCAATCCGCGACCGACCTCCAGGCTTCCACTTCGCCCGGATACTACGGGCCGGAACTGGGTATCAGCGGAACTCCCGTGATCGATCCCGCCACGGGCACCCTATACGTCGATGTCAACACTAAAGAAGTGGCGGGCGCGGTGACCAACTTCGTGCATCGCTTGCACGCGCTGGACGTTGTCAGCGGCGCGGAAAAATTTGGCGGCCCCGTCGTCATCCAGGGCGCCGTGCCGGGTGTCGGGGATGGCTTTGATCCGGTCAACGGGGTGGTGTTCGAGCCGGCCAAACATATGAACCGTCCCGCCCTGTTGCTGGTCGGCGGCGTGGTATGCGTCATGTTCACTTCGCACCAGGATTTTCCGCCCTACCACGGCTGGGTGTTCACCTACAATGCCTACACGCTGGAGCAGGAAGGGGTTTTCAACACCACCCCAAACGGTTCGGCGGGCGGAATCTGGCAGTCGGGCGGCGGCCCCGCGGCCGACGCGGCGGGCAACATCTACGTCGAAACCGGCAACGGTACCTTCGACTCTGTCAATCAAAACTATGGCGACAGCGTGGTCAAGCTCTCGCCCGCGGGCGGGCTGGCGCTGCTGGATTTCTTTGCCCCCGCCAATCAGCTTTCCCTCAATTTGGAAGACCTGGACATCGGCTCCGCCGGTTTAATGCTTTTGCCCGATGTCGTGGGCAGCGCCGCGCATCCTCACTTGCTGGTGGCCGGCAGCAAGGCGGGGGTCTTTTGGCTTTTGGATCGCGATAATCTTGGTCAGTTCAACGCCGCGGGCGACACGCAAATCGTCCAGGAAGTTTCCGGCGCCACCGGGTATATGTGGGTTACCCCGGCGTACTTCAACGGCACGATTTATTATTGCGCCGCCGGGGACTACGCCAAGGCGTTTGCCATCTCCAATGGCGGCATCAATACCAGCCCAACCAGCCAGTCCGCCACCAACATCAATTATCCCGGGTCCTCGCTGGTGGTTTCGGCCAACGGCGTCAGCAACGCCATCGTTTGGGGCATCGATTCCTCGGCCAATCAGAATGGACCGGCCGTTCTGAACGCCTATAACGCGACCAATCTGGCATTGGAACTCTACAACAGCAGCCAGAACCCGGCCCGGGACAATCCCGGACTGGCCATCAAATTCACGATGCCCACCGTTGCCAACGGCAAGGTGTATGTCGGCGCGGTCGATGCTCTCTCGGTTTTCGGCAACCTCAGTTATCTCGCCCAACCGGTCATTTCACCCAACGGCGGCGTCTTTACCAATTCCGTGATGGTGTCGCTCTCCTCCCTTTCCAACGGTGTTAGTATCTACTACACGCTGGACGGCAGCACGCCGGCGACCAATTCCATTTTTTACACCGGGCCTTTTTCGCTCACCAACAGCGGCACGGTGCAGGCGGTTGGCGTCGTGGCGGGTCAACCAAGCAGTCCGGTCGCCTCGGCCGAGTTCACCAGGAGTGCCTTGCTGAGTCCCTATGCCGCCGCCGTGATGGCTGATGGACCGTTGGCCTATTGGCCTTTGAACGAAACGAGTGGCTCAGTCGCTTATAATCTTGTCGGCGGTTATAATGGAACCTATGCGGGTGGTGTGACCCTCGCCCAGGCGGGTGTGCCGTTGTTGGGCTTCGGCTCGCCCAGCTACTCCGTGCTCTTTGATGGCTCGTCGGCCTATGTGGACATTCCCGAAGGCCCGTTCAACATCACGGGCGCCATAACCGCCATGGCTTGGTTGAATGTTCCAGCCACACTCTCTCATTTTTCGGGATTAATGGGCCACGGCGATCCTTCCTGGCGTACCAGCGTCAACGCCAGTGGCGAGCCGGGCTCTGCCGACGGCAGCAATCCTGACGCGACCGGCTCAAACTCCATCATCGGAACCGGCTGGCACATGGTGGCCTATGCCTGCACGGGAGTACCCAACGTCACGGACAACGGCTCGCTCTACGTCGATGGCGTACTCGCGGCCAACAACACGATTGGCGTGCCCGCCGGGGACGGCCTTGATGTTTGGATTGGCGGCTCGCCCGATTATGGAACGCAACGCTTATTGTCCGGCCGCATTGCCCATGCAGCCATCTTCACCCAAGCCCTCTCCGCTTCTCAGATATTGGCGCTTTATAATGCGGGTTCGATCGCTCCAGGCGTTACGTTGAACCTAGCCCCGGCAGGCGCGGGCGGCCTGACCCTCACATGGTCGCAAGGCACGCTGCTCCAATCCACCAACGTTGCCGGCCCTTGGACCACGAACACGGCGGCCTCGCCTTACACGGTTGTGCCGACTAATTCGCAAATGTACTTTAAGCTCCTGCTCAATGAGTAAGATGTTCCACGGTGGCGCAGTGCAACACATGAGGGAATCGACATCGTCTGAGCAGCGTTTTTTTTCGGTCTTCGAAAATTGGGTAAATCGGCATTGATTTGCGAACGAAGCATGAATTAAGCTTACAGAATCAACATATTGCATGTTAGGCACTTTAAATCCAGGCGAAGAGGCGCAGTTGCGCCAGACGATTGAGATGTTCGAGGTCATCACTCAATCGCAGCCGCAAGATTATCAGTCCCTGGAAATCCTCAAAGAGGCCTATCTCAAGCTGAGCATGGAGAATGAGGTCATCCAAACTTCCAAACGCATCGCCGAGGCTTACGTGCAGTTGGGCCAGCTCTCCTCGGCCATTCTCGAATACGAAACCATCCTCCAACGCCACCCCGAGGACGCGGATGCCATGACCGCCATGGCCGAGATTGAAAGCAAGGCCAATAATCTGACCAAACCGGCGCCGGAAATGGAAATGCCCTCGCCAAGAGTCTCTGACGCGCTCTTCGTCAAAAAAACCGGCATTAAGGCCGCCGCCCAACCGGAAGTCGATGACGGCCGCCAGACCATGTTCAAGTATTTTGTTGACTCCAAGCTGATTACGTCGATGGATTTTGATTTGTGCTGGCCGGCGCCCAGCCTGACCACGCCGCCCACAAAAACGGTCGAACCATTCATTTATAACTTGGCGGAGCGGCAGCTTATGACGGTGGATAAATCGCTCAAAGTCCTGGCGGACCGCTCGCGGCTGGCTTACATCCCGCTGGAACGCTACGAGCTGGACATTGAGTTAGTGCGGACGGCCCCGCGCGAAACCTGCCAGCGCTGGTGTGTGGCGCCTTTCGACAGAATGAGCAAATCCGTCATGATCGCCACCGCCAATCCCTTCAACAAAAAAGCGGCGGCCGACCTGGAAGAATCTCTCCGCCACCGGCTGCTCTTTTACTTGGCCGCGCCGGCCGATTTGATGCGCGTCTTGAGCAAAGCCTATCGTTGATTTTTATGCCGCCTCTTAACAAGTCACTTGGAGAACGCATCGCCGATGCCCTGGTTGAGGACGGACTGTTGAGTGGCGCGCAGGTTGAGGAATTGATGGAGAAACAAAAGAAGGAAGGCACGCGCTTTATCAAGCTGGTGGTGGAAAAGGCCTACGTGTCGGAGAACGACCTGGTGGTCTCGATGGGACGCGTGCTCAACACCCCGCCCGTCAACGTGTCCCGCATGGGCATCGCGACGGAAGTGGCCGAATTGGTGCCCCGCGACATGGCCAACAATTACAAAGTGCTGCCCATTTCCCGCCTGGGCAACCGGCTTTACCTGGCCATGGCCGACCCGCTGAACGTCCTGGCCGTGGACGACGTCAAACGCACCACCAAGCTGGAAGTCTCCCCGCTCATCGCTTCCGAGAGAGCCATTGTGGAAAAACTGGCGACTATGGACCCCGCTCGCTCCACCACCATGGAAGACATCATCCAGGACGCCGCCAAGCAGGCGGAGGCGGACGCGGACGCGGATAACCTGGAAGTGGCCCAGCAGGCGGCCGAAACGACCGACTTGGCGCAATTGGCCGCCTCCAGCGAGGAAGCCCCTGTGATCAAACTGGCCAATCTCATCCTGGTCCAAGCCATCAAGGACCGCGCCAGCGACATTCACATCGAGCCTTTCGAAAACATGGTGCGCTTGCGCTACCGCATCGACGGTGCGCTGCTCGACATGCCCCCGCCGCCCAAGAATTTGCAAGTCGCCCTGGCCTCGCGCATCAAAGTGATGAGCAGCCTGGACATTGCCGAGCGGCGTCTGCCCCAAGATGGCCGCATGCGCGTGCGGGTGGGAGGACGGGACGTGGATTTGCGCGTCTCCTTCCTGCCCACCGTGCATGGGGAGAAATGCGTCTTGCGCGTGCTGGACAAGTCAAACCTCTCCGCCAGCATGGACAAGCTGGGCATTGATGCGGAGACTTACGTGCGGTTCAAGTCGGCCGTGGACTCGCCCCACGGATTGATCCTGGTTACCGGCCCCACCGGTTCGGGCAA
>PLIU01000136.1 GCA_003140095.1 Verrucomicrobiales bacterium | reverse complement strand
TCCGCCGCCCTGACCATCACCATACCCGCCGAGATCGTTTGTTTGCCTGACCTAACCATCGCCGAGCGCGTCGCACTCGCTCACATCCACAACTTCCCCGCTTGCTCGAATGGTCGCTTGGCCTGCTTGCTTGGTCTTTCGGAGCGCGGCATCGAGTCATTGTTGCGGCGTTTGCGCGAGCGCCGCTTGATTCAGCCAATTGGCCGTGGCCGCGCCCGTTCTCATCGGCTTATGTTTCTCGTGGAACGCCACACGGAATGTGTGGAAGTCGAGAGCACTAAATCCCACACAAAAAGTGGCGAGAATGAAATCGTCGAATCCCACCTTCCTTGTGAGCCTCACCCGCACATTGACCAGCCTTCGCCCGCGCCGACTCAAACCACGTCCACGATTACGTTGATTGCGATGTCAGTGGATGAGGAACGCAAACGCGCCGGGGACTTTATAACACACGCAGATTTTGAAGGTGCGCTCCACCACTACCAGTTGGCGAAGGAGCGTGTCGAGGATTTCCCGGAGACGTTGTTGGAGGTCAGAGCCGAAGCCCTTGCCTTGGTCGTCGAGGACGAAACCCGCGTCTTGGCGAGCAAATTGGTTTTTGAACACGCAGCAGCCACGGGGATGCCCGCAGCGGAGAAGAAATCATTGTTCGCAACAATAATGGGTTTGAGCGCGGAAAGGCTCGCCCAAATCCGTCCAGCCCTCGACTCACAGGCACGGCTTGGCAGGCCGGTGGACATCTCCGCGTTGTTGAAAGAATGAAACCGGAGCGAGCCAAGGCTACCACACCTCGCGGTTCTCAGAAACTAGCCGACTTTTTGGTGGCATGAACCTATTTCAGTTGCGTCCCACCGGTGCTCTGGGCCGGTGACTTCGCCGTTGGCCCGCGCCGCCGTCCACCGCGTGAGCCGTTTTCCCGAGCGGCGAGAGCCTTGGCCTCGGACTTTTTCTCGCGGACACCGCGCTTCGAACGTCCCAGCGCAATGGCAGCCGGATGTTTGAAGGGCCTCACCTCGTCCTCAAGCAATGCACCCCAGTTCAACCATTCGATAACCGGGAGATCATGGATATTCTGGATCAGGACTCGCCCACGGCAACACCACACCACCGGTGCGACCTCGCCGCCCGGCAGAACCACCAACCGTCCACGCCAGAAATGCTCACCATAGAGCCAGCCTGTCCATTTCCGAGGCCGCGCTCGGCGCAGCCGGGCCAGCGACCGCCCGGCCTCGCTGGCTTGTTCGGGACTTGTCGCGATTTCGGTTTTAACGTCGGGGCATGGAGTGCTGAGAGGCGCAGCGGGATGGCTGGACAATTTGATGCTGGTGGACTTCAGGACGCGGCGACTTCTCTCATAACCGGATTCTTCTATCGTACTGCCAGCGCGAGAACGGCGCGATCTTCGTACAGTTAGCCGTGCCAAAGTACTCGACGCCCCTTGTCCGGTGGTTGAACTGGAAGACGAGGATGGCTGCCCGCCTTGTTGGTCGCTTCAAAAGCATGGGAGCCTTTGGGACCGGGCATCTCGGTGAAGGTGTATTCGCCCCGGTTGACTTCCTGCTTGATGAAGCGGACCACCGGCCCGTTCCACCTCAGCCGGTCACCTGTGAGAGCAGCTTCCGCTAACGGGCGGCATTCGAGCATCACGATGACGGATATGTTGCAAACGACGAATGGCCGTGGCGGTGTCGATTTGATCGTTCCAGTGGGCCAGCAAAGTCTTGCGATTGAGCGCTACGAATCGCTGTAAATTCCTAAACTGAGCGGCAGACAATTCGGCAGGCCGACCGGCCAGGAATTCGACTGGGTCATCAAGGCTAGAATTTCCGATTCGGCCCTTCCACTCTCAGTTGGGGGGCGGGGATGGCGCTGGTTGACATTAACGCTGATCCAGACGCGATGACTCAAACCCGTGTTCTTCGGCCAAAGGCTCGACATCTCGAACGACTCATCTTCGCTAATTGTCAGTTTTTCGTTCAGCTTTGGTGTTCGCATTTCTCAAGTCCTCAAATGGCGATCCGAGCGGCTCACCGGTTACCTACAAAGTACCGCCGACCGGCGGCTTTACCTCCAACCACCGGTACCATGTTGGCCTGGAGATTTGGAGCGTTTTGAGGATGCCCGGCGTGGAGCATATTTGCGGTTTCAATCCGGGGGTCGTCTCAAGCAGCAGGTTGCTCCATGACGATTGCCGCCTCTATTCGGTCGCGCTCCACCCAGACGTTCATGCCCCCACTGGTGACCGGACTTCCCAGTTCTCGCGCCATTCGGCGCAGCAGTCGCTTGATTGCGGCAGCCGGTGGCCTTGCGCCCGCGCCGTAGCTCATGCGCATTCGGACGATTCTGTGAATCTCCTGACATTGGCACCAGATTTTCAGGAAACCCAACGCAGTGAGGCGGCTCCTGATTTCGGATTCCATGTTTAGCCCCCACGCTGGTGGGAAGTCGGCTTGCAGTAAGTAATCCCGCACGTCCGCTTGGGTCAGCGTTGGGTTTGGCGCGTTCAAGATGAATTCGCGCGGCTCAATCGGTTTTTTGCCATTGGACATATTTGCTTTCGTATCGTATGCCGGTCTCATAAATTTTTGCGCCCGCTCACGGCGCTCTTGTCTTGCTGATGAGAGGATGCCCGTCACTCGCGCGCGCCGTCGCATCATCGGGATATTTGGATTTGGGTCGGTCATATAGCATTGCAAGTCAGTCTTCCCCTTCGGATTTATAAGCGAAGCTCGACTCAAAAAATTTCCGTTTAGTAGCGGGGTCAGCCAAGGTTGAGACATCCTTCTCGTTCACCGGGCGACGGCTGGATTTCGGGCCTGTGGTAAACGTGAACTGGGCCAAAAGGCTCCCAGTCCGGGAAGGTTTGCCAAAGCACATTCCACGGCCAGTTGCAATAGCCGTGGTGAGGGTAACTATCAAGCCGCCCTCCATGCCAAAACGCCCGCCTGTCAACAAGGCAGGGCCTTGCACGTCCATCAATTGCCAGCCCCTGTTCAGCTCATTTTGGCCACTGACCGTCAAACCAGCGACAGGACCCATCAAGAAGTTCCACGTAAAATGAATGGCTATCGGCAACCATAAATTGCCTGTTTGGTGATAAGCTACACCAAAGAAAACACCCGCCAGAAACAGATTTAGAGCAGGCAGCCACGCTCCCGCCATTGCGCCAGCATGGAGCAAGCGTGAACAAAATTGATGACCCCACAATGGCCCAGATGAAATTGCTTTGAGATTTGATAGTCTGGTAAATGTAGCTGCGCACGAGTACCTCTTGAGTGACGGTGTTGAGCAGGAGCGCCGCCCCCGCCCAGACAAGAGAGGGACCGAGAACCGTAAAGGAAGATCGCATAGACACGCACCCCATGATCCACAAGGCAAGCAGCGAAAGGCCGAGCCAGACTGTTCCTATCCCCACGCCGATCAGAATGTCGTGACCCACATGGCCACGCGCAAATCCCAATGTCCTGAATGGGCGTCGGTCAATGAATCTCACCATTATCCAGCCCGCAGCCAATACGGCCAATACACCGGTCGCCTCGACATACAGCCGGGTTTGAGGCGAAAAGCTGTTCGCCTGTCGTACAATATGGTCTTTGAAGGCAATGATAAATGGTGTGTACAACATTCCCCAAAGGCAAACGAACACTGCGGATTTCCAGAAGATGGTCCAAATTGACCGTAAGCGGCCTGATATAAGATTCATTTTGATCACTTTCCATGAACTCGACAGCGGCGAAACTGTCCAACGCAGGGTGCCGACCGCAGTTTCCGGTACGCAGAGCGACAGTCGGGACCGCTTCGACACGACCCGATCTTACGGCGCAAAGTTGCCCTAGCAAGGAATCTCACCCTTTTCTTTCACGCCGCTCCCCTCGCAATAATTCACGACGGGTGGATTGTTGACCGGGTTGATCGGACTGGTTAATGCCCGCCCGTGACCGTGTAATCGGCCCGGCGCAAATCCTCCGCTAAGTCCACTTCCATCTGCACCACTGCTTCGTACGGCGTCGGGTTCAAGTGCGCTGGCTCTTTTCCAGCACGACCTCGACTTTCACGCCCCGGCAGTGCGCCTCGACAGCGCCTTGGCAATCGGCGCGGAGGTGAAGGAGTACGCTTGAACGAGCACCGTGGACTTGCCCCTGTCCAGCGCGTCGACTATCGAGCATGGAGTCCCCAAAGATGGCTGCACGGCTTGCGTCCGCTGAGTCCAAGCGCCCGCCGCCAGTTGTTGATCGTGGCATGAGATACTCCCCAATGATGGGCAATGGCAGGAGCCGCTTCATGGGTGAGCGCCCGCACTAAATCCCCGCATAAAACAAAGCCGCCGCTCCTGCTCTTGGGTCTTTACATTTCGGCCACGGTATCAGCGCCTTGGTAAAGTGGCTAAACTGGACTTTGCCGCGAATCGCATCAGTCAGAAATCCACCCTTAACCAAAGGCGGTTCATAAGGGCCGTAGAGCAGCCGATACCGCACCTCGTCCTCAAGGAACTTCGTGGACTTGAACCCGTGAAGATTTTTGTCCGGCTTGCTATCGTGAATGACATTCACTGTTGAATCATCGTCCTGTAGTCGAGGACGGTGGCGCAAGCCAAAATTGCACCTCGTTGGGGCTGCGACGGGGAGATATTGACCAGAAGCAGCGTCTGGAATATAATGTTTGGTTGTGCCCAATCCATTGATTATCGCGGGACTGGCCTTGTTGATCGTGGGGGTGTTTAGTGGCCGGTGGTTTGGAGTCCGCGCCATGAAATTGCTTTCACCCACGGAGAAGTTGACGTTGTTGGACTCATTCTCGCGGCTGCAAGTGTGGGGCAGTCTTCCGCTGCTGCTTCTTTTCCTCTGCTTCGGCGCTGTAAACTATCTACCATCAGGCTTGTTGATATGGGCCGGATATTTGGCCGTGTGGAGTCTCATCGCCGTTTATTTTGTGATTTTTGATCGGATTGTTTCTGGTCGCTTGCGGAAACTCGAAATCAATTCTGATTATCAAAAGGCTCAGGTCAAGGCCCGCTGGCTGTGTTATGCAGGTTTTTTGGCGTTCTTTGTTCTGGCCACGTTGAGTTCCTTTGCGCCAAGGTAGCCGTCGCCGTGACATCTTTATGGCTGCAATAAAATGGACGGACAAAGAATTTCGGGGTCTGTAGCACATTTTGTGGGTTGTTTTTGGAAGTTTTCGTTATGTTCGATACCGTCGTTTTGACAACCTAAGACTTTTTTGCGGACGTCGCGGGCGCGCCTCTGGGCGGGGCGGGCGAGTCCGTTACGCG
>PLIU01000256.1 GCA_003140095.1 Verrucomicrobiales bacterium | reverse complement strand
GTGTAAAGCTGCCCAAACCAGCCCTCGTATTGTGCCGTGTAATGAATAGTGCCGAGCACAGAGAGCGATTCTTCAAAAAGTTGAAGAATCGCTCTTTTTTTGTTTTCAACTCGGCATTATCCGCCACAACGGGACGAGTGACTGATGCTTAAAGAGTCGTCATCCATTGTAGAAATGCACCAGCCAATGGAAAAGCCACGGCCAAAACCAAATGACAGCCCGCGTGCAACCCCAGGCAAACCACAAGCATAACGCGAGCAAGGCAACTAATTTAATCCGCTCCAGCCATCGCCTTTGTCGAAACAGGCTCCGCAAAAGAAAATAAGTACATGGCCAAAGCGCCAGCAGTATATGAGCAAGAAATATATTGATGGCAAATCTGATTGTGCCCAGCCGGCCGACGATGTGCGTTTTCAACCATGGAATATGATCGAACAGTGGATCGGTGATCATTACTATCGTAATCAACAACAGGATGGCGTTGCATACTTGACCGGCCAGCACATTGAAAATTTTGTGATTATCTTCGCGGTTTGATTCATACCAGATTTTTTTCACGGACGAACGGCGCGTCAACATTCCGGGGGAAAAAGCCATGCGAATCAAAGACGCCAGCATTTGCAGTCCTTGAACTCCGCGCGCCCGACGGCCGGAAGTGAGCACATATTTCCAAAGCACCACAAATCGGCCTTCGCGCTTCAATGCCCAAGACATCGCTGCGTCCTCCGCGCCAAAAAGTCGTTCATCAAAGCCGCCGACTGCCTGAAACGCATCGCGAGTGCAAAACATGCAAGCGCCGCCAGCAATTCCAGCCAGCCTCATCCACAATCCAAGCCACCACAACAAGAAGTGCGCGTAAAGCGGCGCATCTCCTTCAAAGCGCGCCGGAGCACCGCCGCCAGCCGCCCCTTTGTCCATCCATCGAAGCGCCGATGCGACAACGCGCGGATTGATCGTTGTATCTGCGTCAACAAAAAACAATCGTTCGCCTTGCGCCGCGCGTCCGCCGAAATTACGAGTGGCGGCGATTTGCCGATTATTAACTGTCAATATTGTCGCGTTATTTTGTCGGGCAATTTCCGCCGTGGCGTCTGTGGAAGCATCGTCAACTACAATTACTTCATACGGTTGGCTAGTCGAGCGAGCGGCTTCATGTATCGCTTGCATGGTTCGCGCGATAGTGGCTTGCTCGTTATGCGCGGGAACGATGAACGAGATCATGGTCAGTCCAGAATAATCTTAAGTTGACTCGGTGCGCAACTCCGGCGACGCGCTCATCGTTCTTCCATATTATGCCGAGTAACAAAGCAATGGAGCGAGTGAAGGGAATCGAACCTCGTATCTGTTGGAAAACATTGATGTTGTCGTTAAGAATTCAGTTCATCCTAATTCTTAGCTGACGTCGTTTCATTGTCACAGCCAGAAGTGTGCGACCCCACTTTTGAGCCAGTTCGGCGTCCGGCTGTTTGCCGAGCATCGCCAGTTGTTCTCTGGTCCAAGTGGGGGCCCGTGGTGTGAAACGGTTGGCAATATCCATGGCCAGGCGCTTCCTGATCACCATACGCAGGTTGCGCCCGAGGTTGCGTGCTACAACTGAGTCCGGCGCGGTCCCGAGCAGACGGATCTCGGCCTCTGACCATTTTTTCTTAGGTCGAACCGGATCGGGAATTCTCAATCGTACTCGCATGGCGCGAACTCCGTAAAATGACCTGCCAAGCCGTTTAGCCAAAATACAATCGGGCACATTGCCAAGTTGCGCCCGTTCATCTTCCGTCCAGCGCCGGTTGTAAGAGCGTGGGTCTGGGATACCTGACATTCGCCGGCGGGTGGCCACAGCCTTTGCAGAACGCCCGATTCTCCGAGCCACCTCCGCATCGGAAGGAGTGCCTAGCAAATTTAACTCAGCCTTTGACCAAGGACGGCACAAAAGATGAGGGTTAGAGATTTTTAGACGATTTCGAGTGCTTTGTATCGCCACGTAGGAGCGGCCCAGTTTCCATGCCGCTTCCCCGTCACTCATCGTTCCCAGAAGCGTGATTTCGGCCTTCGTCCATTGATTGGTTTTTGGGTTCTCCAGCCGAATCCCCATTGCCGATCGCCTGCTCCGCACACTTAATAACGATCGCCGCAGGCGCCTGGCCACCTCCTCGTCTGAAAATTTGCCAAGCATTTTCAAATGTTCGAGTTTCCAGTATTTCTTTCCTTCGGGCTGGCGAGCCCGAATGCCTAACGCGGAGCGTTTTCCACGCACAGACGTCCTGGATCGCCCAAGACGCTTGGCGAGTTTCTTATCTGGCAATTTTCCGATAAGCCTCACCTCGCTTTCATTCCAATACCGCTTACGGTCGTGAGGAGGAATGCTGGCGCTCCACCGGTGGATTTGTACAGAAGACCGTGAACGGTTCAATCGCAGGGCCAGCTCACGATCCGACATGGTGCCAAGCAGAGACTCTTCTTCCACAGTCCATCCTCGCCGTTGCGGGAGTACCGAGATTCCGAGTTGCTCCCGTCGATTCCTGACGTCGGACAGCTCCCTCAGAAATAATCGGGCAAGTTCAGCGTCAGTAGTGGTCCCAAGACGCCTCTCTTCCTGGCGCGACCAGCGTCGAGGCGAACGGTGTTTTCGCTGGTTTAGATAACGTCGAGCTTTGACTGCGGCAAGCGTGCGATGAAATCGGCGCGCAAATGCCCGATCCGGCAGCACGCCAAGCAACCGCTTCTCCTCTTCCGTCCACGCAACTCCAAATCGTTGCGGACCCAAGTTTGGCTCAGAACTCATGGCAGCAATCCTTCACCTTACTACAGCATTTGCGAAACCAGATCAACCTCAGCCCCGGTCGCGGTACGTCAGAAAATATTTGCGAGTGCGGAAATGCCAGCTTCTCGCGGCTGTAAAATGAATTCATCTCTGGCAAATTCGCGCTTTCGGCCTGTCTTTTTAGTGGCGTGGCGCAGCGCAAGCGCCTTGCCCGCCAAAAAGAAAAGAAAGGTGAGCCGCGCTGTCAGGGCCAAAATGGCGGCGGCTGCCCGGCAAAGGTGGGCAGAGGCCAAGGCGGCGGGAAAAAGCAGTCTGTAAATGCTCTCTGGCATCAAGGGGCAGGTGGGCGTTTCGTGAATCGCCCGGTTTTATTTCGCACGTCGAGTCGAAAGTCCATTAAATGAGAAAGGGCGAGCAGTTCGCAAAACTGGCCATCAGCCAGGTAATCAAAGCCGTCTAGGGTCACTTCAATTTGGTCTTGAAGATTTCGCTTGAGAAGCAACTTCCAGTTTTCCTGAGCGCAGTCAATTCTTAAAGGTTTCATTTTTCGTTCGGTCGAGTTTACATTTTCTTGCTATATTCAACATTGCCGCGATAGTGGCAAGTGCATTCCCTTCCAGTGATTGGCCAAATCAGCGTTCATATTTGCCACAGTAGCTTAATGTCCCGTTCGTGTGGCGCTTGACGAGGCTTCGGTCTGGGGTCGGCACGCGGGAAGTGGAGCGTGGGCGTAGAGCGGGGGCATTGGGGGCACTCGGAGCCATAGCGCAACGACGCGAGCCGAGCCGCAGACGGAAGCGCGCCGCTCCTGCGGCCGAAAAAGATCAGATCGTGACGAGCACGCGGTTTGAGCAGAGGAACGGGCGTGGTCGTGAGGGGAAGGGGGGCCGACCGTAAGCCCGTGGAGTCGGGTAAGGAGATGGCGTTGCCGCCATCCCCTCCCCTCAGAACCGGACGTGAGACTTTCGCCTCATCCGGCTCAAGCCATTGAAAAGCCCTGCATGAGCAGAGCCGGTGTTCACAACGTTTTAATCCCGGCTTCCCACCGATGAATGCCAAATCGCTTGAGAAATGCACGATCTTCAAAATACCGGCGCCAGCGCGGATCGAACGGATTGGCCGTGCCTTTGATCTGCGGATGCCGCCGTATCTTGGTGTCGGCTGCCTGTCGCAACCTCAACCAAACGATTTGGTCGCTCGGTGTTCGGTCGCCGGTGTCCACCGCAAACACCCAGCTTCGTTGACCAATGGTATGCCAGTATTTGCGCATAACCCATTGACCAGACTTGTTCGGGTGTCGGCGTTTGGCCCAGCGCCAGAGACTTTGCCACAACACATGATCCACCTTGTTGAACGTGTCTGCGGCCACGATGGCCTTGTGATAGTTCGCCCAGCCCCGAATGACGGGGTTGAGTTGACGAATCAGTATCTCCTGCGTTGCGGTCCGGTTCTCCTGGATGATCGTTCGGACTTTCTCCAAGAAGTTGTGCGTGTTCTTCTTCGACGGCTTGATGAGCAGCTTGCCGTCGTATTTGCGGAGGTTTTGTCCGAGGAAGTCGAACCCTTCTTCGATATGCGTGATGCAGGTTTTCTCGGGCGAGAGCTGCAAACCACGGTCGCGCAGAAACTGCTCGACCAGCGGTCGGACTTCGTTTTCCAGCACGTCCTTGGCCGGGCCGGTGATGATGAAGTCATCCGCGTAACGAATGAGGTTGACCTTGAGCCGGTATTGCCTAGCTCCGTCACGCCGCCTGCGAAAGGCAGGAGTTGCTCCAATCCGTCCAAGGTCATGTTCGCCAGCGTCGGCGAGATGATGCCGCCTTGCGGCGTGCCTGCCTCCGTGGGGAACAAGGTTCGATTTTCGACGTAACCGGCTTTCAACCATCGCCGCAGAACTTCCGTGTCGGTGGGAATTTGGCGCAGCATCCACTCGTGGCTGAGATAATCGAAGCAGCCTCGAATGTCGCCTTCCAAGACCCACGGCGCATGGTTCCGCCGACTGAGCACACTGAAACACTGCTCAATCGCATCCGCCGTGCTGCGCCCCCTGCG
>PLIU01000460.1 GCA_003140095.1 Verrucomicrobiales bacterium | reverse complement strand
GATTAAGATTAGGATTAGGATTAAGAAAGAAGGAAGAGACCACCGCGATACGGACGGCATTCAACCCCAACGGATGCGGCAAGGGCCGCATAGGGACGCCGTTTGCCCGGCGCTCGAATCTTTCGGGGTTCTTTGAGGATTGATATATAACGAACGTTGCGCATGACCAAACCGAAATGAGGCTTTAGCTCGCTGTCTTATGAACTCTCGCCAAACAAGACATGGGCGCTCCCTGCGGCGCTGGCTGGCTGGGGGCGCTCTTTTGGGAGTATTGATCGTGATTTTTTACAGCGAGGAAAACTGGCGCGGCCAAAGGGCCTGGGATGATTGCAGACGCGCCATGCAAGCCCAAGGCGTCAAGCTGGATTGGGGCGATTATGCGCCCGCGCCAGTGCCGGCGGATGAAAACGTGTTCGGCGTGCCGGAGATGCAGAAATGGTTTGTCGAGCGGACGACGACGAATGTCAATCTCAGGCCGCCGACAGCGTTGTCAATCAAACTGTCATCATATCCCTGGTACGGCAGCAAGCAGACCGCGCCCTTGGTCACGGACCAGTTGGCGGATGCCCTCGCCGGACTGCGCAACCAAATAATAAGCAACCGGACCGCGCGCCTGGTCGTGGCCGAACTGAAGATTGAACTGCCGGGCCCAAGCATCCGCAACGACAGTAACGCAGCCGTCTTGCCATGGGGCGAGCCGCAGGCAAAAGCGGAAGCGGGGCGGTTGATCAAGGAGGCACTCGGTCCGGTGGTTATCGACCCAGTCGAGTTTCCGTTCATGGTGCGCCAGCCGGAGGAGATTCGGCCGGCGCAAATCGTTGTACAGTGCCAAACCAAGCCAACGGAGCACGAGTTGGCGGAATTCCTGCCCAAACCCATCGCCACCGCAACCTATCCAGACATCGGAAAACTGCAGGTTGAATCTGTGGGCAAGGATTCCTACAAGGTGACGATGCTGGCGCCGGACACGGTGGCGGAATACCTCAAGTGGAGCGAGGAGCTCGAGCCGGAGTTGGCGCTGATCCGCAAGGCGTTGCAGCGGCCTTATGCAAGGATGGATGGCGACTATAGCGATCCCATTGGAATGCCGGTTCCAAATTTCCTGGCTATCCGCCTCATCTGGCAAAGGCTGGCGGCGATGGCACAATGTCATCTCGCGCAGGGAAAGCCGGAGGAGGCTCTGCACGACTTGACACTGCTGAACGACCTTGGCCGCATCCTGGAAGAAAGCCGGCCAATGACGTTGATGTCGGCGATGATAAACGCGGCCGTGAGGGCACTTTACGCGGGCACCATTGACGACGGATTGCGGCGGCACGCCTGGCGCGAGCCGCAATTGGCCGCGCTGGAAAAGCAACTCGAAAGGATTAAGCTGCCGGCGCAAGCGAAGCAAGCTTTCGAAATGTCGAGGGTGTCGTGCTTCCTCTTGCTGCAAACCGTGCCGCCGGCGCAGTTTTTTGACGTGGACTATCCGAATTTTCCGCAAACCAATGTGTTGACGAGTTTGAAAGCCGTTGTCGTGAGGGGGATCATCCCGCGCAAGTGGACCGTTCCGGTGCTGGCGAAAATGATGCCGCGCGGCTGGGTTGGGCAAAACATGGTTGCCCTGGCCCATCGCTACGCCGACCTTCTGGCCAGCCTGGAGCCTGGCGGCCAAACTATTTTTCCAGACAAAGTGAATGCCGCCAGCCAGAAGGATCAGGATATTTCCGCTGATCCCTCGCCTTATACCTTTATGGCCTCACGAACGGTTCCTAACTTCAGCAAAGCGGTTCAAAGATTCGCCCAAAATCAAGAGATGGTCAATCAAACACTCATCGTCTGCGCCCTGGAACGCTACCATCTGGCGCACGGGGAATATCCCGAAACGCTGGACGCTCTTGCCCCGCAGTTCATCGCCGCCGTCACCCGCGGCGTCATCGGCGGCCAACCCGTGCATTATCGCCGCGGCACGGGCGGAACATTTATACTTTACTCCATCGGCTGGGATGGGCGGGACCACGGCGGCGAGCGCGGCAGCGCGCGGGGCAAAGCAAATGCGGATGGGGACTGGGTTTGGCCAGCATTCGAGCCGTGAGCACGCCAGCGCTAACATCGAGGGCTGCCGCGGATCGAGGCGATTACGGCAGACGGTGTTTGATAAAACATTTCAGGCTGCTATTCTGCGGGCGCGCCATGAAAAAATTCATCATTATCTTTGGTCTTTTTATCTCGATGGAAACGGTTTGGCCGCAGGAGGCAAAGCCAGCCGTCCATATTGCCATCATCGGCCTGGTCCATGATCATGCTTACGGATTTATTCCTCTTACGCGAGATCGGCCGGATGTCCAATTGGTGGGCATCGTGGAACCGGACCGCGAATTGGCGGCGTCTTATGCCAAGCGGTTTAATCTGGATACCCATCTTTTTTACACCAGCCTGGAGGCTCTGCTGGCGAAGACGAATGTGGACGCCGTGTCGGCCTTCACGTCCACGCTGGATCATCGACGCGTGGTGGAAATGTGCGCGCCNNGTGAATTACGAAACGACCTGGTACAGAGCCAACCAGACCGCCTATAAATTGGCGGACGAGGAGCATGCCATCGGCGACTTGCGCAAGATTGTGGCGCATGACGGGCATCGGGGACCGAGAGAGATTGGGTGTTCGGAAACTTTCCTCAAATGGCTGACCGACCCNNGATCACCTGGCTGATGGCGGGGCAACGGCCGACTTCGGTTTTTGCGGTAACGCAGCAGATCAAGCCCGAGGTTTATCCGAAGGTCGAAGATGAGGCGACGGTAGTATTGACTTACCCCAAAACGCAGGGGATTATCCAGGCCTCGTGGAATTGGCCTTTTGACCGCAAGGACATGGAGGTGTATGGCGCGACCGGATATATAGTGGCGCCACGGAGGGATTTGTTGCGCATCCGGAAAGCCGGCACGCAAGAGCGGGAAATGAAGTTGCCCGCGGCACCTCCGCCGAGTCCGCCCCAGGATCAACTCACTTACCTAGTCTCGGTGGTCCGCG